>VBJK01000271.1 GCA_005879655.1 Chloroflexota bacterium | reverse complement strand
AATTAATTCGGCATCCCCTTCTAAATAGATATTACGATGCCTAACTATTGTCGTCGTTTTTCCTGATACCTCCCTTGCAAGGCATAAACCTGACCTTACAATCACCTGAATAAGATTGAGAGCAGAGTCAGGATTTATGAGGAGTGTGGGCATTGGCGCGCTAATGCCCACACTCCTCATAAATCCTGACTCTGCTTGTTGCTTCTTTACGCCCCTGCTATAGTATGTGTGGAAGAATTCCTGGAAAGGGGCTATCTCGTGGAAGCAAATCTGGGTTGGTTTTTCTGGCTCACTAAGTGGAACAGAGCACCATCGCTTTATATTGGGACCCTACTGCTGATTGGTCTCTACCTTTACGCTATTGGTCCGTTGCGCAAAAAATATCATGTAGCCGAGCCTGTGAAACGGAGTCAGGTCATTGCTTTTTTAAGCGGAATAGTAATTATTTTCCTGGCCCTGGCTTCTCCGTTAGACGAGCTGGGCGATGAGTATTTATTCAGTGCTCATATGGTTCAGCACTTACTGATTACGGTCGCTGGACCGCCATTACTGCTGCTAGCCATGCCGCAGTGGCTGCTAGAGCCGCTGTTGCATAATCGTGTCATCTTTTATATTGGCAAGTTCTTTACCTTCCCCTTGGTGGCATTCTTTCTCTATAATGGCGATATCTTGCTCTGGCACTTCCCACCTCTCTACGATGCAACGCTGGCCGACGAGAGTATTCACATTGTTGAGCATATGACCTTCATGATACTGGCAGCACTGGCCTGGTGGCCCGTCTTTGGTCCGCTCAAAGAAGGTTGGCCGCGCCTCTCGACCGGTGGTCAGATTATTTACCTCTTTCTGAGTGGCATGCCGACCGTCTTGCTGGGAGCCGGGTTGACTTTCTTTCCACCTATTTACGCTCCTTATATACAGCAACCAGTACGAGCCTGGGGGATTTCTCCCACGCTGGACCAGCAGTTGGGAGGATTGATCATGTGGGTACCTGGCAATCTGTTCTATATTGTGGTCGTAAGCATTCTCTTCATTCGCTGGATGCAGAGACAAGATGCCAAACAACGAGCAACTGAAGCGGCATTATATGAAGAAGAAGAAGATGCAGAACTCGTACAGCCGTAGCCGCGCAATTCATTGCGCAATGGGTGTCAACCCGAACCAACACCGTAGCCGCGCAATTCATTGCGCCGCCTCGCAGGCCATGTTCAGGTGCTTGTAAGGTCGCTGCAAGCAACTGCAAGCCTCGTTTCAGGAAGCATAGCTACACTTTTCATAAAATGGAAAGAGTGTCGCCTGAACAAAAACATCATCGACATCACTACCCATCTTCAAATAACTTTTTAGGAGATTTAATGTGAAGATGCCTGTATTTCGTGGGGCAAAACGCTGGCCACTCGTCGTGGCTGGCTTGTTTTTGTCCTCGATCTTATTAGCCGCATGTGGCGAAAACTCACCGTCGATACTCAATACCGCTGGCCCGGTGGCGGCCAGCGAAAGTGGAGTATTTTATGCAATTCTGATCATCGCCACTATCGTCTTTGTAGGCGTAGAGGGGGTGCTCATCTATTCTATCTTTAAGTTCCGTGAGCGTCCAGGCATGCCAGCGCCGAAGCAGTTGCATGGGAACTTGCAAGTAGAGATCATTTGGACAATTGCACCAGCTGTTATTTTGTTTATCGTGCTCGGTTTTACCATTCGGGGCCTGTTCGAGGTAGCTAACCAGCCCGACGATCCGCATACAGTACAAGTCGAAGCCATAGGACATCAGTGGTGGTGGGAGTTCTACTATCCGCAGTACCATATCACTACTGCCGATTCACTGGTAGTTCCGGCAAATACGGTGGTCCATGTTTCTCTGTACTCCAATAACGTGATCCACAGCTTCTGGGTGCCTGAACTTACGGGTAAAACCGATGTGATTCCAGGGCATACTAATGAGAAGTGGTTCAAGGCTGATGTACCAAACAAGACGTATTTGGGCATCTGCGCGGAGTTCTGCGGTACACAACACGCCAATATGAAATTCAATGTGGTGGTCAATACCTCAGATACCTTCAAGACCTGGGTCAGTACGCAGCAGCAGGTAGCAACCAGCGGGGCAAATAACAGCTTGGCAGCACAGGGCGCACAGGTCTTTGCTAACGCAGGTTGTACAGGTTGCCACGGCATTAAGGGCGTAAACCTGAACGCTGAGGACGATCCCAAGGCTGTATGTAACGATCCCAGCAAGGCCTGTCTCGTTGGTCCAAACCTGACTCACTTCGGCAGTCGCAATTTGATTGCAGGTGGTGTATCGGAGAACAATGTCAATCAATGCCAACCCGGTAATCTGAAGGACTGTAACCTGGCGAAGTGGCTTCATGATCCGCAAGCGGTCAAGCCGGGCAACGACATGGCAATTGGCAAGCTCACTGATGAGCAGATTAATCAGCTGGTGGCCTACCTGGAGAGCCTGAAGTAAGCCATCAACTCTCTGGGCTAGATATTGGAGGAAAATTGCTCATGGCAATTCGCACTATCAGCGATAGCACAACAACCGCTGTTCGTGGTAAATCATTTAGCGAAACATATCTCGGTACATGGCTTACGACAGTTGATCATAAGAAGCTGGGTCTTATGTATATAGTGACAGGCTTCTTCTTTTTCCTGGTAGGTGGCATGGAAGCACTCCTGATCCGTGCGCAGTTGGCACAGCCGGACGGGAAAGTGATGAGTCCTGAAATCTACAATCAGGTCTTCACGATGCATGGCACGACGATGATCTTCCTGTTCGTGATGCCAACATTGGCCGGTTTTGGCAATTATGTCGTGCCACTGATGATTGGCGCGCGTGATATGGCCTTCCCACGCATGAACGCCTTTGGCTATTGGGCGGTCCTTTTCGGTGGTGTCTTTATTGAAGCGAGCTTCTTGTTTGGTGCGGCACCAAATGGTGGCTGGTTCATGTATGCACCACTCAGTGAAGCCAAATGTGGTTTACAGGCCGTGGTTTGTACTCCTGGCATGAATGCAGACTTCTGGATTCTCGGTACGACGATGCTCGGTGTCTCTTCTATTGCTGGCTCGTTGAACTTTGTGGTGACAATGTTCAAGTTGCGCGCTCCGGGCATGAGCATTAACCGTATGCCACTGTTCTGCTGGATGATTATGGTCATGTCCTTCCTACTGCTGTTCGCACTACCTAGCTTGACTGCTGCCAGCGTGCTCTTGCTATTTGACCGCCATCTGGCCACGAACTTCTATCAGTACGCCTTTGGGGGTGATCCACTGCTCTGGCAACACCTCTTCTGGTCGTTTGGCCACCCAGAGGTATATATTCTGATCCTGCCAGCCTTCGGTATTGTCTCTGAAGTGCTACCAGTTTTCTCGCGCAAACCAATCTTCGGCTATACCTTCGTGGCATGGTCCGGCGTGGCTATCGGTTTCTTGAGCTTCACGGTCTGGGCGCACCATATGTTTGCCGTTGGTCTGCCTCCGATCGCGCAGTCGTTCTTTGCCGTCAGTACGACGCTGATCGCCATTCCTGTTCCTCATTGGTGGTTTGAACGGTGTTGCGCTGGCTGTGGTTCCTTTCGACTACCAAGTGACGGATAGTTACTTTGTGGTATCGCACATTCACTACGTGCTCTTCGGTGGTTCCGCTCTGGCGATCTTTGCTGGCGTCTTCTATTGGTTCCCCAAGATGACTGGTAGATTTATGGATGAGCGCCTAGCGCAGTGGCAGTTCTGGACGATGATGGTTGGCTTGAACCTCGCGTTCTTCCCCATGCATATGCTTGGCTTGTTGGGTATGCCACGCCGCATATATACCTATCCAGGCAATCTGGGCTGGAATGACATGAACTTGCTGTCAACCATCGGTGCCTTCCTGGTAGGTGTCGGTGCGATCATCTTCCTCTTCAACCTTATTAAGAGCTTGAAGAGCGGTGTGCCAGCTCCCACCGATCCATGGGATGCCTTTACGCTGGAATGGGATACCGCATCCCCACCCAAGGCGTATAACTTCCTTACTCTGCCAATCGTGCGCAGCCGCCGCCCCTTCTACGATAAGAAGAATCCAGAAATCGCTGACTGGAAGACGGCAACTCACTAACAGAATGAGACGCAATCATGAAGAACTCAGGACAATCGAAAGTAAAAAACCAAGCCGCACTAGCCGAACAACAGGAGTCAGCAGCGCAGCAGCAGCCAGCTCAAGAGGAACAACAGGAAGCGCAATCACAGCAGACGCCTGTTGAAAATGAGCAGAAAAGCGAGCAGGGCACTACCGCCCCGGCTTCAGCGCCAACGCGTAAGAAGCGCAAGAAGGTAAGACAGCCAACGGAAGCGGAATTGATGCCGCGCCCTAGCTACTGGCCGTTTGCCCTGGCACTCTCGCTGACGCTGGCCCTGTTGGGTTTTGTCTCGAATCCGATTGTCCTGGCGATCGGTATCCTGCTGGTGATCATTGCTGTCTCTGGCTGGCTATTGGAACGAAGGTAAGATCTGACACATGCTCTGCTCACGCGGGCATGTGTCTTCGTAGCTGCGCAATTCATTGCGCCATTATATAACTAGGAGTTTGCTACTATGAGCGTTGCTCACGGTGCACATGTCACCCCAATCGAAGAGCATGGAGAAGGTGGCCGCACGATGGAATGGTGGGGCATGATCTTCTTCATCTGCTCGGAGGCGCTGATCTTTGCAAATCTGATCGCGGCGTACCTCTATCTGGAGGTACGCGGCTTTCAATACCCCAATGGGAGCGGGATATGGGTGCTTCCCAGCGGCGAAAATCTACCCTGGGTTATACCAGCGATCAACACAGTGATTCTACTGAGTAGTAGTGCTACGGCGGTCTTTGCTGGTAAAGCTATGGCGCAGGGCAATCGCAGAAATGCCATTATTGGCCTGATTCTCACCATCGTGCTTGGCCTGATCTTCCTGGGCGGCCAGATCAACGAGTACATCAGCCTGTATCAAGAACACTTCACATTACAGTATAAGGCCTTTGGCTCTGCATTTTTCACGCTAACAGGCTTCCACGGCTTCCACGTGACACTTGGTGTAATCTTCTTGACGATCTGTCTCATTCGCACGATTCGTGGTGATTTCACGGCTCACAAGCATTTCGCATTTCAGGCCGGTGAAATGTATTGGCACTTTGTCGATTTCGTGTGGGTGGCGGTCTTTAGCACCGTCTATCTGCTACCGTTCCTTTTGCATGGTTAGCTGGTTGGCTGCGGGATAACAGAAACGATCAGGCAGTCCTTCTTTAATTAGGACTGCCTGATTTTTTGTCTGGTAATGATAATCATAACTCGCGTTTCGTAGAGAGTTTGGCTAAGCGGAGAGGGGGATATCCATATATTCCGCAAACCAGAGCTAGCATTGCGGTTCTTCGTGAAGAACGGTGGAAACCCTTATGCATTGTCAAACTGAAGATTGCGCTACCTTCGTGCCAAAAAGATGCGACAGAGCAATAGTAGGCATAGGCCGCCAGCGACCTATCAAGACGGCTAGCAAGGCACTGCCTCCGATCAGCATCCAACTGAATGGCGTGGGCAGGACAAGGCTGAGGAACTCGCGCAATACCGGAATGAAAAAGGCCGCCGCCAGTATACCAAAGGAGCCAATGACTGCACCGAAAACAGCGTTAGTGAGTCCTGCCTCTGCACGACCAGCGTCAAGCGTTTGCGCCAACTGCGTGATAACCACACTGGCAAAGGCAACAGCACGCGCTTCTGCAACTCCCCTCGTAGCTAGGATGAACAGGTAAGAAGCAAGCGATGGTAGCGTGGTTGCCATTGCGCGACGTAGGATCTCATTACGCAATGGTGTACCAAGGGCAGAAGCACCCTCACGACTGAGATCGGCTAAATTACGATGTGCGGGTTGCTGAAGCGCAACTGCCAGCGCAGGTAAAATGTCGGTGATGGCATTGACAGCTAAGATCTGACGCGTCGTTAGAGGCGCACTAGCACCAAAGAAACTTGCCCCCACAATGAGGCCCAGCTCACCAAGATTACCTCCGAGCAGCAGAGCCAGCGCCCGCCGGATATTACGCCAGAAGCTCCGCCCCTCCACAAATGCTTCTACCAACGTAGAAAAATCGTCATCAGTGATGACAACATCAGCCGTTTGACGAGCAACCTCGGTACTACCTTTCCCCATAGCAACGCCTACGTCCGCTAGCCGTAAAGCTGGTGCATCATTCACGCCGTCACCCGTCATCGCTACTGTGTGTCCTCTGCGCTGCAAGCACTCATCAAGTTCACCATTCTGCAATTCTACAATTTGACTGGCGGTAAGCACCTCGCCCTCTCCGTTCAGCAGACCCGCTTCTTGAGCGATGGCACCTGCGGTAGAAGGATGGTCGCCAGTAATCATAATGACACGCACGCCAGCTTCATGACAGCGCTGGATTGCTGCATGTACAGTATCCCGCAGAGGATCACTAATCCCCACGATACCGAGCAGCGTGAGGTCTTGAGGGTCATCAAGTAAAGTCCCATTGCTCTGGGCTACGGCGAGCACACGCAGTCCGCGCTCGGCAAAATGCAGAGTGCGTTGTGTAAATGCGTGCCGCGTTGCATCGTCCAGAGAACGCTTTTCGCCGTTGTGAATTACCCAACAAGACCTGGGGAGTAAGACTTCTGGCGCGCCTTTCACATACAAAATTTCTTGCACACGTGTTGCATGAAAACCCCGCGCTGGATCAAAGGGAAACTCGGCATCACGTGGTACGTGGAGCTGTTGGTCCAGACCAGCGGCAAGCGCGCCTTGAATGATGGCGAAATCAGTAGGATGTGACTCTGCGCCAGGCGCATCGGGAGCAGGGGAAGCAAGTGCAGCCGCTAACAAAATTTGGCGGAATTGTGGCGATAATGCATGCAGGTCCTTGACTTCATGATCGATAGTCGCCACCAGACTGAGTTGGAGCCGTCCTCTGGTCATAGTGCCGGTTTTATCAGCACAAGCAACATCCACACGCCCTAACGCCTCAATCGCCGAGAGACGACGCACAACGGCCCGTTTGTCAGAGAGACGGCGCGCTACACCCGCCTCACCAACCTTAGCCAACAGCGGTAATCCTTCTGGCACCGACGCCAGCGCTACGGTTATACCCAATGCCAGTAATGAGGTCAGCGTTTGACCCCAGAACAGTCCTGCTCCTACCACACTGACCCCCCCAGCGATAGAGAGAGGGATCAACGCACGCAGCATACGACTCAAGCGTACACCGAGCGGACTTGCTTCTGTACCATTTTCGGCCAGTGCGCTACGTGTCGCCCCCATACGCGTCTGTTGGCCCACAGCTACCACTAGAGCTTGCCCGGTGCCAGTAGTCACATCTGTTCCTTCTAATACAATATGATTTGTCTCATGCTTCCCAGCAGGAACTTTAGAAACAGGCAGAGACTCACCAGTTAATGCCGCTTCATCTACTTCCAAACCCTGGGAACTTATGACGCGCGCATCAGCAGCAATTTTATCACCAGGAGCCAGCAGTAGCACATCTCCCGGCACTACTTCAGCTGCCGGTGTCATAGTGACTTGATTATCACGCATAACACGTGCATGATAGCTACTAACTTGCCTCAGCGCCACTGACACCTGAAAAGCCTTTTGATCCTGCCAGACGCTGATCACCACACTGGCCAGGATAGTGCCGCCAATAATCACGACATCCCCAACCGAGCCGAAGAGGAGAGAAAGGCCAGCTCCAACGGCCAGAATAGTAATGAGAGGCGAGTGCACCTGATCAAGCACAGCCTTGAATAGATGGTGATTTTTCGTCTTGGGTGCAGTTCTCTGCCTGCGCTGCCAGTGCCCTCTAGCACCTTTGCCGCGAGCGGAGTACGTTCCCCATGGTGTAGATGGATGACGGCCCCTGGTTGTGCAGAGGGAGCATTTGTTGCTTTGCGTAAGCGTAGCCAGCCATCAAGCAGAGCCGTCAGGGCACTAATATACACGAGATTAGATGCAGCACGGATACCTGGCAGACCCCGTATCCCCCAGATAGCACCAAAAATATTAGCCGCAGCCGACAAGCCAACGGAATCACGCACAGTCGCATCCCGACGCACAGCAGCCTCAATAATGGCACTGACGGCATGCAGGTCGGGAGCTAGCAGGTCAGCCCGTGCGGGCAAACAGTAATGATCATCGGTCAAGCTAATTGCCAGATCACTGGCTGCAAAGCCTGCCGCCGCACCAACATTATCTGAGACGAAGAAAACAATCTTTCCCGCTTGTTGCCTGGACTGTATCACGTCAACGGCATCATGACTATCAACCACTGCAATCTGTGCACGCTGAGCTAATGCCCGTATCGCAATCTGATCGCCATCGGCCAGTACAGCCAGTTCTACACGATAGCGCTGGCAGATCTGGACAAGATTTTGTACTCCAAGCGCCAGTTGAGGTTGCAGAGCGAGCAAAGCAAGAGGTTTGTGCTCCCATGCGCGCTGAAGGACCAGCACGTAATTACCAAGTTGACGCAGAGGTGCCGCCTGCGGGAGTGAACTCCAGTCTTCGACCGGACCAAGGGTGTAGCGCTCAACAGCAAGCGAGGCAGTCGCCACCTTACCATCAAATGTCCCATCAGTTGCTGAGACCTGACCACTCGGCTGCAAAATTCCCCCCCAAGGAAATCCTGCCGCACTCGCCACTGCGGCAGCATAAACCTGTAGATCCGCACTGCTAAACTCTTGCGTCAGAGGGAGGATACTAGCGATCTCTAGTCGCTCAGCCAGCAGGCGCGTCCCATCCAGCAGTACCAGATCAGGGAGCCGCACCGAGCGACGAGGACGTGTCCCAACCACAGTCACACCCTCACGGAGCACGCGCGCAGATGCCGCTAAATCCGCGCAATCCATGCCAATCGTGGCCGTACGTGTATTGACGAGCACCAATGCAGCTAGTGTCTGGTGAAATGAGCGGGTAAATAGAGCAGTAATACCAGCATATATCAATGAACCCAGGCTGGCAAAGCGTTGGTAATGCTCATACAATCGCGGCGTAACCGGAGCGGAACGCGATGGGGGAGCAAATGGCTCAAACGACAGCTCACTGGACAATTGTAGCAGGAACGAAGCTCCAAGGAGTCGTGCACCAGCTGGCACCATGCCACCCGGCGTTACTGGCAGAGGCATACTATCCTTGCCAATGGCCGTGCCAGTGCCCTCTAGCACCTTTGCCGCGAGCGGAGTACGTTCCCCATGGTGTAGATGGATGACGGCCCCTGGTTGTGCAGAGGGAGCATGGCTCACGCGCTCTTCATGCTTGCGCCACGTGGAGCGTCGTGCCACCACTTCAGTCAGCAAGCGCAGAGCTTCGGCACTATTGAGAGCGAGGCCGAGTGGACTCTCCGCCAGGGTAAGCATTATAATGCTTGGGATAGCAAACAACAGATCGCTCGTCGTACGCCCTAGCAAATGCCGTAAACCATAACGGAGGGGCGGAATACCATGCAAGATGCCGAGAATACTGGCTGTTTGTAGAGCGACATTTGAACCTGGTAGAGGTTGGGTAATACCAAAAAGATGGCGTGTGGCCAGGAGTGCTAAGCCAATACCTGCCTCTAGCATGCGCGTGACGCTTTGCACCAAAGGTCCCAGGACAAGTGGATGGGTACGACGATCTTCACCTGGCAGCTCTGGTAACTCCAGCTTCGCAATAGTTGCGAGCAAATCGTCTAGCTCAGCCTCGTGCTCCTCAAATTCGACCAACACACGCCCGGTGAGTGGATTGGCACTGGCATGTACGCCTGGATGATGTTCGAGAACCTCGGTCACACGCTTTGCCAGGTGTGGATTGCGGTCCAGACCTCGCACGGCAATACGGGCACGGATCATTTTTCCTGCCTTTTCGCGTAGCGCTGGAGGAGGGGGAGCTGGTTGTGGCTGTTCGTTCATCTGCTGAATGTTAAGCCTGCTGATCGTTTGTAGTATTGTTTGCTCGTCTGTTAGAGTAGGATCAAATATCATGAGCATATTACTTGTTAGGGGATTGCCCCGTACCCGGTAAATCCCCGGTATTTGGCGCAACTGTGCCTCTATCTCCTGCTGTCCTCCGCCTGTCCACTCTGGTATATGGATACGCACACGACCCGGCAGTGCATGAATGACACGAGGTTCCCTAGCGGCTGCAATACTCATGGATGCTCTCAGCTTTCTTCGTAATACCTGTGTAATGAAATAAGCAGCTGGTCAATGATTGATGTATCATTATTTTGCCACTGCGCATCTTATACAAGTGATGAGCAGTGGCAAAATAGTCATTTGTCAGCAGATAATTAAAGCAATTAGCGTCTCAAGTTACGCTGGCGAATACTCTGGGCCTCAGCCCACATATCTTCGACACCTTCACGCATAAGAGCAGTGCTACGGCGGATTTGCACTCCTACAACGGAGACACCCACATTCAGACGTTGTCCTGCACGATCTATCAGGTACTCAGCTCTTTGCATGGGAGGCGCTTCTGGCTCCCTGGCTTGTTCCTGTGAGTATGAGGCTTGTTGTTGTTCAGTAGGTGGTCGCTCAGTCTGGCTGCTTCTTGTTTGCAAGGTGCTTACTGCAAGCATAGCCTGCTGACCACTGTGTATGGCAAAAGACTTAACGGAGTCCCCCACGCTCTCCCACCATTGTGTTGCGCGCTCTACGGCAGACTGCTTTACCTCCGGTTGGTGCTGACTCACCTCATTATCCTTTACTTCCTGCTCGCTGGCCTTCTTCTGTAGAAGGGCTTGCCATTTGTTCAGCACCCTGACCAAGATTTTTTGCAGTGGAAGTTATAGCGTCACCAGCAATAAGCACGCCTGCCGTTGCATATATTAAGCCCTTACGCATCCAGCTACGCGCCCGAGGTGAAAAAATTGCTGCTGCAACTGCTGCCGTGATCGCAACCTCTGGCTCCAAAAAATCATCAAGATCCATACTATTCCTTACCTTTCGTACGTAAAAACGCTATGGCCCATCCCTAGCTTCGTCAAAAGCGTTTCATCCTCGTGCTGAAGCTGGCATAAGACGTTAAAATAGCCATTACGCCCCACACACTTTATGACGGAACTTGTTTCTAGCAAGACCTGAAATCTTGCAAACGCATGATATGTACACGAACAAGGCTGAAAAAAAGTTACAGTTTTCTCGGTCGTTCATGGCTTCTCTGTAATGTAGCATAGACCTGATCAAAAAACAGAAGCATCGTTTTTTCTTCTAACACGTTAAAATAGAGACAGCACGGCTTGTTCGCTTTAAATGAAACGTTACTTATTTCCTAGTATGTCACAATTTAAAGGCGGAATTGGATATAATTACCCATGTAGAAAAGATTTATAATGATTGTCGTGTAGACAGTACTGACGATAGAGCTGAACGATGAAATTAACAACGCGGAGGGAAAATAGATGTACGATAAGCAATCTCTTACCACTGTAGAACATACTGCTCTTACTCAACTAGAGAAGAAATGCCAAGAGTTGTCCAACTATCTTGGTTCGTATTCACGGCACGCCTTTGGTCAGCTTACACAAGTTGCGGCTCTTATACAAACATTAGCACAATGGGAACAGATCTTTCTCGACTTTGAACCCCAGGCACACCACCTCGATAGTCACGGCTTGCCTCAACTCATACAACGCTTGGGGTTTGTGATACGCGACCTACGCAACGCCATTGCTATATGTAGACATATGTATGATAAACTGCTCTGCCCTCAAGGACTAATACAGTTCAAATAAGCTCCTATCCCCCCTTCAAGTAGAGGTTTTTTTGTGCGCCCCCTTCGGGGGGCTGGGGGGGAGGGAAAATCAGGGGACACCCCTGAAACCCCGCCAGGGGCCGCGCCCCTGGACCCCCATACCAAAAAACCTCTCTTTGAAAGTTCCCATCCCCCTAGGACCCCTCTTCCTCATGCACAGAGATTGAACCTCCCGCGTCAATGTCCAAGCTAGCATATGGTGGAGCGCCAGCTACTTGGTGTGGAAAGTCGTTGTTCACGTTATCGCTATCAGAATGTGCATTGAGCTGGAAGGACGCATTGCTTGGTAGTGTTACGTCAACATTGCCACTGGCGGAGCGGAATTGATAGGTACCAGTGGGATCGAGCGAACCATCGTATCTGATGTTTCCTGCAATGGTGTTTATTTTTGAATGTCCGCTGATGGCCCCCTGTTTAATTCTAATATCCCCACTCCTAGTGCTGATCTCTAAGCGCCCATTCACGCCATTGAGTGAGATATTGCCACTCATGTTATTGATCTGTACATCAGTAGTTGTAGGTACGGTGACATCTAGATCAGTGTGGTGCCAGGACTGGAAGTCACCTCGACCAGTTGTAATAGAGACGATATCATCGTTGTTCGTGAAGAAGATTTTTTCGCCATGGCTAGCTGGTTGCACTGCTATCGTTCCTGTACCACCAGTATGGATATGTATATTGTCGCTCATCGCTCGAATGATCAGCGTCGGGTGAGCACCGACCTCAAATGTTTGCGGTTCTATCGTGCTCTCGCCAGATGTATATTTCCTCGCAGAGGAAAAAACGCCGCTCGCTCCTAAGATGGCGATCAACACCACGGTGAGTAATAGCCAGCGACGGCGCTGCCTGATCCTAGAGTATGTCTTAGGACGGAGCTTTTCGCCGGTATACTCTTGTGGTGCCGGTCCATCATATGCCTCTACGTAGCCCGCTTCATACGGTCTGCTCTGGCTGCTTTCTTCATATGGAGGAGCTTCCCGGTATCGTGGCTCATAAGAAGCATCAGAGCTTTCCCTTTGCTCAGGTCTGCTCTGCTCTGGCCGCTGAAATAGAGATTCTTGACTCTGCATATGCGCGTCCTTTCTGCTGGATAGACCTCCTCTACTCACATCTACAACCTGTAGGATTACGTTCCCTTTAAGAATATTACGCAGAAGATGGACAAGAGTTGTGCACTTCGACGCTCAGGCAACCTCACCCCTTGGTAAAAGTGAGCGAGGCACGTGCTGCCTCGCTCATATAGGTATTTGCTGGCTGCTCATGCTACATGAGGGGAATGACTTTGAACTCTCCAGCTTCATGATAGAGGTAGAAGCCTTGCGCTTGTAATTCCATCGACTTTTGCATCACATAGGCTTCTGAGGGTTGGTTTCCTGTCCGATAGAGGCCATTGAGCGCGTTGAGAGTACGTTGCACATGATCAGGCAGTGTGTTGTTGTCCTCTATTTTCCAATGGTCATAGTTTGTAAGTAGTTCTGAGAGGGTTTGTATCATACCTTTGATATGCGGCAGATTTACTCCTTCTTCATCCTGGTGCATAACGAGCATAGCTTGAGTGAGTACATTTCTGGCTTGTTTTAATGATTGCCTTGCCATTTCCATTTGTTGATTGACATGAGTAAATGCTTGCTGTTTCAACGTTGGTTGCTATCCTTCCTCACAAGAGAGAGTAATCTTTGCCATACATTTTACTGTACTCATGAAATAACGAACAGGGCTACAATCACTACAAGGTGGCTCACGAAGTTGTTCAAACAAGCTCTGAGCGTCTGCGTTGCTTAACAAGCAATGCTAATGGGGCACGCCACAGCAGCAACAGAATAGTATTGCTGACAAGCGTGATCACAGCGAAGGTCAAGGGTGGAATGGCGCGATCAACCACAAAGCCTCGTAGCGCCATTGCAAGCGGCCACGCGGTAAGCCAAGCAAGAGCAGTACGCGCCACCATTGCCTTTGGTTGCGTCACAACTGTGCGGCGGAACGCGCCAAACCAGGGCGAGACGAGAAACCAAGCAGCTGCAAATGGGGCAGCAGTCAATGCAACCTGTAACAGCGAGTCCAGACCAGCAGCCTCACCGTGGCTGCGACGACCAATGGCGGCGAAGATTAAGAAGACCAGCGCATCGCCAAGGATCAGACTGAGCAAGCCCACCAGACTTGCGCGCTGCCTCCTCGCTGAGAGTGTTCTAGCATTGACTCTATCAACTTGCTCTCTTATATTCATACTAAAGCTCCTTTATTTTGCTTCTTCTTCTTGTTGCTGTTCGTGCACTAACTCTTCAACGGCTGCCAGTTCCATACGCACCCCCTGAAGACGCAGGACAATGACTGCAAGATAGGCAAAGAGACCTATCCATGCAATAGCATAGGCAATAATCAAATAGGTCATTTGTGACATATATGTGTCCTTTTTCTACTCAACCATGGCGCGCAAACGTTGTGCCAGGGCTTGCAAGCGCTGCAATTGGTACACCTGGATCATGATCAACATGTACAACAGAGTGAAGGTGCCCAGGGCTGACCACGCCACCATGCCACCGATAGGTAGATAATCGGCAGATCGACTACGCCCACAAGTGCCAGCACTGCACCAGCATAAGCACTGGCCGTGCTACGTCCCATATAACTGCGCAACATAATGTAGCCAATGTAGATAAACCACAGAATAAATGTTGCCGTCAATTTGGGGTCCCAGACCCACCATGCCCCCCAGGTCTCCTTGCCCCAGATCGCACCCAGGATCAAGCCGATCGTAATAAAGACAGCCCCAACTTCAGCCGAGGCGCGTGCCACCCAATCCCAGTGTTCCTTTTTCTGTACGATATAACCCAGGCTGGCCAGCGTCAAGACGCCAAAGGAGAGCATACCAGCCAATTCTAGCGGCACATGAAAATAGAAGATACGCTGTATCTCGCCCTGTACGGCATCGGTTGGCGCATAAAAGAAGATCATCCAGAGAGAAAGCATGGTGCCAATGAGAGACAGCGCACCCAGCAAAAAAGAAAGCATGGGGAGCGGCTGTGAGCGCTTTGTCACTTTGCTCTGCTGCTCCTGCATACTCGTTGCGTGATCAACTAAGGCCATGTATGTGTACTCCTACGGGGCGGCACAGCCCACACTATTCTTCTACAACATATTGAAATGTGAGCAACGAAACGCTCAGGAAGATAACATCAAATGCAATCATGAGACCAAGCCAGGGTGGCTCATTTGCCTGTGGTACTAGTAGCGCTTCGGTAGCTCGCACGGCTGCAATGACCACTGGCACGATCAAGGGAAAGACCAGAATTGGCAATAGCAATTCTCTAGCCTGTGTCGCTGAGGCCATAAATGAAAAAATTGTACCAATGGTGGCAATCCCTAATGTGCCAAAGAGCATAATTAGTACTAACGGTCCAATAAAGAGCGGAACGTTGAAGAGGACGCTGAAAACAGGCAGTGCAACGATCTCTACCACCACGATAAAAAAGAAGTTGCCCAGTAGCTTTGCCAGATAGATAGCTTTACGGTCTACAGGACAGAGCAGCAAACGATCCAATGAGCCGTGTTCTCGCTCAGCGGCAATCGTACGGCTCAAGCCTAATAAGCTGGCAAAGATGAAAGAGACCCAGAGAGCACCAGGGGCAACCGCCGTCTTGTTGTCGATACGCAGGTCAAAGGTAAAATTGAAGATCACTAAGACCAGTAGCGCAAACATGCCCATGCCGATCCATGTCTGTTTACTGCGCAATTCGCAGCGAACATCCTTCCAGAGTATCGTCAAGACCTGCGTTAAGAACAGGCGTATCATCTTCACTTTGCCACCTCACTATATACCGTTTGCAAACTCGCCAATGGCATTGCTATCGTCTCTTGCTGATAGACTACGCGCCCTCCTGCTAATATTACTACCCTAGCACTGAGTTGCAAAGCCCGCTCTAGCTGATGTGTTGTAAAAATAGCGCAACCACCGCCCTCAATATGCTCGGTCAACAGTGTGTCGATCAATGTATGTCCAGCCTGATCCAGCCCGGTATCGGCCTCGTCGAGCAGGAGGAGTTGAGGTGCGTGAAGGAGTGCACGTGCCCAGGCCAAGCGTTGTAGCTGTCCGCGTGAAAGTGTCCCGACGCGTTCCCCTGCTCGTTTGCTTAGGCCAACGCGTTGCAATAGCGTTCGTGCTTGCTCCTGCGGATGCTCAACATCGTACATGCGAGCAAAGAACAGCAGATTCTCCCAGACCGTCAATTCCTCGTAGAGATAGGGCTGGTGGGCAACAAAACCAACAAGCCGACGAAGCTGTTGCGCGTCATGCACAATGTCCAGTCCGCCAATAGTGATGCTCCCTTTGTCTGGTCTCGTGAGACAGGCCAGGATACGCAAGAGTGTTGTCTTGCCCGCACCATTGGCTCCCAATAGCGCAAGACATTCTCCCTGCCGCAAGACAAGATCAATGCCGCGCAATATGGGTCGGAAGCCATAGCTCTTCTTTAGCCGCTTGATCTCCACCAAAGGAATGGATGGATGGACAGCTTTCCCGCTGCTAGCTGTCT
>VBJK01000562.1:3685-4218 GCA_005879655.1 Chloroflexota bacterium | reverse complement strand
CCGCACATCGACTGGAGTTACACACCCTTCGTTGTGCAAAGGACACTGAGCGAATGGAAACGACCGTTACTTGCAGGGAAAGAAGTTCCCAGACGTGCTGGCATCTCCTCGTTTGGGGCTGGTGGCTCTAATGCGCATGTGGTCTTGGAGGAATATGTAGAAAAGTACCAGAGTGAGGCCATAAACCGAAGTCCGTCGTATGCGGTGCTTATTGTGCTCTCGGCTCGCACGCGGGAGCAACTGCACCAGCGAGTGCAGCAGTTGCTAGTCTGGATACAGGAGGAGGGGGGGGCCGAGGCATCTGTGGGACTACACAATCTAGCTTATACGCTGCAAATGGGACGCGAAGCGATGGAGGAGCGCCTCGCACTACAGATCAGTTCGCTCGCAGAACTAGAGGAGGAACTACGCCGATATATCGAAGGACGGCATGAGGGAGGGAACTGTTATCGGGGACAGGCAAAACAACACGATCCACTGAGAACCTTTGCAGCAGATGAAGATGGGCAGAAGGCGATTGCAGCTTGGATGAG
>VBJK01000562.1:1997-3661 GCA_005879655.1 Chloroflexota bacterium | reverse complement strand
GCTATGGGTCAATGGCGGAACCATCGACTGGGAGCACCTGTATGCTGTAGGGACAGGATCGGCACAAGGCACAATCCCTACAGCACCAGCCCGGCCACGTCGGATCAGCCTACCTACCTATCCTTTTGCCCGCGAACGCTACTGGATCCCTATCTCTAGTATAAGAGCTTGGAGTCGCTTATCTGGAAATGGCACATGCCGCAGTTGCTCAAGCTATGAGAAGTACAAGACCTGAAAAGGGACACATCCTGCATCTTACCCAGATCGTATGGATGCGTCCCTTGGTGATCTCCAAGCAGCCGATCGAGGTACATATTGACCTGGAGTTACAGGAGAACCAGAAGATCATCTTTACCATCAGTAGCCAGAATCATGAGACGGAGGATGAAGCACTAACTATCGTAAGTCAGGGAAGAGCAGAACTACACATAGGAGAAGAGATGGCTCCCAGTCTGGACCTGACTGCTATACAAACGCGGTGCCAGCACTCCTCTCTCTCGGCTACTGAGTGTTATCAGCGCTATCGCGAACTTGGCATCAGCTATGGACCCACTCTGCAAGGGATTGTTTATCTGAACTTAGGAGAAGGTGAGCTACTGGCTCGACTCAGTTTACCAGCGGCGGTAGCACAAGCACACAAGGAATATCCCCACTGGAAGATCCAACTGAGTGACCTGACAACGGATAGCACTCTCCCTCTGGCGGACATATGTAGACTGCCAGCCGATCCACAGGGTCATGGATGGCTGTATCGCTATGGGCATTGGTACCGTCAGATGCTGGTTCCTGTGGATGCCTCCACCTTCAAGATGCATGAAGCCTACCGCAGAGGTGGAGTCTATGTGGTGAGCGGAGGGGCAGGCGGGATTGGAGAAGTCTGGAGCGAGTACCTGATCCGCAAATATCAGGCGCAGATCATCTGGATTGGCCGCCGCAAGACCGACGCTGGCATTCTTCTTAAGCAGCAGCGTCTAGCGGCTTTGGGACGGATACCGCATTACATCACAGCTGATGCCGCCTCGCTGCCTGAACTTCAGCAAGCTTATGAACAGATCAAGCGCACCTTTGGCCGTGTTCATGGTGTGGTCCACTCCGCCGTTGTGCTGCGCGATCAAAGTCTAGCGAAGATGGACGAGGAACGCTTTCGCGCCGTCCTGGCAGCGAAGGTGGATGTGAGTGTGCGCCTAGCACAGGTCTTTGAGCAGGAGCCATTGGACTTTGTGCTTTTTTTCTCTTCGGTGCATGCCTTCCTGCGTGCGACCTGCAGGACAAAGTAACTACGCCGCAGGCAGTACCTTTGAGGATGCCTTTGCGACCCGCCTGGGCCGGGATTGGCCCTGTGCAGTCAAAGTGATGTGGGGCTATTGGGGGAGCGTGGGGGTGGTCGCATCGCAGGCGTATCGGGAGCGCCTAGCACGCGTTGGTATGGGATCGATCGAGCCAGCCGAAGCAATGGAGGCTCTGGAACACCTGCTAGCAAATCCAGTGCATCAGATGGCATTCGTGCAGATGCATAAACCGCTAGTCCCACAGAGACCTGAGAAGCTTCGCTTACAGGCTGACCAGGGGCAAGTCCTGGGTCCCCCTCCCTGGTGGGAGATGATACAGGCTGAGGAGCTGATAATGGGCTTCGGATCTGAGCCTCTCCCTTCCTATGCCTGTCA
>VBJK01000562.1:491-1879 GCA_005879655.1 Chloroflexota bacterium | reverse complement strand
GCATTGCGCTTTTGGAAGACAGGCAGTCCCTTCATGGTCAGGAAACCATTTGCACTGTCGCCAGCCCTTCCACGCTCAGCGAGAGCACAGCCCTCTGGCAGGACTGGGATCAGCAGAAAGAGCAATGGATGCAGAATGCTGATCTCAAAGCCCAGGTAGTGTTAGTAGAGACAATGTTGCGTGCCTTGCCAGTCATTCTAACCGGACAACAGTCAGCTGTCGAGATCATGTTTCCCAACGGCTCCATGCACTTGGTAGAGGGCATCTACCAACATAATGCAACCTCTGACTATTTCAACGATATCCTGGCCACATTGGTTGTCACCTATCTGCAAGAGCGGCTGACAGCCAACAGCCAGGCCCGCGTCCGCATCCTGGAGATAGGTGCAGGGACAGGAGGAACCACCAGCAGAGTCTTGCAGAGGTTAGAGCCGTACCAAGCATCTATCGCAGAGTATTGCTATAGCGATATCTCCAAAGCCTTCCTGCGTCATGGACAACGGGCATATGGAGCGGAGCGTCCCTATCTGACCTATCAGCTCTTTAACGTAGAGAAGCCGCTTGCAGAACAGGGGATTAAGCTCGGAAGCTATGATCTGGTGATTGCCACTAACGTCATGCACGCCACCAGCAACATTCGGCACACGGTGCGTAATGCCAAAGCCACATTGAAAAAGCACGGCTTGCTACTCATAAATGAGATGACAGGTACAAGTCTCTTCTCACATCTGACTTTTGGATTACTTGAGGGGTGGTGGGCATATGAAGACGCTGAACTACGCGTGCTAGGCTGCCCCGCTCTGACCGCAGAGAGCTGGCAGGCGGTGTTGAGTAGTGAAGGGCTTGAGGTGATCAGCCTTTCGGAGACTACAGGTATCAGTGGTAACGCTGCTGGCACCGAGCTGGCGCGAGACATTGTCCCTACGACCTCACAGGAGGCGGGTCAACAGGTGATTGTAGCTGAAAGCGATGGTGTGGTGCGACAGCCACCTGTGAGACCTGTAGGGTCGAGTGGAGAGCAAGCCCCGACCCTACAGGCCCCCGACCGCAGGCTCCTGCCCAAAACTGAAGGTGCTTCGGGGACGGTGGCAAGCGCGAGCCCCGCCAGAACGCAGGAGAACAGCTCTTCCCAGTCCCTACAGCATCATCTTGGCCCTGCTGGAGAGAACACAGACGAGGTGCTTCGCCAAAAAAGTGGTTCCTATCTGAAGGATCTGGTGGCAAAGGTGCTCAAGCTTCCCAGTACAAAGATCGATGCCGCCGAGCCACTGATCAACTATGGTCTGGACTCCATTCTGGTGCTTCAACTGACAGAGGCCTTGCGTGCAAATATGGAGCAGATCAGCAGTACACTCTTCTTTGAATATGCTACGATCGATGCTCTGGTA
>VBJK01000562.1:0-463 GCA_005879655.1 Chloroflexota bacterium | reverse complement strand
TCTTGATCATCCTCGGCTCGCCCAGCCAAATGCTCGAGTCTTCCTCCAAAGAACTACAGGGACGCTCCGATGCTTTCTCACAGAAGATAATACCGTAGGGACAGGCACATCCGTTGCCCCATCCACAGGAAGAGACATTGCGATCATTGGTCTGGCGGGACGCTACCCGGGGGCCAAGGATGTACTGACCTTCTGGCACCTGCTCAAAGCTGGCAAAAGTGGCATCCGCGAAATCCCTCAAGAGCGCTGGAATTGGAGATCCTATTTCCAAACCGAAAAAGGGGCCGCTGGTTCCATGTACACCAAATGGGGCGGCTTTCTTGAGGATATTGACTGCTTCGACGCCGCGTTTTTTCATATCTCCCCGCGCGAAGCAGAACAGATGGATCCCCAGGAGCGCTTGTTCCTTGAAGCAAGTTATGCCTGTGTCCAGGACGCAGGCTATACCCCTGGCGGGCTACGA
>VBJK01000561.1 GCA_005879655.1 Chloroflexota bacterium | reverse complement strand
TCAAAGGTTGTGCGCAGAGTCTCATGGCGACGTACCAGTTCTTGCAAACTCTGTTCTAAAGCTCGTGCTTGCAGATGGCCTTGCAAGCGCATTGCTCGTGTTACAAGATAGGCTGTACTCTCTGGCTGCAACTGGGCCAGAAACCAGAGCCGTTGTTGTGCAAAGGAGAGCGGGATCTGTTCTGGGCGTGTCATGACGACCAGTGGAGGAACCTCTAACGCCTCACTTTTGAGCAATGCCTGCTCTACCTGCTGTGCTAACCCTACCAGGGTCGGTGTCTCAAAGACGGCCCGTAGCGGTATCTCAACAGAGAAGACCATGCGCACCAGCCCTACCAGTCGTGTTGCCAGCAAGGAATGGCCTCCCAACGCGAAGAAGTTATCGGTGATACTCACCTGCTCAAGGTTGAGAAGCTCGGTCCAGATGGCAAGCAGTGCCTTCTCCACGTGGGTACGAGGAGCAAGCAGTGTTTTGTGCTCAAGTCCTTTTTTGGGAACATTGAGCGCAAGGGTACGACGATCCACTTTCCCGTGAGCAGTAAGGGGGAGCGCATCTAAGAGGACAAAGTGCATTGGCACCATGTAGTCGGGCAAGCGCTCAAGCAAGTGATGCCGCAAATGATCTGTAGTGAGTGAGACAAGCGTAGAGGGTACGACATAAGCTATCAGTTCTGCCGTAGTATTGCTCTGCGTGTGCAGGACAACGACACATTCTTGCACAGCAGAATGGGAGTGTAATGCCGCCTCTATCTCACCCAACTCAATGCGGAAGCCGCGTAGTTTGACCTGGCTGTCGGTGCGCCCCAGGTATTCAATGGCCCCATCAGCTCGATAGCGTGCTAGGTCTCCGCTACGGTAGAGACGTTCCCCTGGCGCAATAAATTGCGCAGCTACGGGATGGGGTACGAAGCGCTCAGCGGTTAAGTCCGGTCGATTCTTATACCCACGCCCGACGCCTAATCCTGCAATGTAGAGTTCGCCCATGACGCCTATGGGCACTGGTTGTCCGTATGTATCTAGAATATAAAGCTGAGTATTGGCAATGGGATAACCTATGGGGACTATGCCCGTCTCCCCATCATCGGCTTTCACCTCGTAGATACTACAACCCACGACGGTCTCGGTCGGTCCATACTCGTTAATCATGCGTGTCTGAGGAGTGGACTGGCACCAGACGGCCACATCCTCGGCAGGGAGCGGCTCGCCCGCAATAACGACAGCCTGGACCACATCATACATCTCCTCGACCGAGAGCGTCTGGTTAAGTAACGCAAGATGTGCTGGTGTGATCTTCAGTAAGCTCAAGTGGTGAGAGCAGCGGAGTGCGGCAACTAGAGCCTCAACACCTCGTTCCACGGGTACGAGCACTACACTGCAACCAGTCACCAGAGGCAAAAAGAGACTGGTGGAACCACTACCCTCGCTCACTTGGAAGTACTGGCTACCCCATTGAACGTGATTGGCGAGACCCTGCTGTGTAATCATCACCCCCTTTGGCCTACCAGTTGAGCCAGAGGTGTAGATGATGTAGGCCAGGTTCTCTGGTGAGACAGGTGCGTTTGGATTGGTACAGGCTTCACAGGTCAGGTTATGCCATGCATCATCCAGGCAGAGGGTCTGGCCAGGCAAAGTCGGCAAGTCAGGTAGCAGGTCAGTCTGGGTTAATACCAGAGTAGGCAGGGTCTCTTCTAGCATGAATGTCAGGCGCTCGATGGGATAGTTCGGATCGAGTGGGACATAGGTTCCGCCAGCTTTGAGAATGCCCAGCAACCCAACAATCATTGCCAGAGAATGTTGCATACAGATCCCCACGGGGACATCTGGCCCAACGCCAGTGTGAAGCAGCAAATGGGCCAGTTGATTCGCGCGGATATTCAGTTCTTGATAGGTTAAGTGGCTTTCTGCAAAAACGGCGGCAATAGCGTCAGGTGTGCGCTCAACCTGCTCCTCAAAGAGGTGATGGAAACACTTTTCAGTGGAATAAGCTACATGTGTCTTATTCCACGCATTCAAGATCTGATATTGCTCCTCGCTGTCGAGCAATTGCAAGCTTCCAACGGTCATGTCCACACCAGCGAGCATCTGCTGCAAGACCGTTTGCCAGTGCTTGAGGAGGCGTTGCATGTCGGCTTTGGCGAAGCGCCCCTGATCGAAGTATAACCTCACGTGTATGCCGTGCGAACTCTCCAGACAGGACAGACACAGTTTGAAACGGTCCAGGCACGCCTCCTGCTCTTCTACCATCCACTGCAATTGTCCTGCTCGCCATGCCGCAGGTAGCGTCTCGTACTCAAAACTGAAAGGACAGAATGGCTCTTGATTTTGTAGCCCGTGGTCCACTGATGCAAAGCGCTGCCAACTAAAATACTCTTGCCATCTTTCTGCGTCACACATTGTTGCTTCAACCTGACGCACTACTTCGCTACACTTAGTATCAGCCACAAACTGGTATGGCAACGGAAGTGACTTTGCCAGCGGGCCTATGGCATTGGCTACCTCTTGATACTTTCGGCCACTGACTGGCGTACCAATGAATAGGTTGCTCTGTGTAGTCATGCGGACAAGCACAATAGCCCAACAGGCAAGCAGTACGGCACGCGATGAGACCTCCAACTGTTGGGCCACGACCTCGACTTGTCTTTTTTCAACTGGCGAGATCCTCATTGCTAATGAGTTGGCCATAAAAGGCAAGAGGGGGTCGCTTGCTTGCTCATAGGGGAATGAGACGGCGTGCAGGCTGGCACGCTCAAGAAAATGCCAGTAGGCTCTTCCAGCGGCCATCTCAGCCGACTTAGAGTTGACTGAGTTCATGTAACAATAGATGGCATGTCTGGGTGTCGGCATTTAGTGCGCTCAGATCCCACAGAAGCCAATGACAGGTGATATCACACACGATCAGAGTCACACGCCATAAAGGCCCCTCTAAGAGAAGACGGGGTTGATAGCGTTGGGCTTCGCGCAACTGCGCAAGAGTTTGCTTCTGTTCACATGGTGAGAGAGAACAAGTATCGTGAATCTCCAGCGGGAGAGCCAGTTCTTCATGGATTACTTGGACTGGTAGCGTAAGTCCCGGCAAGCGAGGAAAGCTCGTGCGCAGAATCTCGTTGCGCTCAACTAACCGTTGCAAAGCACGATGCAGACGTGCAACGTCGAGGAAGCCTTCTAGCCGCACGGCATAATGTATACGGTACGGTAACGTACCTTCTGCCCGAAGTAAGGCACAAATATGCTGTTGCTGTGGGGAAAGCCGGAAACTTTCTACAAATGACTGCTGCATGGATATTCCTTTCTCAATTCACACGAGGCATCTTTACGTTCCGCACCCGTCTTACCTGCCCTAACTTTTGCAGGCTCATCTGTTGCAGATCTTGTTCTCTTCTGCCTTCCGCCTCTCTGTTAGCGGCGGCAAGTGCTTGTCGGATACGCTCCAAGGGTATCTCTGGTAGAGCAACAATCTGGTACATGACATACTCAAACTGTCGTAAAAACTGCTTCATCGTCTCTGCATTGAAGAGATCTGTGCGATACTCCAACGATAAAAAGAGTCCATCACTGCTTTCTGACATGCTGAGAAGGATATCAAACTTGGCTGTTGCCTGCCCAAGTGCCAGTGGTCTTACGGTGAGAGCATCGAGCGTTGACTTTTGTGCAGGCACATTCTGAAGGATAAATTTGACCTGGAACAATGGAGTATAACTGAGATTACGTTCAGGGTTGAGTGCTTCAACCAGACGCTCGAAGGGTAAGTCTTGGTGGGCATATGCCTCCAGGGACACCTTGCGTACTCGCTGCATCACTTCAACAAAACTGGGATTCCCGCTTAGATCCGTGCGCAAAGCCAGTTGGTTGACCAGGAAACCAATCAAACCCTCAATCTCAATTCGATTGCGGTTAGCGATACCCGTCCCTACCACAAGATCTTCTTGACCTGTGTAATAGTGCAATAGCACATTAAATGCGGCAAACCCGGTCATGAAGAGTGTGACCCCCTCGCGCTGGCTTAAGGCTCTAAGCTGTTGCAGTAATGCAAGTGGCAACAGTGATGATAGCTGAGCACCTGCCGAGCTTGGTATCGCCGGGCGGGGTCGATCCGTTGGTAGATGCAACTGTGTGGGTGCCCCGGCTAGTTGCCGTTTCCAGTAAGCAATGTGCGCATCCAGGACCTCACCTTGTAACCACTGGTGTTGCCAGAGTGCATAGTCGGCATATTGGATCGCAAGCTTCGGTAGCGGTGCAGGTTCTCTGCGCATCTCTGCCTGATAGAGTATGCTCATTTCGTGCACTAGCACTTCCATAGACCAACCATCGGTGATGATGTGGTGCAGTGTGAGCAGCATGACGTGCTCTTGCTCCGCTAGTCGCAGGAGTGCTGTGCGCAACAATGGTCCCACGGCAAGATCACACGGATGGTTTGCCTCTTGCCCTGCAAGTCGCTGTATCTCTTGCTCGCGTTGCGCTGCTGCT
>VBJK01000039.1:5208-8045 GCA_005879655.1 Chloroflexota bacterium | reverse complement strand
TTTTGGTGCCGCCGAGTTTGCACGCTACCAGGGTGCGTACGACCGTGCACAAACCTTGCTGGAAGAGCTGTTGACGTTGCAAGAGATGCTTGGTGATGCCTTCGGTCTCAGGGAGGCGCAGAGCCACCTTGGATTGGTTGTGGGCTTGCAAGGAGACTATGAACGAGCGAATACACTGTGTCAGGAGAGCCTCGCCTTTTACCGCCAAAGGGCATATCAGCAGGGCACAATGACCGTCCTCACCATCCTGGCATTTGTCATGCTGACCCAGGGACAATATACGCGTGCAATCACTTTGGGTACAGAGGCAAGCCAGTTGTTGCGCAAAGCGGGCAACCAGGGGCACCTGCTGTATGTCCTGTTCACATTGGCGCAAGCGGCCTTGCTACAAGGAGAACTGGCACAAGCTCGTGAGGCCATGCGTGACGCATTTCATATAGCACAGGCGCTAAGACATACCTATGGTATCGCGGCAAGCCTTGGTCTTATCGGGGGCCTGGCTGGATTGCAAGGGCACCATGTACAAGCTGCACGGCTCTTTGGGGGAGCACAAGCACTGCAAGATCGTGTGCAAGCCCCTCATCCTCCTACCGGACGTGCGCTGCTAGAGCGCATGGTCCTTGCTACCCGTGTTTCTCTCGGTAAAGAGCAATTCATCATCCATTACTCCGTTGGACAGTCCTGCCCCCTCGAACAAATCCTGCTCGAAGCAGAGGCTATGCTACAAACAGTTCCCGCATCACCTGCCTCAGATGCGCCAGCCGCTACTACCTCGCCATCCCATTCACCTGCTCTTGCAGCATTGAGCCGACGGGAGCTTGAGATTCTTACGCTGGTTGCCACAGGACTCACCGATGCACAGATCGCCCAACACTTACACTTGAGTGTGCGCACAGTGGGTAAACATGTACAATCGATCTATAATAAGCTCGACATACATAATCGTAGTGCGGCAACCATTTTCGCCATCGAACATGGCCTTCTCTAAAATTGTTGGAGCAGATACGTCACTACGTAGTCACAGCAATGAGATTACGTAGTCTCATTACGTAATTCTCAGGTTGTGCACATTGATCACAATCGATATACTGCCTATGGAGTTTTAGGGATGGCTCAAAAAGCTTCGTCTTGACAGTCTATGCATGGTCTGAGCATAAACTGTCAAGTCCATTTCTATCAATCCTTACATGGAAAAAATTTTTCTCGAACAAGGGGGTTTGATTAATGTCGTCATCACTGTCAGCGGACCAGCGGAAAGCGCTCGTCCGTCACTATCTTGAAGCAGCGTGGAACATAGAGCAGAGCGACGAGTGTAGCCATGTTCCTCAGCATGACACTGCCTTGGATGATAGTGAGCACGCGACGCCTTCTGCTGAGGATATGGCTCTTTCTCTTGGTTCCTTTGCGCGCATCTATCTTGGAGCGGAAAGCCTCTACATGCCGATGGAGGAGGCGCGCAGGGTTGTTCGTACGACCTTTCCTGATCTGCGCTTTACTATCTCCGATCTTATGGTTGAAGGGGAGAAAGTCGTAGTGCGCTGGCTCATGCAGGGGACTGATCTTGGGGGGGTTGAACAACATGCACCAACCGGCAGGTCAATGCGCCTGACAGGAATTACGATGATGCGGATAGAAGGCCAGCAGATCGTAGAGGAGTGGAATGAGGTCGATTTTGCTGGCATGCTTCGTCAACTCGGCTTCGTCTTTATACAACAACCTCCCAAGATTACCATGAGACGGCCAGGACCTCAACGCCCATCCCATTCCTGAGCAAGTCTCTTTCAAAAGGGATAGGAGCATACTAGCCACGATAGATAGAAAGGAAAGAAGCCCTTCGTGCACCATACAGAGCGGGTTCGGCTGAAAGTTCTTCTTCTCATGGTGAGCGACAAAGAGCTTTGCTCCGATCTCATACAGCTCATAGAGCAGGGAACCTCTTACTATGTACTGCTGGCTGAAGATAGCCAGCAAGCGTTAGAGATGACAAAAGACGTTACGCCAGATCTCTTGCTACTAGACTATCGTTTGCAAGAAACGAATGACACTACATTCTATAAGCGAATACAAGCGATAAAGAAGTTAAAAGAAACACCTGCTCTCATTATCAATGCGCCCTTATTTCACCAACATCTCCTGGGTAAAAAACGGAGAGTCATCTGTCTAAGCAGACCCCTGGTACAAGACGAATTACTTTCCTCTATTGCAAAGGTTGAAGCTGAGTTGTCTCATAGAGCTATGCAGGGGACGCAGCGCCGGGGTTTTTACTTTTTTCTTTTTAGAAGGAAGGCTTGAGCCAGCGCAAGGCCTTCCTTTTGCGGACAAGCCTTCCATTCAGCTGCTTCTTCTTCTGTTTTTGCTATTACACGTCCTATACGCAGGCGACTCCCTAGTTCTAGAGCCGTCATACGCCAAAAAGTGCCTTTTCCTTCTTCTAAGCGCCCCCTTTTTCACCCTTGTGCCCGACAAAAGTCTGGCATCCGCATCTGCTTGAATGCATTCCAGCTTATGTGGTACAACGAGGTACTCATCTACTTGCCGCACTTGCTTTTCAGCTCTTTCCAACCAACTAGAGATAGTCTCTTCCTTTGCAGAGTATACATAACACAAAATTCGTCTCACAATAAGGAGTCTCCTGTTATGATACCTACATCTCATCTCGCGGGACCAGTCCACCATGACGACGCTGCTTGAGAACGATCCAGTTGTTGCCGACTATCGAGCCTTTTTCTCGGCTCTCCGATTGGTCAGTCGTTGAACAGTGGAAAGCACAACAATCTCGTCGTGGACGACCAGCACAAGATATTGCGTCTTACATCAAAGCTTTTCTCATACGTATA
>VBJK01000039.1:0-5146 GCA_005879655.1 Chloroflexota bacterium | reverse complement strand
GCTTTTCTCATACGTATAAAAGAGGGAATGATCGATACAACACAGCTACGCAAGTTTCTGATCAAACATCCCCTTCTCATCATTGAACTCGGCTTTGACTTGCATCTTGACCCGACTGCCCCCTATGGCTTTGACCCTGAACAAACCCTTCCGTGCAGATACTGGCTCAGCAAAAGGCTGCGTGACCTCGATCAAGCTTTGTTGCAGAGCCTCTTAGCTGCCACGGTGCGTGATTTAAAACAAGAGATACCTGAACTCGGCGAGACGGTTGCAAATGCCCGTGAAACACATCTATGCATGGGTAAAAGAAAACAATGAGCGCACCAAGGTCTATGACCGTTAGTGAGCCGACCAAAACCCTCTTAGGAGATCCTGATTGTAAGTTAGGCGTCAAAAAGAGTACCAATCAAGAACAAGCTGACGGTTCCACCAAAAAAAAGAAAGAACATCTTTGGGGCTACGGTTCCGGTGTCGCGGCTGCCATCATCGCGGACTATGATGATATCGTTCTCGCAGAATATACCCAGCCGTTCAACCAGAATGATATCACCTATTTCCGCCCCCTCTATGAACGCGTCGTGCTTGCTCTCAATGCTTTTCCCACTTATATCACTGCCGATGCTGCCTTCGATGCATGGTACGTCTATGAGGCTGCGGTGCGTCACGGCGGCAATGCGGCGGTCCCACTCAATGCACACAGCAAAAACACGTTTGATCCCGATGGCACACCGCATTGCCCTATCGGACTGCGCATGCACCCAGTCTTCCATTATGCTCATCGAAGCGGGCTATCGTGCTCAACGCTACCGTTGCCCGCTCCTCTTCCCAGAAGCCACCGGCCAGACTTGCGAGCATGAACAATTCAAGAAAGGTCCAGGCTGCAAGAAGGATATCAATGATGAAGCCGGAGGCCGTGCTCGCCTCCTCATGGATCGCACCCACCCGCTCTACCATGCCGTCTATACACAATGCACCACTTGTGAACGCATCAACAGTCAAGCTAAAGAACTTGGCATTGAACGACCCAAAGTTCGCAATGCTCGTTCTGTCAAGAACCTCAATACTCTTACTTATATCATTATTAATGTGCGTGCTCTAGAGCGAGCAAAGTCTATCAATAAGTGACTTCTACAAATGAATTAGTTGCACCCCTCTGACGTGTTCTTGTATGATTGACGTGAGAAGAGTCACGAAACGATCAAGAGCAAACAGACGGATGTTGCAGACTTCTGTGAGGAGTTTGAGAGACAATAGCACAGGAGTGTGACCGATGAGTGAGAACAAGGCCCTACAATAGAGTCAAATGAGAGGTGGAGCAGTGTCAGACAAAGAGTTGGTTAAGTCATACAGCAACCGATCTTTCACAAGGCCATTCTCCAATTCATTCATCCTTGTAGCAGAGTATTTTCTCGTCCATTAGCCACTAGCATAGAAGAGGTTAACAGCATGTTTAACAGAATCCTGGTCCCATTAGATGGATCAAGCCGTGCAGAGCAAGCCCTTCCCATTGCTGCACGCATAGCACGTAAGTCAGCAGGCTCTGTCCTCTTGTTACGCGTATGCACTACGCTCCACAATTTCGCCAGGAGCGGTATGGAATCAGCCATGTACTCTCTTGAGGACGCGATGAAGGCAGAACGAGCGGAGGTAAACAATTATCTGGCTCGTATAGCGACTTCTGACGTGCTTGAGGGCATTGGGACGGTTCCTATCATTGCCGAAGGATCGCCTGCTCTGCACGTTCTTATGGAAGCAAAAGATCATGAGGCCGACATTCTCGTCATGTGTAGCCACGGTGACACTGGCCTGAAGCGCTGGCTGCTCGGAAGTGTGGCTGAAAAAGTCATCCGTCATAGCCCAATCCCCGTCCTCGTGCTTCGCGAGGGAACTGGTGTGCTAGCGGAGACGAGCACTGAAGACAGACATGCGACACGTATCCTGGTTCCGCTCGATGGCTCACAACTGGCTGAGGAGGCCCTCATACCGGCTGCACATCTGAGCGCAGCTTTGTCGGACCCGTTGCCCGCAGAACTACGCCTCGTGCAGATTCTGCCCCTGATTCAATGGTGGAAAGACACCACAAAGTATGTTGCCCAACAAGATAGCAATTCTGACGAGTATCGGCAAGACGTTGCACAAGCCTACCTCAATGCTGTTGCACAGCGTTTGCATGAGGGTGAATTGGCCGCTATGCCGCTACAGATCTCTACACGTGTCGCGCTTGCCTCTGATACTGCTGGCATGATCGTCGATGTCGCTGAAGGCCATACGATGATAGAAAACGAGTACTCTGGTGATCTCATCGCCATGGCAACACACGGACATAGCGGTTTCCGGCGCTGGCTCCTAGGTAGCACCACTGAGCGCGTCCTTTCTGCTACACATCTGCCATTGTTCGTGGTGCGCCCACCTCATGAGGCTGCTAAGGCAGACCAAAAGGGGACCGGCAGTTCTGAACAAGAGCAAACAGAACAGAGCGGCGGGTGGGTTGGCTTGCTGTAACTTTGTCGTGGCGACAACTGTAGTACGAAATGATAGCGACGAGGAGTTTGAGATAAAATATTCTCTCACTCCTCCCATTCCTCAAAGAATTGCAACATGATGTTGTAGAGAAAAAGTGATGTCTGACGGCAGTATTTGCTGCACATCCTTAGCCCACAAAGGAGGAACACTATGTTCCAAGGTTTGCACCCACGTACCGTGACTCAGATTCCTGAGCCACCAATCGCCAAATTCCTATTGGCTGATACACGTATAGCCTGGCTCTGGTTGATTATTCGTCTCTCTGTTGGCTATCAGTGGCTCTCGGCGGGCTGGGAGAAACTGACGGGCTATTCGCTCTTCGGAGAAGCACAAAAAGGCGGAGCATGGGTCTTTAATGCACAGGCTGGCGCTGCCATGAAAGGCTTTGCGACGCATGCGCTCACACTCGCCAGTGGTGAACACTCATCCGTACAGAGCTGGTACGCTTGGTTTCTACAGAACTTTGTGATCCCCAATGCAACAGTATTTGCCTATATGATCACCTTTGGCGAAGTCTTAGTCGGATTAGGACTCATTGTAGGCTGCCTGACCGGTATTGCAGCCTTCTTCGGACTGGTCATGAATCTCAATTTCATGCTGGCAGGGACCGTGAGTATTAATCCGATCATTGGCACGCTCGCCATCTTCTTGGTTCTGGCTTGGCGTATCGCTGGTTATTATGGTATCGACCGTTACCTGCTCCCACTCCTAGGGACTCCCTGGACTGGCAGTCTTGTACGCAAGCAAGAGGTGCAACCTGCACTCAACTCATCATGTGCAGGAGAGATATCAGAGAGGAGCTGAGTGAAGTTTGCTGGGTCAAATTGGTCCAGCAAACTTCACTCAGCTCCTGCCGTGTTACCTTCGTGAGATCGTTGCCTCTCGTTGTGATGTGTTTGTAATACGGCTTTTCTCTACTCACACTCGTTCCAATGGCAATGTCGCAAGGAATAAAAGAAGAGATTTTTGAAAAAGAATGACTCTTTGACGGAGGAACTATGGCACAGGCGACCAAAGAGACATCAAGCTATCAAAGCAAGTAATGAGTCATGTTACAGTCACTTCGCTTATCAGCGGCAAGGAAAAAAAAGCCAGACGCAGCACTCCTGCCAAATCAGATAGCGCTGATGACTTCCGCAAGATGCTTGAAACGTTCACCCTCCAGTTATGAACCTGCTTCCACATGCGCCCCCCTCTTTTGAGGTGTTCCTCTGTTTGCCATTCTGAATTGTGATCTGTTTGTGAGAGTTATGGTCCCTATGTGCTTCCCTTATGCTCCGTTCCATTCTAAAATAGAGGGTATGTGGGAACATGTAAGAGCAGAGTACGCGTACGGCGTTTCTCGTCCTGCCGTCAGTGCATGACGAGGCATCATTCCGTGCGTAGGTAGCAGAAAGCGTATGGTATATGCCAAAAAAGAAAACAACGATTTTAACGGCTGATGATGATCCGCAATTGCTGCGCTTGGTCGCACGCAACCTCCAGTTTGAGGATTACGATGTGCTGACGGCAACTGATGGCGAGCTTGCCCTAGCATTGATTGAAGCTCGCGCTCCTGATGCCGTCCTGCTCGATGTCATGATGCCCAAGATGGATGGCTTTACCGTCTGTCATCGCGTTCGCGAATTTTCATCGGTTCCCATCATCATTGTCACGGCACGTGGTCAAGACCAGGATAAGATTCGCGGTCTGGATCTGGGAGCAGACGATTATCTAACCAAGCCTTTTAGTGTCGATGAACTGCTGGCACGTGTACGAGCCGTCCTGCGTCGTTCTCAGTTGACTGCCAACGACGCCACTACTCTTTCGCGCAACAAGCAGACGATTGGGGAGCTAACCATCGACTATGCGCAACATCAGGCGGTCATTGCCGAACGTGAAGTGACACTTACCCCCATCGAGTACCGCCTGCTTGCCTACTTGGCACAGAATGCCGGGCGAGTCTTAACGCAAGATCTCTTGCTCTCGCATGTGTGGGGTGCTGAGTATGCGGGTGAGAGTCATATGCTGCAAGTCAATATTAACCGACTCCGCCGCAAAATCGAAGCTGATCCTGCGCACCCACGCTACATTCGCACCAAAGTTGGCATTGGCTATCTGCTTGCCCTTCAACCGAGCGAATAGTAAGCAAGAAGAGGGGATACCTGTGTTCATGGAGTTGTGAGAGGAGTGTGAGAAGAGAAGGGATCGCTGTGATCGATCCGTTAACGTTTCTGTATAAGCTTTTTCTGTGAGCAATATGAGCACTGCCTCCTGATATTGCTGGCAGCAATAGTGCTCGTGTTCAAAGGAGAAGCTACTATGTTAAAAACGATACTTGTCCCACTTGATAGCTCCCCTAGAGCTGAAGCTGTGCTACCCATAGCCGCCCGACTTGCACATAATACTAGAGGAACACTCGTTCTGGTACGAGTGGTGAGTTTTGCCACCGATTACTGGCCCGCTATTACCGCTCCTCCCTATCCATCAACGATGCAAGCCGCTGTTGACACAGAAATGGAGGAAGCTGACCTTTGTTCATGATGTGAGGATGATGAAGAGATGGTTGGGGAACGTGTCGCGTTCCCCAACCATCTCTTCATCATCCTGACTTGAACTCTTATCCCATACTTTCTACCGGTTG
>VBJK01000038.1 GCA_005879655.1 Chloroflexota bacterium | reverse complement strand
TGGAACCAGTAGCCGCTGACCCTTTCAGGCTCAGTCAGGCCATTGAGGCGTTACGTGCCTATTCTCTGATCCAACGTGATCCTCGAACACAGATGCTATCCGTTCATCGGCTGGTACAGGCGGTGTTACGTGATAGTATGGAAAATGAAGCTGAGAAGGAGTGGAAGGAACGGGCAGTGGGGACAGTCAATGCCTCCTGTCCGAAGGTGAGTGATGTGACAGAGTGGAATGCCTGTGAACAGTGGTTGCCTCATGCGATGGAGTGCGTGGTCTGGATTGAGCAGGAAGACATGAGCAATCCTGTGGTAGCAAGAATGCTCAATCAGGTAGGATACTACCTGGATGCTCGTGCACGATACTTGGAGGCTGAGCCTTTGTTGAGGCGGGCGCTTGAGATTTACGAGCAGCAATTGGGAGCGGATCATCCCGACACGGCGATGAGCCTGAACAATCTGGCCATGCTCTATCAGACCCAGGGGAAGTACTTGGAGGCTGAGCCTTTGTTGAGGCGGGCGCTTGAGATTTACGAGCAGCAATTGGGAGCGGATCATACCGACACGGCGAGGAGCCTGAACAATCTGGCTATGCTCTATCAGACCCAGGGGAAGTACTTGGAGGCTGAGCCTTTGTTGAGGCGGGCGCTTGAGATTTATGAGCAAGTGTTAGGAGCCAACCATCCTGATACACAGGTCATCCGAGGCAATTACGTGGCTCTTCAGCATGCGCTTGAAGCAAATAGGAGTGCTCAATCCAGAAGTTTTCCCCGATGGCTTTCTCCTCTCTCTCTCCTGTTGCGGCGTGGAAAATAAAGGTCTCGATTTCGGTAAAAACGTTCGTTTATAGTATCACCTATCTCAATCGAAAGTCACTGTTATCTCTATCAAAAAAGTGATATAATAAGCCCTAGAGATGAGGTTTTTAGGAAAGATTGGAGTCAAAATGGCAAGCATGGCGCAATGGGACCCCGATGACACGGTGCAGCGACTTGCGTTGGAGGCTGCCCGGATTGCACACGAAGGATTGGGGAGTACCCAATTTGAGCAGCTCCGCATAACCTTCAGCCAGCAGATAGAGCAAGAGAACACAGACCCAGAGGAGCAGCTCCGCGCCACTGTCCGTCTGCTTCTACAAAAGACCAATAGAGATTCGGGGCCAAAGGATGTCGCAGATACTCAGATTGCCGGGATGTGCTTGATCTGGCTGGCCACTACCCGTGTCGCCGGGTGGAGCCTGTTGCAACTCTACGGATGGGGAGCCGCGCTCCCCTGACATGGAGGGGAGCGCATGCTATTACAAAGTGGTCTCTAGAGCGTCAGCATCCTCCCATATACGATCATCGGGATTGATGCCTAACCCTTGGGCTATCCGTCTCAGCAGAGAGAGTAAGGTTTCCCCTTCATCAGGAACAAATACGACTGAAAAGTTTCCCCTGTTATCATCTCTATCGCTCTCCTCCAGACCTTCAGGTGAAAGGATAACGCTGATCCCATCCTCTACCACCGCAAAAGAGACATCTAGCGTGAGACGGCACTTATACGCCACTAAATCACCAACATCTGGCCTATCATGAGGGGTGAGCAGTTTTTCTGTCCCCTCTGCAAGATTCCATTTCTCCATATGTCACTCTCCATCATCAGGTCTATCAATGCACACCTTTGCTCTGCCATGCTTCCCTGATGCGCAAAGCGTGTGTATGCATATGGTTAACCGGTGTACGTTCCTTCTACAGGATACCACAGGCTTGAGACACCAACTACACCGCGAACGTACAGACCTCCATCCTTATGAGTGTGATTGACTGGTCAGAATCTCCGCCTAGCAATAGTTCTTATACTCATCAAATCGCCATTGCAGAAAGCTTCGCCAGACTTGCTCATGCTCGGCTCTGGTCTGAGGATCTTCGGAAGAACCTGGCGGAAGGACAAATTGTTCCCAATGGTCAGAGAGACCTTGATAACGGGAAACCAGAGAGACCGCTCCGTCCAGCGGCGCGATCGTCAGCGTGTCCTTATCAAAGAGCGTATGCAGCTCCTGGCGGAGTAACACACCGTTCCACCGACTGTTGCCAAACTGACCAGCACCAACCTTTTCCAAAAGACAAAAGGGAATGATGTGTGCGGCTTGCAAGATGTCTTCATCGTCCATTTTGGTAATGGCGCACTGACGATTATACCCGTCAAGCAGGTCTTTGCGGAATCGGTCCTGTTCGGGTCTATATTTACTCCCTTTTCGTTGAGCATCTCGAATACGCTTTTTACTCTCTTCAATAAGCGCTATGATGTCGAAGGTGTAAAGAGTTCTTAGGCTCTGCATAGTAGCAGAGAGGTCAAATACTGGTGATGCCACCACAGAGACAGTAACTGTCGCAGAAGAGGTTCCAAACAGCGAGAGTTGTTGGTCGGACACGGCTTTCTTCGAGGAAGATGTCCGATTCGTACTGCTTGGTGGATTGGACTGCTCCTCGGACTCCTCGCATGTGATGGTCAAACTGCTCGCCCCCTCGAAGTCAACATTGGTCAGCCTTGCGTTAGTCAAGGTGACGTTGGCGAGATTCACCCCAGAGAAGGTCGAGTTTGTGATGATAATGCCCGACAAGTCTCCTTCCCCAACGCCCGTAATCCAACGATCCGTAAATTCGTAGGTTGACTCTTCGCCCCCATTGTGATGATGTTTTTTAATAAGATCACTCAAAGACATTTCGTGCTTGGCGTTCTTATCAGCCATGTGTCTGCCCGCTTTCTTTTTGACTCTTGCCTACGGTCATCTTTTGATTGAACGATTTTCTGTGTAGGAACGGCCTCGCTTTATTGTATACTACAACAGTGCATCTGTTGCTGTGATTCAATGAAAGTCACCATACGCATCCCGACGCTCGCTGATCGGGCAAGAGAGATAGTAATCTGGAAGGAGTTTGTATGACAGTAGCCGTTGTTCTCGGGCTTTTCCTCGCACTTCTTGCTCTGGCCTGCGCCGCATTCTGGGCGATGGGAATCATCGAAGGTCTACGCCGTGACCAAAATGGAAAATTACGAGCAGGCTTTATCCTCCTGCTTGATACGCGAGGAATGCTTACAACAACAGTTGTGTTTGGGGTACCAGTCCCCCTTGTTATCCTCGGAGCCGTGACACATGTGCCGTTTAATGATTCACTGATCCCGGTTATTTTCTTTACAGAATTGTCCCTAGTTGTCGTACTGTGGGGTGTAACGCTCTTTCTGCGTTTCAAACCAAAACAACCAGCGTATAGGTTTCATCTCCCTGGTGACGCTGAGAAAGTGCGGATACAGGGGTGCGAAGATGGGATCTGGCTGGCCGCTACTGGCTATCCAAGAGTACTCGCTCGCGATTGGCTTGATATCTTTACCCGCGCTATGGAGGTTAGTGCACGTGCGAGTACTTTTCCGCAAGGAAAGAAAGCGGAAGTCCAGCTCACGAATGACTTTGCAGTGTATTGTGATCTCGTCGTGGAAGGATGTGAAAAGGGATACTATGGGTTCATCGAGAAGGTGCATACCCTACCCGATCAATTTGAAGGCATTCTTACACAGCTCCAGCAAGGCGACCCTACACCTGAAGAGGTTCATGCTCTCCTTCAAACACTTGCCCAACAGATTCTGCATGGCGAAGAGGAATCTACGGGGGAGTAGAGTGGACCAGGTTCGCAACTCTACGGATGGGGAACGATTCTTCCCTGACGGAAAACGCGTGTGTATGCATATGGAGACCCTTGCTCTGACGAGAGTGGCCAGTCCACACCGGCAATCCTGATCCCTCTTTAAACACCCCATTGCTCCTCCAGGAAGCGTCCATGTGCGGCATGCAGATCCACCAGCATCTCAAGAATGCGCTTTCGGTCTCTTCATCAAGTACGCTAATCCAGAGATCTCCTTCTCCCATACGCGGCAGGGTAAAGGCAAAGGTCGATGCGGAGACCTTGCCAATATCTCCATAGACCTGAAAAGGTTCTTCTGGACGACTATCGGATAGGTAGGTGCCTTCAAAATCCGGTTCATCGGCAAAGGTGAGTGTCCCCTTGTTCGTTGCGAGAAAGCTATTCCAGAAGAGTCTTCCGAGCTCCTCCTGTCGACCTCCCTGTTTCCATCCGGGCCAGGGGACACTACATGCCGGACGGCGGCGTAAGGGCACATGGGCAATCGTATAGTTGGCGTTATTCGTCAGCCAGTTCGCCACGAGCCGCATCGCCCGCGCCTGGTTATTCTCCCAATACCCATTGAGTCGGCTCCAATTGATCATCTGGAGCTTACAGATGTCATCTATGGTCCTGATGGTTCCCTGCTCGATGACGTGTACCATGAGGGGATCTCCTGGTGGCTTCACTCCTGCGCGTGTAGTCCGAGCAGCGCAGTCAGTTGGCTTTTTTCCCGTCAACCGCATCATCGGTGCCATATTCCTCTGGACTCTTGAGACGGTTCCCTACTGCCCTAGTATACCTCATGAGCGGGCTGTGCTGGGAGCAAAGCGAGCCACAGCACTCGATGGTGGGGGAGCGGGTTGGTCATCTGGCAATGGAATTTCTGATTGAGAGTTCAGCGAATTGGCCCGGTGGTTGAGGCAAGCTCAAGTCACTGGAAGCAGTCCAGAGGCGTGATCGGTCTGGAACGGGGTGGTCGAGTATGGTAAAATAGGTACGTATTCCTAATAAGAATAAGGAGCTAAGGAGAAAACCCTGCCATGTCTGACGATCGCCTTCCCGTTCCCATCCCAGAGATTACCATCATCACGGCCCCTTCCATTGGAGCGATCGCCGACGAGGTAGCGGCCCGCCGTGCCCTCTCCGATTATCAAGCCAGCCTTGCCCCTCACACCAAACGGCGGCACCAGGACGACCTCACCGTGTTTGCGACCTATCTCGGTCTCTGCGGTCTCTCCATCACCGTCAAGGCGCTCATGACTGATGTAACGGCGTGGCAACCCATCACCCACGGCCTCGTTTCCGAGTTCCTGCGCTACCAGCTGCAGGTCGGTTTTGCCATTGGCTCCATCAATACCCGCCTGGCCACCGTCAAACGCTATTGCGGGGTGGCGACAGACGCCCATGTCCTTGATCCTGCCACGGCAGCCCTTATTGCCAGGGTCAAGGGCTACAGCCACAAGGACGGGCGCAACATCGACAAAGAACGCCTGGTGACACGGATCGGCGCAAAGAAGGCGGAAGCCATCGTGCTTTCCCACAAGGACGCGCTCACCCTCAAACGAGAGCAACCGGACACGGCCCAGGGCTGGCGCGATGCGATCCTGATGTGCCTGCTCCTCGATCACGGCCTGCGCTGCTCCGAGATGGCTGCCCTCCTCTTCGAGCATATCAATCTCTACGAGGAAACCCTGACCTTCTATCGGGAAAAAGTCGATCTGGTTCAGACTCACCAGCTCTCCAAAGACACCCGCGCTGCGCTCCGCCACTACCTGGAGCATGCCGCGCTCACGGCAGGGGAGCACCTGCTGCGCGGGAGTCGGCGTGGCGGGAGGCTTTTGGCGCGCATGAGTGAGCGAGCGGTCACAGCACGGGTGAACGTCCTGGGCGAACGGCTCGGAGTAGAGCAGCTCTCGGCGCACGACGGTCGCCACACCTGGGCGACGCTCGCCATTAAAGCGGGGACGGATCTCAAGGCGCTGCAGGATGCAGGCGGATGGAAGTCACCCTACATGCCACTGCGCTATGCCGAGGCGGCGAAGATCGCGAATGATGGCGTGAAACTCCCTGAATAGCATGCATGCCATTTCGTCACCAGAAACAACGCCAGGATGAATAGGCCCTTTCATGGCCAGCGGAACGGAACGGATGACGCCGTGAGACTGCCCGAAGTGCGTGCACTTATATGGTACGTGCGACCTTTCCGTTAAAAAAACACCGGTAACAGATTAGCCCCACATCCACAGCGAACTTCACAAATGGGGTACAATTATTCCAGACTTGAAGGAGGACATCGAGCCGCCCATACAGGAAAGCTCCCTCCCGACTCCACAGACGACTGGGAAAGGAGAGCAAAGAGATGATGAACACGTGGACAGCGAGATGGGTATCACGAGTGGTATTTGTCGGGACAACCCTCATCGCGTTCTACCTTATCGGTTCGCGCTTCGCCTGGTACTTTAGTGATCTGTCGCAGGCTATTGGTTTTATCGGCT
>VBJK01000115.1 GCA_005879655.1 Chloroflexota bacterium | reverse complement strand
GCCATCAACGACACGAACCATGTCTAGCGCTGGGACCGTAACAGTCTTGCCCGTTGGCGCGATACCCTGAAAATCGCCCGTGTGAGTGCCATGGAAGGTCAGGCGTGTGGCGACGGTATCCCCTTCGGCAATCATCTGATCAATGGTCAGGTACCCGTTAGGGAAGGCACTGTGGAAGACGCCGAGAAAGATTTTGAGACCTGTCGGGCCGGGAGGAAGCCCGGGTGGAAGAAAGTGGGCGGCGAGATTGTCTGCTGCCAGTTCATCGACGAGTGCCAACTGCTTCTGATTGATTACCTCTTCATAGAAGCGACGCGTCATAGCTTTGTTTGTTTCGGTTGACATGTAGAAAACTCCTTGTGTGCAAAGACTGTGGGCAAATTCTCTTGCCACAACAAGGATACGGCGATATGCTCGCTCTGGATCATCTATTCAGGCTGCTGTTACTCTTATTTTACTCTGTGCTAGCACAATTTGCCGATCTATATCTCTGACTGCTTGTTCGGTGCTCCATTTGTCTATCTCCTGACGAAAAGTGAGAACGCGTTCCAGATGCATAGGGGAGAGCGTTTGATGTATCACAAGCAAGGCTTGCTGCACATAGTCACAAGCCTTTGCCACATCACCCTGCTGATGGTAAACGAGGGCTAGATCAACCAGGATAATCGGTTGATGATACATGCTTGTAGGGGAATGCAGATTTACTGCCTCAGTAAGGATCGTCTCTGCATCTTGTAGCTTGCCAAGATGCAAATAGCACACACCTTGATAGCCCTGAGCAAGCAATTGATCATAGTTTGTCCAATAAGGATCTTCTGGGTGCCTGCCTTTTTCCATTCCCAGGCCAACGTCTGTACGGACAACAGTAGCCCGTTCAAGTGCAGTGAGACTCTCATGTTCATGATGCAAGTTGGCTTGGACTTCGGCCTCCCTGGCGGACAGCCAAGAACGCAATATCCTCATATCATCTTGTGCAGTCAGACGTTGCGCTTCTTGCAAAAGAGAAAGTGCCAGGTTGGCCTTAGCCGTATTCGTCTGATCGTTATACACAAGTGCAAAGCTCATACGACCAAGGCTCACGGCTTGTAAAGGGGCATTGTGCGCCTCCTTTGCAGCCTCGATGGACGCCTGAAGATAGCGCTTAGCCTGCTCGTACATGTGGAGGTTTAGATACATTACACCAAGAATAAGTGCGAGTTCTCCTGCTATATGGGACAGGCGTACGCGTTGTCGAGGCAATAAAGAACCTTCCAACAAGCTGGTAGTGATAGCCAAACGTCCCTCAACAAACTGTAACAAACTGTAAGAGACAACATTGAGCACTCTTGGCTGTAGTTGCCAGCACTCCTGAACTTGCGCTTCCAGCATTGCTAAGGTCGTCTCATCAATGCTTGACGGCTTAGCAAGTGCTTTGAGCAATCGTTCCCACAGGGGAGCTGGGATGGTAGCAGCGACAAGCTGTTGAAGTGCATTGCGGCGTCCATTAATCATCTGAAGTTCTCCTTGTGCGCTATCGACTTCCTGTATTGTGCCCGATGCATGGCTTTGTGTGCTTGGAGTCTCTGATTTTGCTTGGTGTGAAGGGTGGGTACGCAGGGGAAATAGCTCGTCAACCGTGCAACGGAGGAACTGCGCGAGTTTTTCACGGTAATCGTTACTGACCGATATGCGGCCATAGGCGTAATGAGCGAAAGTGGCTTCAGAGATGTGTAGGTATTCAGCCACCTCACTTACTTTGCGTCCCCGATCTTTGATGTACCAAAGGATACGATTAGGGTATGTTCCATTCGCTTCCATTATCAGCGGCTCCTTTTCCACGTATGCAATCTTACTGGTAGCAGAACATGAACATGCTCTCTACTAAAGTAATATATCATGAAAATAGCCATAAGTAAATGTTTGTAGAATATATTCCTAACTTGTTACTCAAAGAACTCATTACTATGCTATGCTCAGTAGTAATCGATATATTTGTAAATATCCATTTACTGATATATATAAAATATGGTAACTATTCAGGTACCAGCTTCTAGCTTTCTCAGGGCCTGCGGCGCTTCGCAAGTCGTTTGATGTGGTCGCTCTCGTTGGGCGCAGCCCAACGAGAGCGACCACATCAAACAGGCGAGCCACCGCAGGTGGCGAGGCGTCCTGAACAGTTACAATATATCCTTAACAGACGACAAATCGGCTTGTCATGCGCGTACATGTGGTTGTAAGGAGAATTTCTGGCAAAAATTTGACTAAATTTAGCGATAACTTATTGTTCCTTTTAATATTTTTCTAGCGCTTTACCAGTTATTTAAATATACTAAACGATAGTGGTGGGTATTGCTCCATCGCCAGCGCTTTCGCCGGTTCACACCTTCTTATCTTACTGGCGACGAGTAGCTGTAGCAATGCTGCCACTCACTTTGCAGTAGTGGTTGCTCATTGAGAAAGGAGACTTTGGCGATGAACCCAGGCAGAAGCGAAGTTGCCCAGCTCTTGGAACAAATTGAACTGGAATACCAGGCCGCTCAACGTGGCTTTTCAGGTTTATCTGGTGGCACATGTAAGCACGATTTTATTCGGCACAAGATGGAGACTATGCACGAATATCATCAGGCTTTATCACAACTTGTTGGGCAAGATGAGGCAACTAGGCTAGTCGCTACGCGACTGGAACAGATTGGATAGCGAACAGCCTGAGCAGAGCCTGCAAACGTTCTAGAGCATTGGGCAGAGGAGATTTGGCACATTCTACTCTGCTGTCCTTGTTCTGTTACATGAGATATTTCTCACCTGCCATCCAAAGAGAAGGCATAGAGCTTGTGATCATCGGAGCCAACATAGACAACGCCATTGGCTATTGCTGGTGAGGAGTAGATGTAGTCTCCAGTAGAGGCAGTCCATTTCTGTTGTCCAGTGATGGCATCAAAGGCATAGAGCTTGTGATCCTTGGAGCCAACATAGACAACGCCATTGGCTACAGTTGGTGAGGAGTAGATGTAGTCTCCAGTAGAGGCAGTCCATTTCAGCAGTCCAGTGATGGCATCAAAGGCATAGAGCTTGTGATCATAGGAGCCAACATAGACAATGCCATTAACTATTGCGGGTGAGGAATCGATCGAGTCTCCAGTAGAAGAGGTCCATTTCTGTTGTCCGGTGATGGCATCAAAAGCATAGAGCTTGTGGTCCTCAGAGCCAATGTAGACAACGCCATTGGCTACAGCTGGTGAGGAGTAGATCGCACTACCAGTAGAAGAGGTCCATTTCTGTTGTCCGGTGATGGCATCAAAAGCATAGAGCTTGTGATTATCAGAGCCAACATAGACAACGCCATTGGCTACAGTTGGTGAGGAGTAGATGTAGTCCCCAGTAGTTGCAGCCCATTTCTGACGCAATCGGGAGACATTATCAACAGTCACAATACGCTCATACGGATTCACTCCCGTATGCTGAGCATTAAAGCCAAACATCATCCCATGCTGAGCAACATAGTTGTTATACCCATTAATACTTGCCTGTACTGTCTGTGTTGGTGCCAGTACAGTTGCCGTTTGTTGCACATGCTCGTTGTAAGTACGCACGGCTGAATAAGTATATACACTTCCACTAATGAGCAGTATGACGAGCGTTATGGCCGATGCGATAGCAATGGTTGAGCGGCGTGGTTTGGATGTTGGAGGTGGTAGCGCTAGCGGTGGAGTTGGTGTCATGGGTATGCTTATATGGGTGTTAGGCGTGGGGAGAGTAGAAGATGTAGGGGCAACGGCGAGTTGGGTCTGGTGTTGTGCGGGCAGAAGGGAGCTGACGGTTTGTGGTTGTGCTGGTATGTTTGTGTCAGGTGGAGGCGATGGTGGAAGGGAGGGCAGTTCGGCGTGGCTTATGGGGGATGGGAGTCTTGATGAGATGGTCTGGATGCTGATCGGACCGCTAGGCTTTGGGGGTTGCGTTTGGGCATCCTGGCTGGCTAGCTCTAGTGCTGTGACGAATGCTCGTACAGAGCCAAAGCGCTCCTCTGACTTCTTGGCAAGCGCGGTGAGGATGACCTTCTCAACGGCTGGCGGTAGCGATGGTAAGTGTGGTATGAGCGGTGCTGGTGGAGTCACGCTGTGTTTGACGGCAATTTCGGTGAAGGAGCCGCGAAATGGGCACTCTCCACTAAGCCATTCATAGGCGGCGATGGCGAGGGAATATTGGTCGGAAGCTGGACGAGGATGGGCCTCGATCTGTTCTGGGGCCATGTAGGAGATGGTGCCAGCCATGTCCTTTGTGCTCTGGTAGCGCGAACTTTGCGCGATTAGGGCGATGCCAAAGTCGCTGAGCAGGATCTCCCCATTGCGTCCAACGAGCATATTTTCCGGCTTAACATCCCGATGGATAAAGCGCTGATCATGGGCATACTGTAGCGCTTGCCCAATCTGCTTGGCGTATTCTACTACCGTGGGTAGGGGCACACGAGTTCCCCTGGGGTGACGTGAGCGTAGCGTGCCACCAGGGGCATAGTCCATGATGAGGTAAGGATTGTGGTTATCGATACCAAAGTCGAGCACACGCACGATCGTGGGATGAATGAGGTTGGCGAGCATTTGCCCTTCTTGCTGGAACTGAGCAATATCGCTGGTGGAGACACGTGTATGCAAGAGCTTGATGGCGGCTTGCGAGCCTAAATAGAGATGTTTCCCCAGGTATACCTCTGCAAAGCCGCCCTCACCTAACAATTGCAGCAGGCGATAATTGCCAATCTGTTGCCCGACACGATCCGTCATTTTACAGCACTCCTCCATACATTGACAGTAGCTTTATAAGAGAGCTAATCAAACCGTTAGTAATATAGCACAGCCAGCTTGCCATTACCAGAGTTTTATCTCCGGCTGAGCACACGTCATTTTTTGCAGCGAGGAGAGCAGGGGCACATCCCGTAGATGCGCAATCCATTGTGCTAGGCGCACAAGCAAATAAAAACAGGTACAATGGATTGCGCGTCTACAAGGTTCTTTGGGGATCACGGTGCGATTCATTGTGCTCTACGGTTCTCTTCATCCCAGCCAGAATGCGTAGAGTTTGTGATCAGTAGAGCCAATATAGACCGTTCCATTGGCGACTGCTGGTGAGGAGTTAATCTGACCATCGGTAGAAGCGGCCCATTTCAGTTGTCCATAGCTTGCATCAAAGGCATACAGCTTGTGATCTCCAGAACCATCTCCAGAGCCAATAAAGATAAGGCCATTGGCTACCATCGGTGAAGAGAGGATCGCATCCCCAGTAGCAGCAACCCAGATGGGTAATCCAGTGAGGGCATCGAAGGCATACAGCTTGCCGTCATTAGAACCAACATAGACGGTGCCATTGGCGACTGCCGGTGAAGAGAAGATGGCATCCCCAGTGGTAGCCACCCACTTCTGCTGTCCCGTAGTGGCATCAAAGGCATAGAGATTTCTATCAGCAGAGCCGATGTAAACAATGCTATTATATACTGCTGGTGAAGAGAATTCAATTCTATCATTAGTAGGAGCTGCCCACTTCTGCTGACCAGTAGTGGCATTAAAGGCATACAGCTTGTGATCTCTAGAGCCAATATAAACGAGACCATTAGTGACTGCTGGCGAGGAGATAATCGCATCTCCGGTAGTAGCGGTCCACTTCTGCTGTCCAGTCGAGGCATCAAAGGCATACAGCTTGTGGTCAACAGAACCAACATAAACGAGGTTATTGGCGACTGTCGGCGAGGATTCGAGCCAACCATCGGTAGCAGCAACCCATACCAGTAGCCCGGTGAAGGCATCGAAGGCATACAATTTGCCGTCATTGGAGCCAATATAAACGAGACCATTGGCGACCGCTGGTGAGGAGTAGATGGCACCGCCAGTAGAAGCTACCCACTTTTGCCGTCCATTGCTTGCATCAAAGGCATACAGCTTGTGGTCAACGCAGCCAACATAAACGAGGCCATAGACTGCTTCCGGTGAGGAGTAGATCGCGCCCTCTGGCGTAGCCGTCCATTTAGGGTGCAGTTGGGAGACGTTAGTAATACTCAGAATGTGCTCATGCGAGTTTGCACGTGTATGCTGAGCATTAAAGCCAAACATTATGCCATCCCGCGCGACGTAAGTATTATATGCATCAATAGAATACTTTGCACTAGAAGTTGCTTGTGCATGATCAACTGCTTGTATCGTCATAACCGCTTTTGCAGTTGCTTGGGCATGTGCAATTGCTTGTACCTGCTCCTCATGAGTGCGCACGATGGCATATCCTCCCGTACCAATGAGGAGTATGATGAGCGTCATGATCAACGCGATGCTAATAATTGAGCGGCGCGGTTTGGCTCTTGGAGGGAGAGATACTATTGGTGGAGTGCGTCTGGTTGGTGTATCTATATAGCTATTAGATATTAAATGCGTAACGCTGATACATGGTTGTGTTTCATATGATGGAACCGCTTTGATGGCTTGCCCTTGCTCTGGTAGGTCACTCTCAAGGGGGGGAGTGGAGCGGGGAGAGGGTAGGGCAAGGCGCTCTCTTGGAGTTGGAAACCGTGGCAAGGCGACGGGAGAACTGGTAGCTCTTGGCTTGTGCGAATGTGTCTGTGTGTCCTGGCTGGCCTGCTCTAGCGCCGTGGCAAATGCGCGTACGGAGTTAAAGCGCATCTCTGGCTGCTTGGCGAGCGCGGTGTGGACTACCTGCTCAACTATGGCAGGGAGCGATGGCAGGCGTTGTGTGAGCGATGGTGGCTGGGTCAGGCTCTGCTTGACGGCAATTTCGGTAAAGGAACCGCGAAATGGGCGCTCTCCACAGAGCCATTCGTAGACGACGATGGCAAGGGAATATTGGTCGGAAGCTGGACGGGGATGTGATCCGATCTGTTCTGGGGCCATATAGGAGATGGTGCCAGCCATGTCCTTGGCGCTCTGGTAGTGCGAACTCTGCGCGATTAGGGCGATGCCAAAATCGCTGAGCAGGATCTCTCCATTGCGTCCAATGAGCATATTTTCTGGTTTGACGTCGCGGTGAATCAGCTTGCGGTCATGAGCATATTGTAATGCTCCCCCAATTTGCTTGACATATTCCACCACCGTGGGAAGCGGGATACCTGTCCCTTTGGGATGACGTGAGCGTAGTGTGCCACCAGGGGCATAGTCCATAATGAGATACGGATTGTTGCCATCGATGCCAAAGTCGAGGACGCGCATGATCCCTGGATGAATAAGCTTGGCAAGCATTTGTCCTTCTTGCTGAAATTGGGCAATGCCGCTGGGAGCGATGTGGGTATGCAAGACTTTGATGGCGGCTTGGGAACCTAAATAGAGATGTTCCCCCAGGTATACCTCTGCGAAGCTGCCCACACCCAGCAAACGGACCAAACGGTAATGACCAACTTGCTGCCCAATATGATATATCACCGTATATTTCTCCTTAGTACATTTAGCATAGTACTACAAGGTGATTAAAAAATCATTAGTAATATAACATAACTTGCTGCGTAATACCACACTTTTTCCTATAAAATATGATTTCAATGCCAGAGTTTCTTACGTGCGGTCGAAGAGGATTATGAGTTGTCGCGCGGCATTCTGTCCTGGCGATACTGCCAACGACGATAGAGCAGTTCGTCTCCCCAGCTTAAGAAACCGCTTGTAGTAAAGCCGTGAACAATAGCTACTGTCAGTAGTGAGTGAGGATCGGGCTGTAAGAGATAGAGCAGGCTAAAGACAATCCCCGCCAGCCCCACACCACCAATGCTACGCCATTTCCATCTTCCTAAGCGATGATAAAGCGTATAAGTGAGGACACTAACCAGCCAGCCCCAGACAATCCAACCGGTCCATTGCGTCACGGCTGTAAGCAAAAAGCCCCGGAAGAAGAGTTCTTCCACTGGCCCATTGACGATCAGATAATAAGCACCTTGCAGAAGGTGGTCGTTAACAGTCGGCCAACGGAACCAGGGACCAATAATGATCATGCGGTATATTGCGGCGAATATTGCCATGAGTAGCCCTACAAGCACGCCGAGCGCTATTTGTTGAGGGACATTGCGCAATGTCAGGCCCAGGAATGAGGGCGGTAGGTGGAAGATGGTGATATAGAGAAACGGTATAGCGGTGAGCGGGACGATGCGCATTAAAATGTCGGGCCACATCCAGCGCCACGAAGTCACTACCGTGGAGCGTGCGATCAGGGGCGATCTTACAGATGACACACGTTTACCTCTTTTTATCTTCTCTCTGCTAAAGTTGTACTATCCCTTCTACCACCGTTGCGCGCAATAAATTACCTGCCTGTAATTCTATTTTACTGCTGCTTTGCAAACGCTGATAGAGGGGACGCTCCCCATGCTTACAGCTTGAGCGCGTAGCAACAGATATAAGGAAGTACCTGCTTAAGCTCATATGTCACCATTGGTTAGTAAGTACAACCTTGTATCACGTCAGCCGTAAAGATGTGTAATAGTAGAGAGTGCAAGACAGAAGCAGATGTATTTGTTGGCAGACCACCAACAACGTTGAACATTGTAGGGGGGCAATTTTGCACTAGGAGAGAAAGAAAGTGAAATGGTATAAGCAAAAAAAAGAGATCGACGAGCATGATCTACCGACCGAGCCGATGCAATATATCTCACAACAGCCGCCAACGCAAGCGGGTGCTGGGAAAAATGCCCAACTTGTTTTGCCAGCTATGCCTGAAAAACAAAGACTTACAGTTCCTGAAAAGTCGTGGTGGGAGAAAAAACGTCCGGCGAAAGGAGAACCGGTAGAGAAAAGAAAAGGTGATCAGCCTGAAGCACGCCGGGGAGGGACCCATCGCTCAACATCCAGAGGCAAACGACGGCCTAGCGCACTACCACCATTAGTCAGATCATTCTGTTTTATTGCACAACTGATCTTGGTTGCACGCATCGTACTGGCCATTATCCAAGCAATTCAGAGCTTGCCAGACAACCCAGATTGGGCAAGAATTATCACCGTATTGAGCGACCTATTAGTGCAACCGCTTGTCTTTCTTGTGCAGCAGATTCAGCTATCCTTTGCCATCAACGAATATATCTACATTTTGCTGGCTATTCTCTTTTATGGCATACTGGCGCGTATTGTTGCAGGCATCTTAGAAGTCACGCTGGGTATGCGCTAAAAAGCATCTCTGGATGTCTCTATGAGTTTGAGTAGCGTATATTAATCCTTGCCGAATTCATCGAGAACATCCAGAGTATTAATGAAGTCGCGGTAGGCTTCTAAATTATCTTTTTCACTCTCGCGCTTTGACTCGTTTTTGGGTCTAGGTGCTTGAGTCTCTTCGGTTTGTTCTAGGGTTACGCCTGCGCGTTCCAGCACGCTATCCTCCACATAAATGGGTGTTCTGGCACGTACGGCAAGCGCGATAGCATCGCTTGGGCGAGAATCGATCTCGACGTGTCTGCCAGCAACATCTAAAATGAGACGTGCATAGAAGATCTCATCGACCAGATCGGAGATTACAATACTCACTATTTTCGCGCCAAGCTCACCAATGACATTTTTGAGCAGATCATGAGTGAGTGGTCGTGGTGAATTTGTTCCTTGAAGTTCGACGGCAATAGCATATGCCTCTGCATTCGCTATCCAGATAAGGAGATAGCGCTCCTGCTTCGTAGCTTTCAAGATGACCACTCGCTGTTGCGTAGCCAAGTTTATGCGCACGCTCTCAACCGTCATCTCTACCATAATTTTTCTGACTCTCTCTTTCGTGCCGGTGTCCGTCGAATATCTAATGCCATTATTGTACATCCCTCGCAGGGTCTATGCAATAAACCCCTTTTGGGAAAGAATGTAAGTTCGCATAGAGCCAATGTGACACCTCTACTGAAAATTATGGCATAAATTCATCGCCAACGTCCAGCAAGCGCAGGAATGTAATGTGAGCTTTTGCATAGCTTTCCATCACTAGTTAACAGAACGAAGTGAATGCTTGGTATGATACTGTGCGTAATGAGCGCAATTTACGAAAAGATATTCGGAAAAAGAGTTCCAGAAACCTATTGTATTAGCTCTGTTATTATGATATGATTGCTTTGAATGGCCGTTCTATTTTTGGAAGGTGCGGAGTTTGTCTATAAACGTGTTCAGAAAGGCAGGGACCCGTTCTATGTCATTAGAGCAACCAAGTGAAATACAACGAAAAATGTACGAGTTCATTGTCAGTTACATGAGAAATGAAGGGATGCCACCGACAAATCGTGAGATAGGTCATGAGATGCAGATTGCCAGCACTGGTCATGTGGATTACCATTTGACTATGTTGGAGAAAAAAGGGCTTATCTCACGTCAACCTAAAAAGAGTCGAGGCATTAAACTGACGAAACCTTCTCCGGCTGAGCCAGCTGGTATACCCGTGGTCGGTGCTATCGCAGCTGGCGAACCCATTGATATCTATCCTGACGCATCCCGGACATTAGATATGGGGCGCGAATTGGTAGAGAACGAAAATTGCTATGCTCTGGTCGTCAAAGGTCGTTCCATGATTGAGGAGCACATCTGTGACGGTGATTATGTGGTGATCAAACCGCAAAAAACCTGTCAAAACGGCGATATTGTTGTTGCAGTTCATATGCAGGAAGGTGTAAGTGGCAGTGCCACATTGAAGCGTTTTTTCCAGGAAAAAGAATACGATAGAGTACGCTTACAGCCCGCAAACTCTGAGCATGAGCCTATTCTGATCCCTAAAAGCGTCTGGGATCGTGAGTGGCAGGTACAGGGAAAGGTTGTGGCGATTTTCCGGCAGTGCAATTCTGCGGCTTAGTAGGGTCTATTGTTGTAAACGCTCGCAGTGTTTCTCTTCCTGTTTCATATAGGGGCAATACCGCTCGAATAAGCCTCCGGTCCACCCAGGGCAACGACAAGGAATTGCCCCTATAATGGTACGGATGCGCTTTGGAGGCTGATTCGTAACCACTGTAGGGACAATCCCTTGTGGTTGCCCTGAGTGGAGCAGTTCGCTCACTGTCTCTTTGTTGTGCCCTTTGCATAGTCTTATTACTTGTTTGGCATGCTTTCTTGCTATTCCTCTTGTAGTCTTCTTGGAAGTCTGGTATACTCGAAATAGTTTGTTGCGTTGCGTTTCGATGCACTCCTCCTGCTGGCGGCCTTTCTTTCCATCCGCCTTTTCGGGATGGGTATCCAGAAAGGATCTTTATGAAAGCTGTTGCCGTTGCACTGGTTCTTATCGCTGGTGCCGCAGTAGTTCTCTGGTTTGGTAATACACTCAATTCTTGGGTACTGGGTGGTTTGATTGGTGGGTTGGCGGCATTACTGCTGAGTATTCCGATCTGTCTTACCCTGTTTGCCTATCTGTCGCGACGCCACGACGAACATTTGCGTGTTGAGGCTGAAGCCCAGGAGCAGGAAGCAATGGCTTATGGGTATTATGCCGAAGGTGCGCCCCAGGCACGGCTAGTTCGTCGTGCATACATAGAACCCTCAGTGATAGATTCTCAGGCTGCTTCATTGCAGGAAGAAAAGTATCGCTATGTTCAGGATCAGTATGAGCAGCAACAGTATGCAGCTCGTCATTTGCCAACTCCCACTTCACAGCGGCTTCCTACTACTCGGCAAGGGCAACTGCCCCAGAGAGCTTCTGCATCTACACGTGGGGGTGAGGGAGCGGTACCGAAGCAGCAAGCAAGAAATGTTCCGTTGATGCGTACGAAGGATCTCACTGGCCGTCGTACTACACGTCGTATGTCTTATCCTGGGTTTGCAGGTTATGAGCCAGGATCTTTTCATAGCCAGCATCGCTCTGCGGCTTTACGTGCAGCTCGTCAAGAAGCTGCCGAACAATATGATGATGTTGATGTGGAGATATTTCCACCGAACGACTCGCAACGGCTTCCTGCGCCTAGAAGGGTGAGTCGCTCTTTACGTGAGCAGCAAGATAAGGTGGAACGTCTGCCCCGTTCGACGCGTCAGTTCAGGCGTGTAGTTGATGCCACATCTTCGCAAGGTGGGAGCTATCCAGCTGACCCGGAGACGGCTACTGGGAGCCTAAATAAGCCGCTAGTGTTCCTCGCTCTTTGAGACTACGCAGCACCACAACGATGAATAAAGATACATATAGTCCAGGATCTTTTTTGTGCTAGTTGATTCTAGCCTCTTTTCGTAAAGTGTGCTAGTATGGGGGAAAAGTGTAGGTATGCGAAGGAGGCATCTTCATTGCTCAACCAAATAACAGATGTATTGACATTGTTTATTAACAATCTTTATGTTTCAACTGGCCTACTGGGTATCGTGCTAGCTATGACCATTGAGAGTTGCTGTATTCCGCTTCCCAGTGAGATTGTGATGCCAGTCGCAGGCATTATGATTGCCAGTAAGCAACCTCTACCTGGTACAATACCTGGAAATGTTCTACTCAATTTGATCTTGGTGGCCCTAGCCGGAGCTATTGGTTGTCTTGTTGGTTCAATGATCGCCTATGGCATTGGTGCTAAAGGTGGTCGTCCATTGATGCTCAAATATGGGCGTTATCTGCTGATTTCACAACATGATGCCGACCTGGCCGATAAATTCTTTCAGCGTTGGGGCAGTCCAACTGCCTTTTTTTCACGGCTGCTCCCCGTAGTGCGTACATACATTTCTTTGCCCGCTGGTATCTCAAAGATGCCTTTTGTGAAGTTTTGTATTTATACCTTTCTTGGTTCTTTCCCTTTCTGTTTATTGCTAGCATATGTGGGTACGATCATCGGAGATCACCGCGAGACGCTCAGTCCGATCTTCCATGCTCTGGATGGTGTGATTGCGGTAGTCCTTGTTATCTTGCTGGTTCTCTACATCCGACGGCATATACGCAATGATCGCAAGGCGCGGGCAGCTCTTGCGTCTGCGGCACAAGATGCACAGCAGCCAGCGACCATGCCATTTAACCAGACTATGCAGAATCAACAGCAGTGGGGGCAGCCTCAGCAGCCGCCATTTGCGCAGCCCTGGGCAACTCAGCAAGCACCATATTCCTCACAACCTCAGCAACCTGGCTGGGGACAACCTCAACAGTCAAATGGGCATCAGCCACAGCAGCCCTATCCACAGCAAGCGCCATCACAGCCTGTTTGGAACCAGCCACAGCCATCGCAGTTCCAGCCGCCATTTCCACAGCAAGCACCATCACAGCCGAATCGCGGTCAGCAACAGTATCCCCAACAGCGCTAATTTGCGCGTAAAAGAGAGCGTAAGGGACCAGATTGCTGCATCTGGTCTCTTACGCTCTCTTTTACGCGCAAATTAGCGCATCGCCCTTCTACAAATCTGACGGAAGCAGCGTTTATACAAGTAGGGAGAGGAGGAATAGTAAGGAGCTGAAAGAGAATGGACAATGAGATACATACGATTGGTTACTCGTTGGAACAACCGGACACTCTGCTCAAAGCTGTACAGTTGCTAGCGCAACAGGTATCCAAGCAGGCGGCGCGTGTTGACGGAGTGTCACCTGATTATCGTAATATTTTGTTCATTGATGATGATCAGCGGCGAGCTGAGCATCTGGTAGACATTTTTGTCCAGGCGGGCTACCGGCCTATCGTCATGGCCAATGCGTTGCTTGCTTTTACTCGTTTTCTGCAAGTTCCCTTTGTACCTTTCATAATTATATTAAGTTGTGATGATGTTACTAATCGCCTATTTCTGCAAAGGCTACAATTGCGCATTACACAGCAGTATGCCTGGAAAGTTCCCTTTGTGCGCCTGCAATTTCAATCTGTGCAGGAAGGAAACCACGTTCTTCCCGCATCAGAAACAGCGATAGCCTCACATTTTCAAGGAGAATTATCACCATTGAGTACATTGGCAGTTCCTCCCTTAGAGCCAACTATGCCAGCTAGCGGTCCTGCCATAACGAAGCCATTGCACTCATCAACATCTCGGCCACTCAATTCTCTCCACGCGGCAATATATGCAGCGCCTCCTTCCGGTCCTCTTAGCAACAAGGCATCAGGACCTCTCGTGCATGATATACAGCATGAGCAGAAAGTAATCAAGAGTATAAATTTAGAGGGGCAGGATATCTGGCGTTACCATATTTTTGAACTATTAGATAAAAATATACTTTCAAATGTTTACCGTGCCTATGATCGTTTGCGTGAGCAAGATGTAGCATTAAAAGCTTTTCAAATAGATGCACTTCCATATCATATGATGAAAAATATTGTAGGAATTGAAAATATCTTTCAACAAGAAGCAGAGCTATTACAAGGTATTAATCATCCTCATATTGTTTCTCCATGGAACAGAGGTGAGTCGTATATTAGCGGTTCTTCTTTTATATACAAAACTCTGGAGTATTATCCTGAAGGTTCGTTAGCGAAGTGGCTCTATCAATATGAAGGGACGAAAGTGTTTGCATTACGTGAGGTTGGGCATGTAGTTGCTCAATTAGCCGATGCATTACAGTTTGCGCATGACCGTCAGGTGACGTTTCAGAATTTTAAGTTGACCAATTTGCTTGTGCGTCAGCCAGTACAAAGTATGCTCCACTTGCACCTATCGCTGACGGATTTTGCGGTACCGCAGGATGGTTCCTTTTTTTCCCATACGCCGGAAGCATTTCCTTATATGGCTCCTGAACGCTGGTATGGATGTGCTTTGCCTGTCTCTGATCAATATGCGCTTGCTGTGATTGCTTACGAGCTTTTAACGGGGCGATCGCCATTTCAGGGCAGTACGGGGCATATCATGAAGCTGTTGCACACGAGTCGTCAGCCGCAGCTGCCGAGTGCATATAATCCGACGTTGCCAGCGATGGTTGATCATGTCTTGCTGCGTGCGCTGGCAAAGCGACCGGAAGATCGTTTTGCTTCGGTTGCTTTATTTGCTAAGTCATTTTTGATGTACTGTAAGTGAGTATTACCTCAACGCGCCTGCCATACCTGTACCTCACACCCTGCCGAAACAATAAGATCCCCACTTGGCGACCATGCCACAGAGTTGACCAATCCAGCATGACCACGATAGGTATACAGCGTTCTGCCGCTAGTTACCCGCCACAGCTGTACTGTGCCATCGCAATCGGCGGATGCAAGCAAGAGGCCATCAGGGGACCACGCAATGGTGAGCACATGTGAGGAATGGGCCTGATAGCGTTGTAACAAGCGTCCAGTGCTCGCTGCCCAGATGTGTACAGTGTGATCATCGCTACTAGAGGCCAGCAAACAACCATCAGGGGACCACGCAATGGTGTGCACATGTGAGGAATGGGCTTGATAGTGATGCAGCAAGCGTCCAGTGCTTGCTTCCCACACATGCACTGTCTTATCGTCACTGCCAGCAGCCAGTAAGCGACCATCGGACGACCATGCAACTGCTTGTGCAGAAAATGTATGGACTTGATAGTAGCGCAGCAAACGTCCAGTGCTTGCCTCGCGCACGTGCACAGTATAGTCAGCGTGGCTAGCAGCCAGTGAGCGACCATCGGGCGACCACGTTACTGCTTGTGCAGAAAATGTATAGGCTTGATAGCGATGTAGCAAACGTCCAGTGCTTGCTTCCCACACATGTACCGTCTTGTCAGCGTTGCCAGAAGCGAGCCAGCGCCCATCCGGCGACCATGCAATAGTAAGTACATGCGAGGAATAGGTGTGATAGCGGTACAGTAAGCGTCCAGTGCTCGCCTCCCACACATACACAGTCTGATCTCTGCTTGCAGAAGCGAGCCAGCGCCCATCGGGCGACCACGCCGCCATCCGCACGGGATTGGTAGGGCCTCGTAATGTCAGAAGTGTTTTGCCAGTTGTCGCGTCACAGATACTGATAGCGGTATCACAGCCACCTGATGCAATACATGTGCCATCGGGGGACCAAGCTAAAGTGTTTATGGTGTCACCTTGCTGCTCATAGACGAGTAGTGTGGTGCCGAGCGAAGGCTTTTTAGTAGCTTGTGCTAGAGCATCGGCAAATGCCTGAATACTGGCGTAGCGCTCCTCTGGCTTCTTAGCGAGTGCTTTGAACACAACCTGTTCGACTTCAGCGGGAACATCTAGATTGCGCATACAGAGTGAGGGCGGTGGATTATTCATGTGTTGATGTGGTAAGGCATACATACTGCCCTCGCCGGTAAAGGGTGGTTCGCCACAGAGCCATTGGTAGACGACAATCCCAAGTGCATATTGATCACTAGCAGGTACAGCTTGTCTTTGAAATTGTTCGGGAGCCATGTATATCCAGGTGCCGACAATCTCTTGTGGCGTCCAGGATGTCGAGGAATGGGCCATGAGAGCGAGGCCGAAGTCGGCTACCTGTACTTGTCCATCCTGAAGCAACAGGAAGTTGGCAGGTTTGATATCTCGATGAATGATGCACTGATTATGGGCGTGTTGGAGTGCTGCTGCGATCTGGCGTACGTACGTCACGATGGTCGGCAATGGGAGGATCTTACCGCGTGGATGGAGCTTATCGAGCGAGCCTCCGGGTGCGTAAGACATAACTAAATAGGGGATGCTGCGTTCGATACTGAAAGTGAGCAGACGTACGATATGCGGGTGCTGCTCCCCAAGCTCGCTGATAATGAGCGCTTCTTTGCGCAATTCTTCGATCTGTTGAGGGGTGAATGAAGCTTTGAGGACTTTGATGGCAGCTTTTGTACCTAGATGTATCTGCCTCGCTTCATACACCTCAGCAAAACCGCCCTCACCTAAGAGGCGTTCTAGTTGATAATCGCCGAATTGGAAATTTAGATATTGTGGCATGGACGCTACTTTCTAGAGAATGCTTAAGCATTTCTTGCTCTATCCGCAAAATGGATCTGCATTGCTATGTTTGTGATGAGTATACAATGCTTTTATTGTAGAACATTGCTTGTTTTTGTCAAGGGAAAAGTATATTTGTGTGAGTGTAGAGAGGCAGATGTACCAGAGGTGCAGATGAGAATTGTTAACCAATTGTTAAGAGATCACATATCCAGTGAGAATGGTATTGACGCTGGGCAGAGGGCAAACGGATTTAAATAGTGATGTTTTAATGCGAGGGGAGCATATAAGTCAAAAAAGTCTGTTTTTGCAATTCTCTGGTATGGGCCTTGCTTCTCTCTTCGGGACTGGTATGGCTTGTTCTCTCAATTTTTTCCACCAATGTCTCGCTGTCCTTTGCTACCCCATCTTCTTTAGGTCAAGTCTGAACAGTTTCCATAGAAAAACGAAGCCGCTTGTGAAGCTAGTTCACAAGCGGCGTAAGTGGTGGAGATGAGGGAGAGTTGAACTCCCTGTCCAAACGAGCCTATCGGAGAATGTACTACAGGCTTAGTCGATGTTCTTTCTTTACGTCGGAGCCTCCCACCGACAGGATGCCCTAACGCTGGCCCTCTGGTCTTTGATAACGGTAAGAGGGCGTGGCCGTTATCGCATCCGCATGTTTATGACGCCCGGCCCTGACCCCATGGGAGAAAGTCAGGCGAGCGCGCTTCACTGGTTATTAAGCAGCGAGTGCGAGTGCGGGTTGCTTTTCGGCAACTATGTTTTGTCGGTTGTTTAACGAGAATGCTGTACCGACACCTCGACCTGCAATTCTTCAACCTGTTCGCCTGTCGAAACCCGACATCCCCAGATGAAGAAACTCTATAAAAGCCCAAGCCTCTATAATCTGTACAAGCTCATTATACCATATTGATTGACAAATCGCAAGGGCCCTCTCTCTATTTTTCGGGCAGCCATATTGATAAGTGGAGCGCAGAAGCGCTCATCAGGCATTGCCAAAGATGAGTGCTGCAAGAAAGACCAGTGCACCACCACCAACAACTTGGATGATGGAAAGTAGCCAGCCTGTGCCAAAGTAGCGGTGACGAATGGTGGCAATGAGGATAAGCTCAAAGGCAACCACAATATAGGCTGTCACCAGCGCGAGATGAATCTGCGTGATGAGGAATGGGATAGTATGTAATGCTCCCCCAAGAAAAGTCATAAGTCCTGTAATACTGCCCCGTACAATAGGGCTACCACGTCCTGTGAGCACGCCATCATCTGAAAGCGCTTCCGAAAAAGCCATGCTAATCCCAGCACCCGTTGCCGCCGCCATGCCGACGAGGAAGGTAGTCATGGGTTGATGCGTCGCAAAGGCGACCGCAAAGATAGGCGCTAACGTAGAGACTGAGCCATCCATGAGTCCTGCTAATCCTGGCTGTACAACACGCAAGAGAAAATCATGCGAGGAATCGTCGTTCTTCATGATAGCATGGAATATTTCGATAACTTCTTGTCGGACAGAGGTAGATGACACTTTTGGTGTACTTGTATCTTGCTGTGTTGTGGTAATGGTATGCGTATCTCCATGTTCTGACATAAAAAAACTCCTCTATATAATCAGCCATGCAGGATGAAAGGTATCTCTCTTTCATTTAACTGTTTTGCTTCTGGCATAAGGGGCAGAGGCCATAAAGGCGTACCTCGTGCGATTCGAGTGTAATCCCTGCTGCTCGTGCAGCCTCCTGTAAGGCTTCTTGGGATAACAATATGTTGATTGGTACGTCAAAAAGAGCACCACACATTGTACACATGGCATGGTCGTGACGTGCTATGTGCCCATCGTAGCGACAACTTTCGTCGCTACGTCCGATTTCCTTGATATATCCACGTTCAGCGAGCTGATGAAGGATACGATAGACACTAGCCAGCCCCATACGCGGGCGTGTACGCTTCACAAGTTCATAGATTTCCAATGCCGTCGGGTGATTGTGGGCTGTACGTACTGCATTGAGGACTGTCTGAGCGTTTAAGTTCAGCCTTTCTTGCATCCCTTTTCCTCAGATTTAGGTTCACCTAATAATGAGAATTATTCTCATTTTTGCCTTCTTAAATATATTGTATAGGGAAGAGTCTGTCAAGAAGTACTGATTAATGGATTAATGGTGAGTATTGGGAAGTAGTGCAGAATCCCAAAACGTTTTGGGGAATGGGAGGATTTGGAGACACCCCAAACCCCCGCCAGGGAGGCTTCGCCAAATGCCACCCCCAAGCCCTACTCCCTCTCTTGTTTCTGCACTAGTCTTTGAAAATATAGCGATCTCTAGCGCTTAATGAGTGGTTTTTAGGCATGAAAAAACCACCCTGCTAGTGAAAGCTAGCAGGGTGGTTCTGCATTAGATTTCGTAGCCTACTATGCTTTGCAGCTACAATCTAAAACTACCCGTTGCGCTTCAATTTACCAGTACGCTTCGCATAGCGCTCACCTACACGGAAGATGAAAACCCCCAACGGGACACTCACCACACCAGTGATCAGCAACGGCCACGTATTATTCCATATCGTCGCAGACCAGATAGGGGTATCATTCAACAAGGCCGCACGTAAGCCCTCTAACACATATGTTGCAGGCGAAATCTGCGCTAGCGGCTGCATCCACGCGGGTAATACCGAAACAGGATAGTAGACACCAGACACCAGCAAGAGAATAGCGCGCACAATGTAAGACATCTGCGTACCACGCTCAGTGAAGAGCAACGGCAACACAGCAGTTGCTATGCCAAAGCCAATGAAGGAGACGCTACCAACCAGGAGCATGAACAGAACCGTCAGGTAGTTAGCATGACTCAAATCTAGATGGAAAAAAGCTCCTACCAACAGCAATTGTAGGATAGTAAAGAGCAGACCATGAGCAATTGCATACCAGCAGCTACCGACTAGATGCGTAAAACGCGAGATCGGAGCCATGAATGTATGCTCAATCGTCCCTTCCCAGCGCTCAATGGTAATCATATCGGTGACACCCTCAAAGGTGACACTCAGGTATGACCAGACAGAGGTACCGATCAGCAAGTAGAGGATAAGCGGAGAAGTATTAATCTTCGCTCCCTCCGCGCCTGGCAACAGTTGAGCCGCCGCCCCGATATATGTCACGGCCATGGCATTGACTATATTGTAGACAAGCCAGACCACTTCCCAGGTCCAATAGCGCTTGCTCAAGTTCCAGTTTCGCTCAAAGAAGGCGTAGGTTGCACGCCCTTGATGTTGCAGAGATGACATGTATGATTTTCCTTATGTACTCATTGCTCGTCTTGTCGTTGAGCCTCTAACGCCTCGAAAGCCTTCTCCCAGCTACCGTAGCGCTGGATATCCTCTTCCGTAATCTGATGACTTGCCGTGTAGTACATAAACACTTCATTCATCGTTGCAGGCGTTGCACGCCCCATCAATTCACCAACAATACGTTTCAGTTCCTTTGTCTCCCCCAGAGCCATAATGCGTCCCTGATCGAGAATAGCTACGCGATCACAGAGCGCCTCTGCCTCATCCATATCGTGAGTAGTAAGCAGAATAGTCGCATCTTGCTGCTCACGCAGTTCATTTACAAAGTTCTGTACATCGATCTTGGAGCGCGGATCTAAGCCGGTCGTGGGTTCATCCAGCAGCAAGACAATGGGAGCTGTAAGAAATGCACGAGCAATAGCAACTTTCTGCTGCATACCACGCGACATATTCTCCAAGGGGGCATGAATGCGGTCTTCTTTAATGCCCAGCCGTGTCAGAATGGTCGTGATCATCGAGCGCGCCTCAGCACCGGACATATTGTAGAGGCGCGCTGCATAGAGCAAGTTCTCCATAGGCGAGAGTTTCTTGAAGAACGAGGCTTCGACACTTACACGGTTAATCAGTCGCTGCACCATGCGTTCGTCTTTCACGACATCATAGCCAAAGATGCTCACCTGCCCGGCGTTAGGAATTAATAACGTTGAGAGGATACGAATCAAGGTCGATTTCCCTGAACCGTTCGCGCCAAGGATACCAACAATTTCACGTCGCTTGATCGTCAGACTGACATTATCGACAGCACGCACCTCGCGCTTTTTTTCATCGTCCTGCCGTTGCTCCCTGCGCTTACCCCATAATGGACGGGCTTTTTTAAAAATCATTGAGACACCATCGATAACCACCGCATCTTGCGCCGGATCAATAGCAACATTTTCTACTAACGGCGTATTAATAATCAGATCATGAACTGCCAATTTCTCTCTCCTTGCAGTGATTAGAACATGTTCTTCTTGGAGACTACCCCATACACGGGTAAAGCATAAAAATGACGACAAAAAACCGTGGGACTGGATTTCTGCTCTAGGCCAGTGCCCACGGTTGAGGGAGTTGCGTTATTGCTCACCTATCAGGTGGCGGACTACTCCCGGAAATGGGCACACTGATCCCCTGAAACTGCCCGCTGTCAGGCACGGTAATGCCAAGCATGACATCACCGGTAAGAGAGAGATCAATGCACATAGCACGGCCATTAGCGACCATCTGCGTGTCACGTACGCAGCGCAAACGCAAGCAATACTGGTTATATGCAATAGTGACCATGCTAGCCATCTCCTTTCTTGATAATCCGCTTTTGCGTGTCAATCCTCAGCAGTTATCACAAAACTGCTGCAAAGCCTGCTCATCAAAATACAGGCTGTTCTCAGAGTCCAAAAAGGAATTGCATACTCAATCCCTGATCAATTCAAGTATACGGAATAATTTGGCGCTTTGTCAAGGCCAAAAGAGACTGCTCTCGCAAGAAACGCTACATAATGGATCAGTTTATTTGTGCAGAGACTGCACTAGCGCACTAACTTTCCCCTGCTGTATTGCCTGTATACAGTGAACATGTTTTTGCACTGCCTCTTCAGGGGTCTTGCTGTAGATCTCACACACAACGAGGCGCATAAGGGTGAGATAGCCATTCTGCTGTGGATAGATTGCGGTTATATAACCATTCCCCAGACGGGTATCATCAAATGAGGCAATGACATAGCGTTTTCCATCAGGGGTAACGGCAATATGACGCGCAACATCTAATCTCTGTAAACGGACCGGGAAAGCGCCCAGCACCTCAACAGATCGCTGTGCACTCGCTGAGCGTGCAATAAGTGACTGCTCACTCCCTGCTACTTCATTATGAGCCATAAAAACCTGCCTTTCAGCACAAAAAAATGCAAAAAAATAATAGAGTGGACAGCCCATTAGTTTGCCTCTACAGACTGCCGATCTATAGTGTATCGGGCGCACGTCTATCACGTCAAGCAAAATGCTGAATTTGCCAGAATATAGACATTATTCGTTGTGCTGTTCCAATTCGTATCTAGCAGAGACGCGCTTTGCAGGATGCTTTCTCCACATGCTGCACAACCAGTTGCCCATACGCAGCAGTAGCCAACGTAGGAAGTATGGATGCCGTACTACATAGAGGAAGAGACCAGATTGCAGATGGCTCCACAATGCGGGTAGCTCCTTCAATTCGCCATTGCGATGTGGATGCTCCATACTCTCAGGGTCAGCCCAACGATTACGAACATAAATGTCACCGAGCCGTTCGAGGATGTTCGCCTCTTTAGGCGTAGCTAGAGCCACCGCTTGCATGCGCTCGTAAGGCGTTTGTGAAGGCCGCAGCTCAATACCAGCCCAACGGGCAAGCAGGCAGAGACGCCCATATATGCGAGTTGCCAGGTCATAGCGCCTGAACAAGCGGCTCCACCAAATGCCAAAGAGGATAGCACCGCCGAGCAATGACAAAATTAGCGCGGCTAAACTAACTCTCATCTGTTGGGTGAACGACCAGGCTTTGCTACCATCGCTGCCCCCACTAACATTGGCATGGTCAGATGCTTCAGGCTGAAATAGCTTTTTGTGCGTTGTAGGTGTTATTATATTTTTCCCACTAGTAGTTGTATTCTGAGTAGCGTCTGTCGAGTGATACTGATTGGGCAGAGGACGAGCAAATGTGGCAAAAGTTGCAGTAGGCTCAAAATTTATCCAGCCATAGCCCGCAAAATAGATTTGCGTCCAGGCATGGGCATCGGTACCGTGAATGACACGTTGATGATGCACAACATCATCTTCACCATTGGTATACCCAACCATCACGCGAGCAGGTATGCCTAATGAGCGCGCCATCACAGTCATAGCAGAGGCAAAGTAGTTGCAGAAGCCTTTGTTGCCGCTATGGAAAAGAAACCATGAAACACCTTCTTGATCGGGAGAGCGCTGTATATCCAGGCTATACGTATAGTGCGTACGCAAGTAGTACTCTAAAGCAGTAACTTTCTCATACATGGTCGGCGCTGTGGCAGTAATCTTCTTCGCCACATCTGCAATAGCAGGGTCAAGATTGTGCGGTGACTGGGTATAAGTGCGCACAATAGCCGGGTTGTAATAATTGGGCGAGGCTGGCATATCGGGCTTAGTGGGCAAGGCTTTGGGAGCATCGACAGGCAGAGGTACCGAACTCAGCGTTTGCTTATCGGCAGAAGAAACCTGAGAAACTACTGTATAGGTGGTATTCGCCGTCAAGAAGCTTTTCTGCCTTAACAAGGCGATAAATTCGCCAGTGGTCTGGCTCATCAGTATATCGGCTGGCAGACTGACAGATGAGATCTGTGTTGCCCCGAAAAGATACGGATATTGTTCACCTGGCGGATGGATGACGGTAATCTTCTGCTGCAAGGTATGGGTAAGCATGGCACCAGAAAAGTATTCTTGATTGGCATTGATAGGCAGAGCGTCCAGCGTTCCAACACTCCAGCCATGTTCAGCCGTATAGGTATCATAGCTTAAGGAAGCCAGATATTGTGATCCATCACTGCTCTGCACGGTGAAGACGGTCTCACGATTCAGATTGGGGTTTCCGCCCAGCACTAAGGTATCTCTAAAATTGCCAGGATTGCTCGCATTACTGCGCTCTTGTATCGCAAGCACACGGTCCCAGGTATTCTGCAATTGCGCCCACGGACCGACGTTTAACGTCCAGATTTGCGATGCTGTAGGGTCCATATACCCAGCAGGCAAGATCCAGGAGAAGACCAGAATAGCAAGCGAAACCCACGCACCAACCTGCATGATATCCCAGCCAATATCCCCCATGTATTTCAATCCCTGTCGCCGCCAGCGCATCACTGACTCATAAACGTTGAAGCGCAACAAGAGTAATAAAGATGTCACCAGAAAAATGAAGAGATAGACGACATCACCAGCTTCAACATTACTCAGATTAATTAACAACACAACGGCATTGATAATAATCATTAGCCAGGGGCTACGCGTACGATAAACCAACCAGGCGCTAGTGTAGGCAAGTATGAAACCCAATGCCACAACAAAAAAGAGGAAAATGGATGCACTATCCCCCCTACCACCATGCGTTACCGTAGTGAACCAGCCTTGCAAACCACGCACAAACGCGAGGGTATCGCCCTTGTAAAAAGCACCAGCAGTCAGCCACAAAGCCAACGAGAAGCCAATGCAAGGTGTAACTAGATGAACAAGCAGACGAGAAAGATGCCGCTGTTTTGCAGCCACAACGCCAACAGCTAGCCCCAAGGCCGTGGTAGGCGTGAGAACATTGAGATGGTCAACCCAGTTCACAGCCTGTACAGACCATATGGTACTATAAACTACCCCGGCCACCAGAAACAACGAAAACCAGCCTTCAGCCAATCTAACGTCAATAGCTTTGCGAGACTGCCCGCCACCATTGCCTGTATGATCTTCCTTTTTTACATCGGAGACAAGCCTGACAAGCCTTTCAACAGCGGTATCGCTCATCTTGCTTACCTCCGTTGGGCATAACGAGCATCAGAACCACCTTCCAGAATTTGAGTAAGAGGATCTTTACACTTTATACGCAACACAGGTATACCAGATCCCTCCAGCAAAGCCAGAGTATCTTCATCAGCAGGACTTTTTTTAAAAGATGCCGCATCTAAGCCAATCACCGCAACTTCCACACCGCGCTGTTGCAATTGACGTACACCCTCATGCCAATGCTGGGTATTGGATGGTGTAATCACAACAGCGGCTGTATTACGCCCCAGATGGAACGCATCCATAGCAAGTGCTTCTTGTAGCTCAGGTCCATCCCCCGCTGTCACCACTGCTAGCGTCTCCAGTACACGCTCAACTTGGCGATCGCCTCGATCGAGTGCAAGGAATTCACGCTGACGGCCATTGACGATCATGCCAATCGAGAAATCCTGACGCAAAAGATACGTCGCAACGGTGGCCGCAATGGTAACGCCATACTCTTCAGTGGAATGCTCACCAGTGCCAGCTTGCACCCTTTTATGCAGATCCAAGAAGATCCAGACATCAAGAGCAGGGTCTAGATCGAACTCCTTTACCACGACTGAGCGCATCGCCCATTACATACTCACGAATGGTTGTGGCATTGGTTGTCGTCTGTAAAGCACGGCGCGAACTCTTGCCCCTGCCGGGCAGGCCACCAGTAAAAAGAGAAAAACTGGTAATGGGTAATATACGTGGCAGTACGAGCAGCTCTTGTGCAGGAGAGAGCACAGTACGCCGCCTAAATAGCCCAAAAGGATCACCGCCCGTAGCACTAATAGGACCAAGTCGAAACAGTCCCCGCTGCCTACAGAGCGTGCGCGCCCGCCACAGCGCGCGCTGACGCCCGCCCATACTGGCAACATATCCAGCTCGATGAGCTGGCAGTGTAGAGCCATCCGCTACCTGAATCCACAACTTGGGTGTGACACTCAAGTTCTCCAGCATTAAGCGCTCCTCAAAGACTTCTCCCACTTGTATGCGACTGCCAGATGTCACACGACGAAATGCCACCTTGCGCAAGCTATCACGTGCCCATAGCCATGACAGTACGAAGAGCGCAAGCAAGACATAGGTCAGTACATAGAGGTCTTTCCAACCACTACTAATTGCCAGAGCTGCTAAGACAAGAATGAGCAGGACAGCTTGCCAGGGACGCATGGCTAGCGCACCTTCCCGCCACCAACCCATGCATTAGGCACAGGAACGGTCTGCAAGATCTCGTCCAGTAGCGACGCCGAGGTAATCGAGCGCACACGTGCCGCAGGCGTAACGATAATGCGGTGGGCCAGTGTTGGCTTGGTAAGCAGCTTCACGTCGTCTGGAATGACGTAGCCGCGACTACGCATTGCCGCTAGCGCCTGTGATGCACGAAACATTGCTAAAGAGCCACGTGGACTGACACCCAGATAGATATTTGGATGATTACGTGTGGCTTGAGCAATCGCTACAATATATTCACGAATAGAAGGATCAACATGTACAGAGCGGACTTGACGTTGGATCAAGATGAGTTCGTCTGCGGTCATAATTTGGACTAAATCTTCTAGTGGATGATGATGTTGATGGCTATCCAGAATATTCACTTCATCGGCAGCTTTGGGATAGCCAAGCTTGATACTCATCATAAAGCGATCAAGCTGTGCTTCTGGCAAAGGGAATGTTCCTTCGTATTCAATGGGGTTTTGCGTGGCCATCACCATAAATGGTTCTGGTAAGCGATAAGTGACGCCGTCGATGGTGATCTGCGCTTCTTCCATCGCTTCAAGTAATGCGGATTGTGTTTTAGGCGTTGCACGGTTAATTTCATCGGCCAGCACAATCTGCGACATAATCGGCCAGGCACGAAACTCAAAATTTCCTGTCTCCTGACTATAAATAGAAACACCCGTAACATCGCTAGGTAGCAGGTCAGGAGTAAACTGGATACGCTTAAAGGTACATCCAATCGAGCGCGCAATTGATTTCGTGAGGACAGTTTTGCCGACGCCAGGCACATCTTCAAAAAGCACATGTCCACGACAAATGACGGCGATGAGACTAAACGCCACTGCCTCAGCTTTACCAACGATAACACGCTCAACGTTCGCTATGACTCGCTGTACAGCGGTTGACAAGTCTTGTATTGACTGCATACTTCTCTCTTCAATGTGGTCTACTATAAGGCTTAGACGTTGATATGTTGACATCAGCGATATTTATGCCGTTTTTTACCAATCTTACCACACTGGCACAAGTATCATCACAAAAATTGCCGCGCTAAGCAATATGTCTCAACCCGTATGAGCGTGCAAAATGCGGGGGTGACTGCTTGTACCTGTATGCCAGAAGGAGTCAGCAGGGAAACCTATGGCTTAGCTCATATGAAACATACTATGCCCAAACGCTAGAATATGCTATCATTGTCCCAATGAGTCAGAGCAATGCCATACAAGAACTCTATGCAACGGTACATGGGCGCGTTCAGGGCGTAGGCTTCCGTTATTTTGTCGTTCAGAAAGCCTCCACTCTGGCATTGCGTGGCTATGTACGCAATACAAACAATGATGATGTAGAAGTGCTCGCGCAAGGACCTCGACCGGCCCTCGAATATCTCCTGGCCTTGTTGCGCCAGGGTCCATCAGCCGCCGATGTAGCAGGGGTACAGGTTACGTGGAGAGCACCAACAGAGCATATAAGCGGATTTCATATTCGTTGGTGACATGACTATTTGAGAAGGGATTGTCTATGATTGATCGTGAGACGGTATTAAATGTAGCCAAACTCGCTCGGCTGGGCCTGAGCGAGGATGATATCGAAACTTTTGGGAGTCAACTCTCCGCCATTCTGGAACATATTCAGATTCTACAAGAAGCTGATGTGAGCAATGTTTCTCCTACTGCACATGCCTCACGCCTTACTAATATTACACGCCTTGATACACCACAACCATCTTACCCACCAGCAGTACTGCTTGCCAATGCACCAGATCAGGAAGACGGTTGCCTGAAAGTCAATGCGGTGTTGGAGGGAGTGTAACAGATCATGACTGAATTGTATCAACTGACGATCCACGAGGCAGCAGAACTGCTACGGCAACGCAAAATCTCTTCAGTAGAGTTAACACAGGCCCATCTTGATCGTATCCGTGAGGTCGAACCCAAAGTCAAGGCGTTCACCCTGGTGACTGATGATCTGGCACTCAAGCAAGCTAGAGAGGCCGATCAGCGCTTGGCCAGTGGTGAGGGCGTCTCGCCACTGACCGGCATTCCCATTGCCATTAAAGATGTTATCTGCACAAAAGATGTTGCGACCACTTGTGGCTCTCGTATGTTAGAAAACTTTAAACCTCCATACGATGCAGCTGCGATGGAACATCTCAATGCCGCAGGTATTGTGATGATTGGCAAGACGAATATGGATGAAT
>VBJK01000548.1 GCA_005879655.1 Chloroflexota bacterium | reverse complement strand
ATCAATGGCAATAGCGGGACCTTGCAGATTTAAAAAATAGGCAATCCGAGCAGGAATCACCGAGTTGGCATTGCCCCAGAATGCTTGAGCAGGTGGGACATCCTTAAACAATTGTTGATAATCCCCGGCAGAGCACCCCATATACACTCCACACACGTGCCCTTCAATACTGATCCCTGCGTATCCAGCATCTTCCAGGGCAGTCCAGGCTTCTTCCAGAACCAGGCGCTGCTGCGGGTCCATATAGGTTGCCTCAAGCCCTGAGATATTGAAAAAGAGTGGATCGAAAAGATCAATCCCTTCTAAGAAACTGCCACGCTTGCAATACGGCTCCTTCTTCTCATCAGCTTCTGGAGAGAGTTCTGCAAGATCCCAGCGGGTGACCTCCTCGACCAGATCAGTCCCGTTTGCCAGATGTTCCCACAGTTCGTTCACGTTCTTGGAATGGGCGAAGCGACCGCTCACCCCAATAATGGCAATCGGTTCGTGATGTAGCGGAGGGATTGTAGAAGGCAATGATTCTGCTGATACACGCTTGACACGGGGATAGGGCAAGGCGGGGCTCCGCATCTCGAGGCCTCTCTGGCTCACTTGCTTGGCTTGTGGGACACGCACCACTATCTTGCCGATATGCTGGCGATCTTCCATATAGCGATAGGCTTCCTTAAGTCTCTCCCAAGCAAAAATCCGGCCTATTGTGGCAGTAATAATCCCTTCCTCCACCAGTTGGAGCATTTTATGACAGTAATCCCTGAGAGAGGCTGGATCGGTCTGCGCCAATCTCCGTAAATCCACACTATAAAAGGTCTGATTCTGGCTGAGCACGGAGAGATCTATCGTTCGGGCTGACTTCAAAGCTGTCATGGCTATTTCAATGTAGCGTCCACCCACGGAGAGACAATTCATCCCCTTTTGAATAGCATCACCAGACAACGTATTGATCACTACGTCTACTCCCTTGCCTGCCGTGATCCGTTCTATCTCTTTTTCAAAATCTGTCTCTTGATAATCAATGCGGTAGGGCACTGCGAGTCGCTTCAGATAGTCGAGTTTAGACTGCGAGCCTGCAGTGGCATAGATTTGTGCTCCGTAATGCTTAGCGAGCTGAATGGCAATGAGTCCAGTGCCACCAGTTGCAGTTTGAATAAGGATTTTTTCCCTTGGTTTGAGACGGGCCTTCTCAAAAGCGGCGATCATAGTGATGGCAACCACAGGTAGGGCACACGCCTCTTCAAAGGAAAGTGCGGCAGGTTTGTGGAAGACGTGCTCCTCTGGACAAATCATAGCACTGGCTTGCCCACCCAGACTAGCCCCTGCAAGTGCAAAAACGGGATCGCCGGTCTGGAAGGCAGTGACAGCCCGGCCAACATCGAGAACAACTCCACTGGCTTCAAACCCTGGGGTGAACGGGTAAGGTGGCATGGTGGGATATAAACCCTTCACACACAGCAGATCGCCAAAGTTTAAGGAAAAAGCATGTACAGCGATACGCACTTCATATGCATTCAGTTCTGGCAACGCGCTGGTAGGTTGTGGCAGTAGGAGACACAGTAGAGGATGGGAGCTTGTCCCCGGACAGGCACGTTGTGTTCTCTTGTAGCATAGTCCTTAAAGTCTCCTCGTGCTTTTGAACAATATATTGGAGCAACTGCTTGACGTTGTTGTGGTCAAACAAAACTGTTGTCTGTAGAGTGAGGCCGCATTTTTCGTTGATGACATTGATGAGATTGACTGCGACGATGGAATCAACACCATATGCTGAGAAATTGGTATCAACCTCGATGATCCTCTCGTCTACTTTTAACACTTCCGCAATGCTCTCTAGAAGGATCGACTGGACGTGATCTTTGACCATCTGATCTGTGATGTCAGCCCCCTGCTTCCCTTTTTCACTCTTTTTGGCGGGCAATGTTGTTGGTGGCCATGCACCGGACAGGTGCCTCGCGCTGTCTCTGCCAACAGCTACACTGGTGTTTATGTCTCCTAGGGCCTGCGCTCTGGTTGTTTTCAGAAACACACATTGATCCATGGGACTAGAGAGAAGGACTTCCAGAGCCTCCATTGCCTCTGTTGGCTCAATTGAGCCAAAACCAGCTCTGGCCATCCGCTCCCGATACTCTGGAGACGCTACCACCCCCACACTACCCCAATAGCCCCAGTTCATCACTTTGACTGCGCAGGGCCAGTCCCGGCCCAGCCGGGCTGCAAACGCATCTTCAAAGGTGCACCCAGCAGCATAGTTACTTTGTCCCGCGGGACGAAGGAAGGCATGAATCGAGGAGAAAAAGAGCACAAAGTCCAGCGGCTCCTGCTCAAATACCTGTGCCAGCCGCACACTCACATCCACCTTCGCCGCCAGTGCAGCTCGAAAGCGTTCCTCATCCATACTCGCGAGACTTTGATCAAGCAGCACAATGGCTGAGTGAACCACGCCATGAATCCGGCCAAAGTTGCGTAAGATGTCGTCATAGGCTCGCTGCAATGCAAGGAGCTCGCTCGCATCAGCCGTGATATAATATGGTCTCGGCCCCAGCGCAGCCAGCCGCTCCTGTTTGGCCAGAATGCCAGCATCGATCTTGCGGCGGCCAATCCAGATCACTTGGGCCTGATACCTACGGATCATGTATTCGCTCCAGATTTCGCCAATGCCACCCGCCCCACCAATCACAACATAGATGCCACCAGATCGATAGCCACATCGTTCGAGTGACTGACCCTGTGGACAGGCATAAGATAAGGGGGCTGTAGAGGCACGGACGGGGGCAAGCTCCTCCCCTACGCTTACGCACGCGGCGCGAAACTGTTGTTGATACCACTCGTGTGCTCGATAGACGCGTGCATTTCCCTGCGGATCTGGTGGCAGGGCAAACAGTTCAGGGAGCGGCCATGCTCCGTCTGCCTCTAGATCGATCAGTCGAATGGACCAGTTCGGATACCCCTTGGCTAGTGGGCTTGGCGCGTGATCACACTCCAAATGAGCTTCTTATTACCATAGCCCAGTTGCAGCAGAGCCTTAATCGTACGGAAGCAGAACAAGACTCCCTGGTTTTGTGCAGCGATCATGGCATCGGAGACAATGGATGCCGTAGGTGGAGGAGGGGCAATCCACACCACATGCTCGATCGGCCCATAGCCTGCTAATTTGTCAACGATAGTCGTGATGCTATCTGTAGCATGCACATTGGTGATCTGGGAATTGGGTGCGTGGAGTTGTAGCGCCTCTTGCTCCTCGGCTGTCCCACCGATAATGGCGGTCGATGTCATAGACATGAACGGGGGTTGAATAGGTGTAACTGCTATGGCTTCCCAGACCGGCATCAGCATGCGTGTCTCCTCCGAATGGTCATTCCCCAGTACAGAGGATGGCGTTGACTTCTTAGATAGTGTGCCTTCCAAGACACGAGAGGAGAAGCCGATTAACCGTACACACACCTGCCCACGCTCGTCACACACATCAATATCTATCTTCTGGCCCTTCCCCTCCCTGCTCTCACCGTTACGCAGACGAAGCAGGGCCCACATGGTGGATTGACATGGGGCATGAATATGTACCGCTTCCAGGGCAAAAGGCAGGACTGGTTTCTGGGTAGCCAGTGGGCTGGACAAAGGCAAGCCCTGTCCGCCATAGGGGATTGCTCCTACGGCCCCACTGGTGCTAGTCGCAATGCCTATCAGAAAACCGACAGACGCCTGTAATGCTCCATCTACCATACTTGGATGGAGGGCGTAGCCTGTGGACGACCGCAAGGCATCAGCCATGCGCAGGCGGTCGCTCTCGCCTCTGCAACTCCACAGATCCAAGGTTTCAATAAGTGCAGATGGCAAGGAGAGTCGTGCCAGAAGTTGTTCTTCCCCCACATAAAGCTGCTCAAGCGCCTGGAAAGTTGGCCCATATTCAATCCCCATAGCCTGGTAGGTCGCATAGCAATCACTGATGCTGATCTG
>VBJK01000114.1 GCA_005879655.1 Chloroflexota bacterium | reverse complement strand
GCCATGCTGGCTAGTGCAAAAACACAAGAGCCAATAGGGCTTGGGAGGCGAAGCCTACCTAGTGGGGTTTGGGGTGTCCCCAAATGTTCCCATTTCCCAAAAGGTTTTGGGATTCTGCACGAGAGCAACAGGACAACCAACCTGGACAAGTATTACCCAATAGCACACAATTCTAATAATTAAGAGGCTTTACTATGCTTATTAGACCTATCAGCAACGAGTATGTTATCGCTGGTGATATTACCATTCACTATGTTCAATGGGGAGAACAGGGAGCACCAATCCTTTGCCTCCATGGCTTGACGGCGAATGCATTCTCTTTTCAATCCCTTGCCGATGAACTTTCCATCGACCATCGCGTTATTGCCTACGACCTGCGCGGACGTGGCGATAGCGATAAACCCGAAGACGGCTACAGTGTGCCCATCCATGCCGCAGACCTGTCCGCACTCATCGATGAGTTGGGACTGACACGTCCCATCATTATCGGACACTCACTAGGAGCGCTAATTGCCCTCTATTTTGCCGCACACTATCCACAAAAACTCAGTAAATTCATGTTACTGGATGCCGGTGGCCCCTTGCCACAGGAACAGCCAGCATGGCTTGCAGCCTCCGTCAATCGCCTGGGCACCCCTCTTCCATCTTACCAGGAATATATTCATCTCTTGCAAATGATGCCCTTCCTGGGTCCCTACTGGAACCCCTACTTCGATATCTTCTTCCAGCACGATGTACGCCCCGAAAGCGACGGGACCGTCATCACAAAAGCTTACCGAGAGGGTATTTTCGAGGACATGTCACACTTGCACGAGGCCAAGCCAGCAGAACAATGGGCACACATTCAAGTGCCTACACTCTTGCTACGAGCTGGCCAAGGACTCTTCTCAGATAATGACCAGCTCCTCTCTGAAGAGGCAGCCTTGACAGTTCGACGCGCCATCTCATCGTGTCGCTACATGAATTTCCCCACACTGAACCACCACACTATTCTTTTTGGCGTTGAACATGGACCTATAGAGGAAATACGCAAATTCATTGCATAAGGAAGAAGAGCGTTGAAATAAGGGGTCCGTAGGGGACCTTATTTCAACGCTCTTCTCCCTTATGCTTGCCCTGCCGCTAACGCTGAGCCACCACAGCCTCACTCGCTCTTCTCACCCTTCGGCGCTCGCCAACATATTTCTGCGGGCTGGGCGTCACATATTCACGGTCAAACGAGCCACTGGCATCGGTATTAATACCAGGATAGTTTGGACCATAATTGTAATGTCCGGTCTCAGCAGGAGATAAGGGACCGCGTGCAAACATTGGTACCCCATTCAACTGTGGCAAACCTGGATCAAGAGCCTCATCATAGAGGTCATCAGGAACCACATCCAACTCTCTGCTGCGCAACTCAGCCCCGCTCACAGTGAGACGCACAATATTATTTGTGATGGTCTCTTCGGTAAGGTTATGAGGCACATAGTACGCTTTAATCGCTAAACCACCCCGATCAACCAGAATATGATGGTCGAAACGGGCATGTACCGTACCAACCCAACGCCCATTCTTATCAACAACTTCCTGACCAATCTTATACTTAGAGTGAGCATAGGTCTCCGGCTGAACCACATAGATCTCCTTGTGGGGAGCCAATGGATCTTCCAGTCCCCACCCCAGGATGCTCACCAGAATCAGTGGTGCCCCGATAACGGCCAGCCAGGGGCTATCAGGAATGAACAACAACCCTATCGTCGTTATAAAAATTGCTATACTCAAAATAAAGGGCCATATGCTCGGATTGGGCAAATGGATATGCGATCCCTCCTCCGCTTCCCCAACTTCTCCATGATCAATAGCAGCGGATGCGTACTGCTGCTCCGCTGTGAGATTAGTACTGTGAAGAGAACTGTCCATAAGCTGCGCTTTCCTCATGAGAATAGGATATTCTCAGTAAATTATCCTGCATTAAGCATAGCACAACTCACTCCATTTGACCAGATATTACTCAGCCGTTAAGTTCCAGATACACGTCATTTCTTGCATTGAGGAGAGCAGCAGCATAAACCGTAGCCGCTCAATTTATTGCGCTAGGGTTACAAAACATATATAAACCGTAGCCGCTCAATTTATTGCGCCATCCACACAACCGAATAAAACATGCACAATATATTACACGTCTACAGCCTTTTTCAGAGAGCACAGCGCAATAAATTGCGCAACTACGATATTTGCATGTAAAGGCTGATGGAACAGCGCCAACCTGCTTATATTACACATCACTCCCCCAACCTGTACCCATTGCTATAAAAATTTGTGATCTTATAGATAACTAAACAAAAAAAACCTCATCTTGTGCAATACAGATTTTTTAACTTATATATAACTCAATACTAATATATCTCCCCCTCAACAATACTGCCAGCTTGCTTTTTTTAGCATACCGGAAAATAGATTCACATCTCTTCCGGGGCTGTTTTATGCCTGAATATCCCGGACTCAGAGAGTTGCTTTTTTCCTATCAGTTGTATTAAACTAACGGCCATTAGGGGTCAGCGCGTTACGGTATACTCTAAGCAGTGTATATACACCATCGCCGTTGTTAGTAACGCGACCGTAAGAGAGATAACCCCTAAAGGAGACATGTAACATGACAATGATGATGAGCAGGAAGGCTCTTGCAGACTATGGGCTGGTAAATCTGGGCAATATTAACTGGAATCTCCCTCCTGCTGCTCTAATCGAACACGCTTTGGAGCGGAAAGAGGGTAAGTTAGCCGCCAATGGTGCGTTCGCGACTACCACCGGAGCACACACAGGACGCTCGCCCAAGGATAAATTCATCGTTTCTAATCAGGAGACGGCAGCAAAAATCTGGTGGGGCGAGAATAATCACCCAATGACCCAGGAAACCTTTGAAGTTGTTCGTCGCAGTCTGGCTGATTACCTACAGGGACGTGATGTCTATATTCTAGATGCCGCCGCTGGCGCAGACCCACGTTATCGCATGCCAATTCAGGTGATTACTGAGTTAGCATGGCATAATATGTTTGCCCGCCAGCTCTTCTTGCGCGCTAATGAGAGCGATCTCACCAGTGATAATCCCGGTTTTACTATTCTCTGTGTCCCTCATTTCCATACAAACCCACGTTCGCACGGCACTCGTTCAGAGGCAGCTATTATTATCGATTTCGAGGAACGTCTAGTCTTGATTGCAGGCACAGAATATGCGGGCGAGATGAAAAAGTCTATCTTTACCGTACTCAACTTCATCCTGCCAGCGCAGGGCGTCTTACCCATGCACTGTTCTGCAAACGTTGGCGAGGATGGTGACGTTGCACTCTTCTTCGGCCTCTCTGGCACTGGCAAGACGAGCCTTTCAGCAGACCCGACACGCCGCTTGATCGGTGACGACGAGCATGGTTGGGGCGATAATGGCGTCTTTAACTTTGAAGGCGGTTGCTACGCCAAATGTATCAACTTGTCAGAGAAATATGAGCCGCAAATCTGGCATGCCATCCGCTCTGGAGCGATCTATGAAAATGTCGTACTCAATGCTAGAACACGCGAGCCAATCTATAGCGATGCCTCACTAACTGAGAATACACGTGCTGCCTATCCTGTCGATTATATTGACAATGTCGTTGAGGTGGGGATGGCTGGACACCCACAAGCGGTCATCTTCCTTTCTGCGGACTCTTTTGGCGTATTACCACCCATCTCGAAGCTCACAACAGAACAGGCAATGTTCTACTTCCTCTCAGGTTATACAAGCAAGCTAGCGGGCACAGAATCGGGTATCACTACACCACAAGCAACCTTCAGTTCTTGCTTCGGTGCTGCATTCCTGCCACTGCGCCCCGGCGAGTACGCCAACCTGCTACGCGAGCGCATTGAGAAGCACAATGTACGTTGTTACCTCATCAATACTGGCTGGACTGGTGGACGCTACGGCACTGGCAAACGTATTAACATCAACTATACGCGTGCTATGGTCAAAGCTGCGATCAGTGGCGAGATCGATCAGGCCGAGATGATGATGGACCCTATCTTTGGCTTTCGCTTCCCCATACAATGCCCAGGCGTCCCTAGCAATGTCCTGATCGCGCGTGAGACTTGGTCTGACAAAGAGGCATATGATCAGCAAGCCATGCAATTAGCAGAACTTTTCAAGAAAAACTTCACTCAGTTCACATTACCGTCTGAAGAAGTACGTAGCGCTGGACCTCGCTAAGTCGTCTCTTATAAATTTTTAATTTTTACCGTTTTTAAAAGTATTAGATGTAGTAGTAGGCAAAAACATAGTCCACCCAACCCACGGCAGCCACAAGGGATTGCCCCTACAATGGTACGGTCACGCTTGGCAGGCTGATTCGTACCATTGTAGGGGCAATCCCTTGTGCTTGCCCTGCCGCCGCAGGCGGCTCTGCGCGGGCTTATTTCAACGGCATTGTCCCTTGTGCTTGCCCTGCCGCCGCAGGCGGCTCTGCGCGGACTTATCGCCCTAGGTGCGCTTATTTCAACGGCATTGTCCCTTGTGCTTGCCCTGCCGCCGCAGGCGGCTCTGTGCGGGCTTATCGCCCTAGGTGCGCTTATTTCAACAGCATTGTCCCTTGTGCTTGCCCTGGCCGCTGAACTGCTACATTTTTTCTCTGCTTCTTAAAGATCCACTGAAGCCCCGACAGTCTCCTGCGGAGCCTGCTCACGCGACGCAGTAGTCGCTATAATATCCGCCATTGACGGCGCATGAGGTTTTGCCTTGTACAACTCCTGCCTTCTGTTGAAGCGCTTGACAAGCCAGACAAGTACAACTACCGGGATAACATAAACGCTAAAGGCAAGTAGCCAGATCAAGAACGTTACCAAACCCTGAGCAAAGCCTAATGAAGCCGCGAAAGCATCCTGCAAAATCTGCCCCATGTTCCAATCAGACCCAGTCTGAGCTGGCATATAGGCTACGCTCGGCGAGATAACGATGGTGACAGGATAAAATGTTATCTGGCTGGCGAGCGTCTTCAGCTGCGCTTCCATACTCTCAATTTTTCCTTCAACATCCGTCAGACCCTGCTCGATAGAGAGGATGTCTCCCATTGCCTGGGCACGGCTGAGTAATTCCCGCAACCGTGTCTGTTCTGCACGCAGGCTTGTCAGTCGAGATTGCACATCAACATACTGATTGCTCACATCCTGTACGCTCTCATTCAGGCTCAGCAAACGCCCTCCATGTTGTGACGCGTAGTCTCGCACATACTGCTCAACCCTAGGATAGAGGCTTGCCTGCACTGAGTACGTGAGAGTAATACGAAAAAGATTGTCGCCATATCCCTCATAGTTCATGCCCGCTGATGTAGCCTGTGAATCATGTGAGGTAATCCAGCTCTGCACATCATTGGCCGCAGCTTTCGTATCTTTTACCTCCAGGTTAACGCTCAAAGACTTGACTAAGTACTGCGAACCGATTGCATCTGTCTTTTGAGTCCCCGTTCTCACCGCTGGATTTGTGCTGCTTGTGCCAGCAGATTGAGAGCCGTTGTTACTCCCATAACCAGCTCGCGCGTTAACCGGCGCATAAACAGATGCAGGTCTTGCACCTGCCGTCATGACTGCAATGCAGCCTACCAGCAATATCAATACAGCAATGATGCTCCCAAGCCAAAAAGTACGTTTCTTCAACAGCTTCTTTACGTGTGGCATAGTCTTCTCCTCAGTAATACAGAATGGGGCAAAGCATGCACCCAACGTGTGTAGAATGTACGGATATCAATAGAATAGGCTCTTGACTGCAATAGAAGATGTACGAATGACTATATGAGGGTGTCAGAGCTACTCTACTATCCTTGCCCTAGAAGAATGACGCCCATTGCTGTTGATTAGTTCCCGCAAAATCTACGATTTTAGCAACAGTAACTGTTCAGGACGCCTCACGGACTTGCGATGCGCCATAGGCGCAGAGAAAGCGTTGCATCTCCCCCCTGCTTTCTCTTTTCAGTGATAAATGCTTTTAACGTGTTCTCTTCCCCACTTCAGTACCTTTGCCATCCAAATTAGCTCTTCGTATCCTCGATGGATTCGTTTAATATACGCCTTATCAAGAATTTCGCCTGTTTCATCGAATAAATCCTGCACACGCGGAAAATACAAATCGGCAAAGGTTGCTACCATCCCCATTTCTCGAACTGGATGCAGCAGTGCTTCAATCGCACGTGCCCCGCCGAAGCTCCCACTGGACACTCCCGCAAATGCCACAGGTTTATGAATATAATTCTTCAGCTCTGCATCCAGCATACGCTTCAATGTGCCAGGGAAACTATGATTGTATTCCGGCGTTACGATGAAAAATGCGTCTGCCCTCTTCGTCAACTCTGCATATCGTGGATCTTTGTTCTCCTCATCGTTACCATCAAAGGGGAAATGGTAATCGTTGGGATCAACAAGCAAAACTTCAATATCATCAATTGTTTTGCCAACTTGCTCTATTAGTCGAGCAGGTTTGATTGACTCTCGTTTCGGACGAGTTGTCCCCTCAACTATCGGAATAAAAAGCTTCTCCATGATAATATTATAGCCCTCTCAAACTATCAGGGGCAAACTGATACCGAGGCGCTTGTTCGAGTGAGACAATGCGAGTCTCCCATCCTTCAGCGAAAATAGAAGAAGAGTAATGCCTATCATATCTAAGTTGAAGAAAATCATAAGGTAATGTATAGTTCCCCAATAACAGGCTCATCTTGATGTAACAGGGAAAAATCGCGTGTGGACTTTTACAACAGAAGGCTCCTCATGCCTACTCAGCGATGATCACCGTTGATATCGCATCGCAGTAGGCAGAGTTATAGGTGTATAGGCTTGCCCAGTACCACCATGGTTCAGTAGCAATAGCAGAATAAGGGCTAGCAGGATAACAAAAGCAACGAGTATAATCGCTAAGAGTTTTGGGTCTAGCTTGAATACTGACGATGTTGTGCGCATAGCTGGCGGCACCTGTGGTGGACTCGTGTTCGTATGCCCAGCAGGAGGGGATACCGGCGCAAGTTGGACCGGGGGAACCTGCGTGGCGGTAGCAATACGGCTAGCGGGTGAACCTGACGCTTGAGCCTGCTGCCGTGCAACTGGCGCACTCGCCAACCGCTTATTGGCTGGAGGCATCTGATTCTGTTTAGAGCTTTCTCCCATCTGCACGTTTTGAGCAGATTGAGCAACCTTTTTGCGCAACACGTCACGATCAATAAGTAACGTCTGTTCTGCTAAGATATCATTGCCTTTAACATTCGCCTTAGCCGTAGTATTATTCCTTGGCGGAGCCTGGTTGAGCGAAGAACCACAATGCGGACAGAAAGAGGCAGGCAGCAGCAGGGGCCTACTACAGCGAGGACATGTATTGGCCCCTGTTGCTGGTTGTGAGCCAGCATCAGGCACAGGGGGCGTAGGCACATCCGCCCCCTTTAGTTGATTCTTTGCTGCTTCTACCACTTCCGATAACGGCGGCCAATCAGGTTGCGTGCCGTGAAGATCAAGCGGGCGCTCAGATCGAGATGGTGGTGGGCTAGGCATTGCAACAACCACCTTTCTCAGATCAGTGGCGAAGTCCGCTACTGATTGATAACGATCTTGAGGTCTCATCGCCATAGCACGCTGTATAACGCGATTGAGCTGTTTAAGCGCCTCCGGCGGCAACATACCAAGCTGCGCTACGTGACGCGAATGACGCGGCGCGGGCTTAGCAGGTTTCGTAACTCCCAGTCGAAATTGCCGCGCTGCCTGTGCTTCAGGACTCTCCTCCGGCGGATTGTTCGCCAGAATCTCGTGGAGAGTGAGCAGATCAGACCGCCCTTGTTGAATGTGCTGATTGCGCGTAGAAACGCTAGGTGGCTCTTGTGCCACCAGAGCGAAGTACAGCGTACCCCCCAGCGCATACACATCGGAACGTATGTCAGTACCACTACCACCAGGGTACTGCTCTTGTGGCGCGTAACCAGGTGTTCCCTGATGGCGAATAAAGAAAAGCGTACGTGCGCCATCCGCCGCCGCTTTTGCATTGCCTAGATCAACCAGCACTGCCGTCCCAGTGGAGGTAATGCGGATATTGTCAGGCTTGATATCACGATGAATGACAGGCGGCTGCTGGCTATGTAAAAAAAGTACCGCATCGCAGATTCCAAGCAACCAACTGGTAATCTTTGCAATTGGCACTACCTCATTGCGCAGACGAGCAGTACGCAACAGGTCGGTCAAATCATTGCCTTCAATATAGTTGAGCACAATGTAATAACGACCACGCTCCATAAATGCATCTTGGAATGCAGGTAAATTAGGATGGTGCAATTGGCTTAGTACCGTAGCTTCGTGCTTTAGTTGTTCTTTCCCGCTTGCACCACTTACTAGGTATTCTTTTACTGCATATTGCTGATTGGTTGTCTGATCCATTGCTAGGTAGACGTGTCCGAATCCTCCGCTGCCCAGCACACGCTCGATCCGGTAGCGTCCATTCAGCACCGTCCCCGACGGAACTGTTTCAATCATCAAAGCCTCCGTTTGCGGTTATCCCTGTCCTAACACAGGGGGAGGAAGCAAGCGTTCCCTTTTGACCTGCCGAACAGAGCGAGGAGAATTTGGAGCAGCTTTGGCAATTACCAGAGAATATTTACGCTCCTCCTGTTCTGGTCGGTTTGCATGCCTGCATGCGCATTATACACCAGTTCCAACGACATGTACACGCCATGACCCAAAACCTGCACCGTAACGTAGCAGTGGAAGCGGCGAACACGATCAGAGTTTGTGATGTGTTGCTAAAAAATCTTTTATAGCAAACCATTGCGCTATTGATGAAATTCACCTTACAATAAAAATACCCATCCATTCAGTTAGCAACTTTTATGACTTGAGTATATACCATGAAGCATCTAAGCAGACGCTTGATGGAGGACAAAGATGAATATCATTCTCATCGGTGCGCAAGGATCAGGAAAAGGCACGCAGGCCGCAAAACTTTCGCAGGCTCTTGGGGTATGCCATATCTCCAGCGGTGATCTCTTCCGTCAAGCCTTAGACCAGCAGACAGAGTCAGGTCTTAAAGCCAAGACCTATCTCGATAGAGGGGCATTAGTTCCTGACGCCATCGCGGTTACTATGGTCTTAGAACGTATCGCACAACCAGATTGTGCTCAAGGTGTCGTACTAGACGGTTTTCCGCGTACCATCGCTCAATCCCAAGCATTGGATTATAACTTAGCACGCATCCACAAGCGTATTCATAGCGCTGCTTATATAGAGGTACCCCGCTCAGAACTTCTCAGACGGCTCTCCAGTCGCTATATCTGTCGAGCCAACCAACATGTTTACAACAGTATGACCTGTCCTCCTAAAGTAGCTGGCATCTGTGACATTGATGGCAGTGAGTTGTACCAACGTGCCGACGATAAAGGCGAGGCTATACAAAAGCGCCTGGGGATTTTTTTCTCTGAGACTATTCACTTGCTCGAATATTACAAGAGGCAAAAAAACCTGATCACTATCAATGGCAATCAGGAGGTCGATCAGGTACAGAGCGACTTCTTGAAGGAACTCAAAGCTCTCTCTATGCGCACAAATGGGAAGAATGCTTTGCCTTGGCCTACACCATTTTCTACCGGGGGGTCTCCTGTTACTTACGACTAAATCAGCGTTTCCTTGCGTAAAAGAGACAGAAAAGCAGGATAGTTCATGATATCTTCGCTCAGGACCGTGCTTGCAGCTTTTACTGTACACAGCTCTCCTGAGTTCTGCCATCCTGCTATACACTTGGCCTAATTGGCTCCGTTCTTGTACAAAACACGTGAGTATGATATTCTCTCCTACGAAAAGTGAGCAATCCCATTGTTCTCGACTAGGAAGGAGCCTTCACCCTTAAGTGCCTTGCCGTCCCAGATGGCAATCGTTACCTGGATGGACACACAACCGATGCCACGGTGGGTCTTGCTCCTAACTCAGGAGGAGTTTTTACGGGAGCCATCTGGCTCATCACGTCTCTCACCTGAAAGCGCGGAACTTCGCCCTCAGTCGCGAGCATGACGCCTGCTCCAACGCTACACATCCTCTACTTAAGAGATAGTGAGGACCGCTCATCTGCTTTGAAGGTGAGTGGTCCTGCGACACTCTTAGATCTGGCCTGCCACTTGTTTGCTAACTTGTTTGGCCATCTGCTCGACACGCTTGAGCATGTCCTCTTCTTGCCTCAAGTTTTGTTGCAGTAACGCAACACACTGTTTCTCTCCAAGAACGGTGGCCATCTCTATCAAGCCTTTGTAGGAAGCAATCTCATAGCACTCAGTCTTTGCAGCACCTACTAGGTTGTGCAGAGATATTACCTCAGGAGATGGCTTCTCCTTGAGGAAATTATCATGATCTTGCTTTAAGCCCGCAACGGCCTGGCAGGGAACTCCCTTAGCCTGAATACCTAAAGCTTGAAAACACTGTTCGAGGTTAGTCACCTGTTGTCTGGTTTCGCTCTCATGCTGCTGCAAGGCTTGTTTAGTCTGTGCATTCTCTGTTTCTTGCGCTAACACAGGCAGCATTTGCAGAATCCTTTGCTCTGCGTCATAGATACCTTGTAACTCGTAGACTAAAAGATCTCTAGGGCTTTGCATTGCCATGACTTATCTCTCCTTTTAGATAGACTAATACACTTCTCTTTGAGGAGCACGAAGGAACTCCTAAAAGCGTTACACGTATGGCTATCGGAGAATTTTGAGTTTTCTTTAACTGAAGCAACTTTTTTCCAAAGGCAGATGGTTGTTAGCTCACCATGGCCGCTGACCAATCCTGCTCTCACCACGACGATAACTGTGCGACGAGTAAATGCTTTTGTATCTTACCCAGGGCATTGCGTGGCAGTGTATCCACAAAAACTACGCGCCGGGGCTTTTTATAACTGGCGAGCTGCTCACGACAAAATACAATAAGCTCATGAGCCGTAGGTGCATGACCTTGCCTGGGCACAACGACTGCGACAACTTGCTCGCCCATCTCAGAGTCTGGCAGTCCTAACACCGCAACTTCAGCGATAGCCGGGTGTGTTTCTAATACATCTTCAACCTCGCGTGGATAGATATTATACCCACCACTGATAATCAATTCGCGTGCACGCCCAGTTATCGTGTAATACCCATCGCTACTACACCAACCCAGATCGCCGGTTTTGAACCACCCATCACAACTAAACGCTTCAGCCGTGGCATCAGGCCGCTGCCAATATCCCACAAAGACGTGCGGCCCTCGCACCTCTATCTCGCCTATCTCACCCGCCGCAAGTGGCAGTCGTGTACGCACATCCACGACTCGTGCCTGTTGACCGGGAAATGGTCCGCCCACTGTGCCAGCTCGTCGTTCGCCCTCATACGGGTTTGTCAGGTTCATAATCGTCTCCGTCATCCCATAACGTTCCAGGATGCTTTGCCCAAAGACCCGTGCAAAATCATTGAAGAGCTGCGGACTGAGTGGTGCCGAACCAGACACAAACAGTCGTGGCAGATGAGCAGGCACTCCCTGCCGCTCAGCCTCCGTCAGCAGTCTGGCATACATGGTTGGTACGCCGAAAAAGAGCGTAATACCAGCATCTTTATGCAATATAGAGCACACATCCGCAGCATCAAACTTCTGTCGCAGCACAACGCTGGCACCACTGAAGAGGGTTCCATGCAAGCCAACCATCAAACCATGCGCATGAAACAGTGGGAGCGTTAACAACAAGCAATCCCTGTCAGTCCAATGCCAGGCCGCAGTCACCGCCGCAACGTTGGCCGTCAGATTACGATGGATGAGCAACGCACCCTTTGCCCGTCCAGTCGTACCCGAAGTATAGCCTATCACGGCAGGATCTTCAGCACCAGGCATCGCAGCGCCACAGGGCAACCACGCGTAGGCCGATCCGTCTTCCATTGTAGGGGCAATCCCTTGTGGTTGCCCTGTGCGTGGTTCCCCTGTGCGTGGTTCCCCTGTACGTGGTTCCCCTCGCAAGCTACAATGGTACGAAGCCCCCTCGCAAGCCGATCCGTCTTCCATCGTAGGGGCAATCCCTTGTGGTTGCCCTGTGCGTGGTTCCCCTGCACGTGGTTCCCCTGTACGTGGTTCCCCTCGCAGGCTACAATGGTACGAAGCCCCCTCGCAAGCCGATCCGTCTTCCATTGTAGGGGCAATCCCTTGTGGTTGCCCTGTGCGTGGTTCCCCTGTGCCTGGTTCCCCTGTACGTGGTTCCCCTCGCAAGCTACAATGGTACGAAGCCCCCTCGCAAGCCGATCCGTCTTCCATTGTAGGGGCAATCCCTTGTGGTTGCCCTGTGCCTGGTTCCCCTGTGCCTGGTTGCCCTGCACGTGGTTCCCCTGTGAGACCATGGAGATCATTAGCATCAACCATAAAATCCGTGAAGGCAATACACCCGATACCCTCACTTGCTGGCCCCACCTCCCTCTCACCCGTCAGCACCAGTGTGGTCAAGGTCGGCACTGCGATACGCCGCAAAGCTTCGGCTCCTGCGGCACTAGTGACACATAAGCGCACTCCTGCATCATTCAGGATGTGGCTGAGTTCTACCTGACGATATTGCGTATTCACCAGCACTACTATGCCTCTAGCCAAGTGAGTACCGAGATAAGATACAACAAATGCAGGACAATTATCCAGGAAAAGGGCAACGCGATCACCCGGCTGTAATCCCCACGCCATTAATGCGCGCATGAAGCGTATAGCCTCTTTTGCCAGTTGGCCATAGCCAATGGTCTGCTCCTCAAAGAAGAGCGCCGGGCGCTCCGGCTGTCGTTGTGCATGACGGAGTACAATTTCAGCTATCGATTCGATCAATACACATCCTCTCTAATAATGCCCTCCAGGAAACCTACCAATTTGCAAGCATCAATCCCAAACGAGCAACCATCGGTTCATGCTGGTAAGGACTCTTCATGAGTTGTTGATAGATGCCCAGAATGCGATCTCTATTCACCCGCGATTCCAGCGTTTTCGCAAGCCTCAACGCTTCGATTGCCAGCTCTGTTGCCTCTCCATAGTGTCTATCTCGCTTCAAACCACTACTATACTTCGCATTTATTATATCCCCTTGTGCACGAAGTACTTGAACCATGAGGTGGCGTCGCTGGAATGCCGGATCTATCAATTTGGCTGCTTCATCCAAGTGCTCTTTGAGCGTGACTGGGTGATGTCGAGTAGTCAGTGCCTCTGCCATGCTTAAATGGATATATCCACAGTCAAACTTCAATTGCGGGTTCTCTTCTTCGTCTGCTTGTTTGGCTAAGCGTAACGCTTGCTTGAACATTGACTGTGCTACTGTATGTTCAGTCTCCAATTGCGCTGTGAGCATATGGATTAATCCAGCCTTTTGCAGGACTGTACCGTGAAGTGCTATAGGGATATGTAATCCAGCCTTCTGCTTCTCCCACTGCACTCTGGGCGTGATTAGTGAAGAGCATCTAATCCCAAAAGAT
>VBJK01000037.1:2438-7612 GCA_005879655.1 Chloroflexota bacterium | reverse complement strand
GAAGCAAGCCATGCGTGTGATCTAGAGACGGGACCCTTACTGCGCGTCAGACTGCTGCAAGTGCACACACACGAGCAGGTCTTGTTGCTGACGCTGCATCACATTGTCAGCGATGGTTGGTCTCAGGAGGTGCTCACCCGTGAGCTGATGCAGTTCTATCGAGCACAGGTCACCGGACAGCCAGCAGCGCTTTCTCCGCTTCCAATCCAGTATGCAGACTATGCCCTCTGGCAACGAGGGTGGTTGCAGGGCGAGGTCCTAGAAACTCAGCTTTCCTACTGGCGCAAGCAACTGGCAGACCTGCAAGCGCTCTCACTGCCCACCGACCATCCCCGTCCAGCCGTCGTCAGCTCACGGGGAGCCATGCAGTCCATGCGCATTTCCCAAGAGGTATCACAGGGGTTGCAGCGTCTTTGCCAACAAGAGCATGTTACCTTGTTCATGGGGCTGCTCTCTGCCTTTGCCGTGCTCTTAGCGCGTTACAGTGGACAGGTCGATATTGCTGTGGGAACCCCCGTTGCCAATCGCAACGTTGCAGAGATCGAAGGACTGATCGGCCTCTTTGTCAATACCCTCGTCATACGCACCGACCTTGCAGACGATCCCACCTTTGTGCAGTTGCTGCGCACCGTCAGCGAGGTCTGCCTCTCGGCCTATGCTCACCAGGACATTCCCTTCGAGAAAGTGGTGGAAGCACTCTCACCTGAGCGAAATATGAGTCGTACTCCACTCTTCCAGGTCATGCTCGTTTTACAGAATACAGCTCTACAAAGAGAGATGGCCATCAACCAGGAGCTAGCAGATGCGCCGCTTGTTCCTCTCATCACCACCTTGAAAGTGGAGAGTGTTACCAGTAAGTACGATCTAACCCTCTCGATTACCCGGACAGAGCAAGGGCTGTACTGTGCATTGGAGTATAGTACAGACCTGTTCGAGGCTGAGACGATCACGCGTCTGCTCGCCAACTTCCAGACGTTGCTGCAAGGCATCGTAGACAACCCGCAGGCGCACATCTTTGATTTGCCGTTGCTCTCATCGGCTCAGCGAGAGCAATTGCTCCTCCAATGGAACGCAACACAAACCGATTTTGCGCAGGATGTGTGTGTGCACCAGCTCTTTGAGCAACAGGTCGAGCGCACCCCAGATGCTGTAGCACTCGTCTTTGAGCAGCAGCAGTTGAGCTACCAGCAACTCAACGGTCAAGCCAATCAACTAGCCCGTCGTCTCCTTAAGGAGGGGGTTGGTCCTGATGTGCTAGTCGGGGTATGTATGGAGCGTTCTCTGGAAGCGGTGGTGGCGCTGTTGGCCGTTCTCAAAGCGGGAGGGGCCTATGTTCCGCTTGATCCCGCTTATCCGCAAGAACGTTTGGCCTATCTGCTCTCTGATACCCAGGTGTCTGTTGTGCTTACCCTGACTCAGCTGTGCAATGCTATGGAGCAAGCCCATAGGCTCCTCCCGAATGTTAAGCTTATTGTGCTAGAGTCAGCTCTCTGCATATCTGAGCGAGCGTGCAAAGACAATCCTGCCAGCACTACGCAGTCTGACCATCTGGCGTATACCATTTACACCTCCGGCTCAACTGGCAAACCAAAAGGAGCCATGAACACCCATCGTGGGATTTGCAACCGACTCTTATGGATGCAGGACACCTATCAGTTGAGCCAGCAGGATCGCGTGCTCCATAAAACCCCGTTTGGCTTCGACGTTTCTGTTTGGGAGCTCCTCTGGCCCCTGTTAGCAGGAGCCCGTCTGATTGTCGCACGCCCAGGAGGCCATCAAGATCCGAGCTATCTGAGAACGCTCATAACGCAGCAGCAAGTGACCACGCTGCACTTTGTCCCCAGTATGCTACAAGCCTTTTTAGCAGAGTCCAATCTGCAAAACGGGACAAGTCTGCGTCAGGTGATGTGCAGTGGAGAAGCTCTCTCTCCAGAGCTACAAGCCTGTTTCCTACGCGAGGTTGGAGAAGAAGTGCAGTTGCACAACCTCTATGGTCCAACCGAAGCGGCCATCGACGTAACGTTCTGGCAATGCCAGCGTGAGAGCGATGGGGGCAGCGTGCCAATTGGCCGTCCGATAGCCAATACGCAGACGTATGTGCTCGATAGTAAGCTAGAGATCGTACCAGTAGGGGTGGTGGGAGAATTGTATCTAGGGGGAGTGGGGCTGGGACGGGGTTACTGGAAACAACCGGAGCTGACAGCAGGGCGGTTCATAGCCAATCCATTTGCAGGGAAGGGACAGGAGCCAGGGACGCGTCTGTATCGCACGGGAGATCTGGCCCGCTACCGGCCTGATGGGGCCATAGAGTACCTGGGTCGTATGGATCATCAGGTGAAACTGCGGGGGTTGCGCATCGAACTGGGAGAAATTGAGGCCACCTTGCGAGCCTATCCTGGGGTACAAGAGGCGGTGGTTGTTCTGCGAGAGGAGGACGAGGTCAGGAAGTATCTCGTGGCCTATGTTGTGACTTCTCCTCTCGCCCCTGTGGGACAAGCCCACAGACTCCTGACAGAGCAAATACATGAACATCTGTGTAAGCGCCTGCCAGACTATATGGTTCCTGCCAGCATTCTCCTTTTGGAAAGACTCCCTCTGATGCCCAATGGCAAAGTTGACCGCAAGGCTTTGCCCATCGTTGATCTGGTTCACCGGCATCACAATGAGAGGACAGTAGCCCCATCCACTCCATTGCAAGAATTGCTTGGGCAGATCTGGCAGGATGTGCTGGGGCTATCGCATGTGGGTATCCATGACAATTTCTTTGAGCTGGGAGGGCATTCGCTGCTGGCGATCCAACTGCTCTCGCGGGTCAGAGGAAGAGTTGGGGTGGAGGTAGCATTGCGAGCGGTCTTTGAGGAGCCGACGATCTCAGGCTTAGCGCTGCTGGTGGAACAAGCCTTGCGCGAGGGTGTCGGCCTGTCGATCCCACCGCTGGTGGCCATGCCGCGTCCAGAGACGATCCCGCTCTCCTTTGCTCAGGAGCGACTCTGGTTCCTGGATCAGTTGCAACCGGGCAGCGCGGCCTACCTGATGCCCGGTGCGTATCGGTTGCGTGAGCGCATGGCTGATGGAGAGAGCCTGGATCACAGCTTGCAGCAACTCATGCAGAGACATGAGAACCTGCGCACCACCTTTGGCCAGCGAGAGGGTCAGCCACGGCAAGTGATTCATGAGGTCAGTGGCTCTGGGCTGATAGTGATCGATCTGCAAGGGCTTGGAGCAGAGCAAGCAGAGCAGCAGGCTATTGTGCTTGCCCGACAGGAAGCAAGCCATGCGTGTGATCTAGAGACGGGACCCTTACTGCGCGTCAGACTGCTGCAAGTGCACACACATGAGCAGGTCTTGTTGCTGACGCTGCATCACATTGTCAGCGATGGTTGGTCTCAGGAGGTGCTCACCCGTGAGCTGATGCAGTTCTATCGAGCACAGGTCACCGGACAGCCAGCAGCGCTTTCTCCGCTTCCAATCCAGTATGCAGACTATGCCCTCTGGCAACGAGAGTGGTTGCAGGGCGAGGTCCTAGAAACTCAACTTTCCTACTGGCGCAAGCAACTGGCAGACCTGCAAGCGCTCTCACTGCCGACTGACCATCCCCGTCCAGCCGTCATCAGCTCGCAGGGAGCCACGCAGTCCGTGTGGATCGAGCAACGGGTGTCGCAGGGGTTGCAGCGTCTTTGCCAACAAGAGCATGTCACCTTGTTCATGGCCCTGCTCTCTGCCTTTGCCGTGCTCTTAGCACGTTACAGTGGACAGGTCGATATTGCCGTGGGAACCCCCGTTGCCAATCGCAACGTCGCAGAGATCGAAGGACTGATCGGCCTCTTTGTCAATACCCTCGTCATACGCACCGACCTTGCAGACAATCCCACCTTTGTGCAGTTGCTGCGCACCGTCAGCGAGGTCTGCCTCTCGGCCTATGCTCACCAAGACATTCCCTTCGAGAAAGTGGTGGAAGCACTCTCACCTGAGCGAGATATGAGTCGTACTCCACTCTTCCAGGTCATGCTCGTTTTGCAGAATACGCTTGATAAGGGGAAGTTTCCCCACACACGAGACCTTGCAGAGGGGGCAGAGACGGCACACGTCCCTGTCATCAGGCCGTTCTCGGTGGAGAGCGCAACCAGTGCGTTTGACCTGACCCTCTCGCTTACCCAGACAGAGCAAGGGCTGTACTGTGCATTGGAGTATAGTACAGACCTGTTCGAGGCTGAGACGATCACGCGTCTGCTCGCCAACTTCCAGACGTTGCTGCAAAGCATCGTGGACCGCCCGCAGGCGCGCCTTGGTGATCTGCCTTTGCTTACTGAGGCGGAGCACAGGCAACTGCTGATCCAGTGGAACGCGACACAAACCGACTTTGCGCAGGATGTGTGTGTGCACCAGCTCTTTGAGCAACAGGTCGAGCGCACCCCAGAAGCCATTGCCGCCGTGCTGGAAGAAAGTGCTCTGAGTTATGGGCAACTCAATAGACAGGCCAATCACCTGGCGTGGATGTTACAGGGCATGGGGGCTAGGCCGGATGTGCTGGTAGTGGTCTGCATGCAACGCTCGCTGGCGCTCGTTATTGCGCTGTTGGCAATCTTGAAAGCAGGGGCGGCGTATGTACCGCTAGATCCGAGCATGCCCGCCGAGCGGCTGGCCTGGATGCTCTCCGACGCTCAGCCTGCTTTTGTCCTCACCCAGGCACCACTCATGGCTACATTGCCAGCAATGCAGGCTCCCACACTCGCTCTGGATGCCGATGGGCAATGCATCAGCGATGAACCAGCTCTCAACCCGACCAGCGAGGTAATGCCGCAGCATCTGGCTTATGTGATGTATACCTCCGGCTCTACAGGCAGACCCAAGGGGGTAATGAATACCCATCAAGGCATCTGTAATACGCTCTTGTGGGTGCAAAAGACCTACCAACTCACTCAGAAGGATGGCCTCTTGCAGTCCACCACGTTCTCGTTCGATCCCTCGCTAGAAGAGATTTTGTGGCCGCTGACGACCGGGGCCAGACTGGTGATCCCGCCAGCTGAGCGCTCCCAGGAGAGCGGCTACCTGGTCTGGCTTCTGGCCCATGCTGCGATCACTGTCCTGGAGACCGTTCCTGCGGTGCTACAGGTCTTGCTCGAAGAGCCCGGCTGGCCAGACTGCCACGACGTGCGTGTGGTGATCTGTGGCGG
>VBJK01000037.1:667-2412 GCA_005879655.1 Chloroflexota bacterium | reverse complement strand
GCCTTCGTGGTCGTGCGAGCCTGAGCAGGCAGGCTCGCGAGTGCCTATAGGCCATCCAATAGCCAACACAGAGATCTATCTGTTGGACGAGCAGTTGCAGCCAGCTCCCATTGGAGTGCCAGCGGAATTGTACATTGGAGGAGTCAACCTGGCACGTGCCTACCTCAAGCGGGCAGATCTGACGGCGGAACGTTTTGTGCCTCATCCCTTCGCAGGTAGAGGACCGCAAGCTGAGACTGGCCCGGTCCCAGAAGGGGGAGCGCGGCTGTATCGGACTGGAGATGTGGCCCGCTATCGGCCTGATGGTGCCATAGAATATCTGGGTCGTATTGACCAGCAGGTGAAACTGCGAGGGGTACGCATCGAACTGGGAGAAATTGAGGCCGTGCTTTTGCAGCATCCTGAGATCCGAGAAGGGGTGGTGCAGATGCGAGAAGATGAACAAGGGGAGAAACGTCTGGTGACTTATGTAGTAGGGGTGCAAGCCAATGCAGAGACGGCAGGAGAGTTACGAAGCTATTTGCAGGAACAACTGCCTCCTTATATGGTACCAGCCTTCTTTGTATTTCTGGATGCATTGCCACTCACATCCAATGGCAAAGTCGATTTTCAAGCTCTACCAGATCCCGACAGGAGTCAGTTCCTCAAGAACACAGAGGCGATGCCACTGGGGAGACCACAAACACCCTTACAAGAGCAGTTAGCCTTGATGTGGGCTGAGTTGCTGCATTTGCCCCAGGTGGGTATCCATGACAATTTCTTTGAGCTGGGAGGGCATTCCTTGCTGGCAGTGCAATTACTCAATCGTATGAACAAGCAATTTGGCTCATGGCGTAAAGCACATAGGCTACCAGCAATTTCCCTTACAACGCTGTTTCAGGTGCCAACTATTGAGCAAGTCGCCACTCTTTTGCAGACATCTCTGAGATCATTGCATCTGTCCCCTCTGGTAACGCTTCAACCTGTGGAGCAAACCCACAGGCTAGAGGCAAGGCCGCCTCTCTTCTGTGTACATGAAGGTGCAGGAAATGTCTCTAGCTTTTTAAGGCTGGTGAAGCATCTTTGTCATGACCGACCATACTACGGCATCCAGGCACCCGCTCTTGTTACCACAGGTGATGAGGGACGTTTTAACAGTATCGAGCAGATTGCGACCACCTACATTAACGAACTGTTGGCTGTGCAGCCACCTAACGCTCCCTTCTTTCTCATAGGGTACTCCTTTGGGGGATTGGTGGCATTCGAGATGGCTCGGCAATTAGAGCAGCAAGGACATGCTGTGGCTCTGCTAGCCATTCTGGATACCCATCCTGAGCAGCAAGACCGCGCTGTAGGGGTGGAGGAAGAGCTGCTCTCTACGGTGGAAGAGGATTGTGCGCAACGAATACTAGAAATAGCCGAAGCAATGGTACGCAGCGGGAAAAAGGAGGCATTGTTCCCATATGAAGAACTGCGTCGTCTGCAACCCGATGAGCAATTGGCATATGCCTTAGCACAGCTAATAGAAGCACAGGCGGTACCAGAAGATATGGACATCTCTCAATTCCGTAGGTATACGCAGGTATATGAAATGCATGAGATCTGTTTTAGGAGATATCGACCGAAGCCTTATGCGGGGCGTATTACCCTGTTCCGCAGCGAGGGTAGAGAGGCAGCTGACCCATCGTTATGGGCTCCGTTTTCTGCTGAAGCAGTAGAGGTATATAACGTTTCTGGTGATCATAATTCAATGGTTGCTGAGCCTT
>VBJK01000037.1:0-649 GCA_005879655.1 Chloroflexota bacterium | reverse complement strand
AAGAAACTGAGAGGGGCAGAAATTGAGGAGATAAATGAGGTTGATGGATATAACAGAAGGTGTGATTGATGTAGTAAGTGAGAAAGATGTAGAAGAACAAAGGGCTGCCTCATGTATTGGAGAAAAAAGGGGATGAGAGAAAGAGTGAAATAACGACAGAATGAGGGCGATGGTAGAGAGAAAAAGGATGAGTTTGTGAAAGTACACGAACTCATCCTTTTTTGGTGATGAAGGAGCTTGTAAGGAGGAGAGAGCAGAGGACCTCAGAGAATTTTGAAAAAAAGACTGGTATGAGAAGAGAGAAAAAGAGAAGAAAAATGGTTGAGAAAATAAATGAGGCAAAAAGTAAGATATTGCTAGAGTATAGTGATGTATAGAAGGTAGAAGAGTGGTTTAGTGTTGTTTATGTGAAGGAAAAGAGGCATGTAGAAGTTGACGTTTGGACTAAGAGGAAGTAGCGGAACCCCTCAAGAAGTTCCGTGGAAAGTGAGAAACAGAGAAGAAAAGGAGAAAAAGTAACAGAAAGGCTCATCATGATGGAACAATTTGAGGCACTTTAGCCGTTTTGCGAACAACAGGAAAGTGCTTGGCCTTGCGTCGTTGCGTGCCGCATGAGCAGCCTTTCGATTTTCCGCGAGGTTTGGGGGGG
>VBJK01000113.1:4433-17959 GCA_005879655.1 Chloroflexota bacterium | reverse complement strand
TAGGGCGTGGCTGGAAATATTGTGTGTATTGCGGCGCTTCTCTTGCTCAGCTATGCGTAAGGTGTCGTACACCGCGTCCTGAGATCGAGAATGCTCGTTTTTGTCTTGAGTGTGGAGAGCCTTATCCCTAAAAGAGGGTTCACATCCTTGGTATATTATGTAAGCAATAGCAGTCGTTAGGAGGAGATGTTGATGTTTTCTTTTGTTTCTGACATAGAAGAGTATCGTGAAGGATGGCTAGAGCCTGAGACACAAGAACTCTTGCACGTTGCGAGAAAGGTTGTTGCACGACTGGAACGGCCTGTTGTAGCCAGCGAACACTTTTTCTTGGTGGCCTGTAGCAGTAACCATGCCATGCGCTTGCTAGAGATCTTGGGTGCTGATCGCTTGGCGTTGCGCGATAGGCTGGTGGAAATTATTGGCGCGGATCAAAGTGAGGTGGCCGAGAGTGGCGGGCTAATCCCGCTTGCCAGTGATTTGCAGGAATGTATTGATCGGACCTTTGCGGTTGTCATCTATACGGGAAAGGCTTCGCTCATCGCTGCCGAACATATATTGTTGGGCATCATCAGTCAGGAAAGGACTCGTGCATTGCTGGGCACTCTCCTCCCTCCTATTGCCAAATGTATTGAGCGTTTGAAAGGTAGTACTGATGGGAGGTTGGATCTAGCTGGCATATTGAAAGAACTGGCTGACCTGGATGTGCGTCATATGCTGCGCGTACAGGCTGCTTTGCATACCTGTGTGCTCTCGGAACACGCTCTGCTCACGCTTGCTCAGGTGGATGGTTTGCAGGGCGTAATGCATGAGGTACGCTCTTTTGTTGAGCAAAGTATGCAGCCACAACATACTCATGCCGCAAGGCAGGATGAGCCACGCTATCTGTTGCTGGTTGGGAAATCTAGCAAAGAACGTCATTTAGTTGCAGAAGCAGTGGCAGGTGAGCTAGGTGCTTCTCTGGTCTCGCTAGCATTTTCTGCTATTGTGACGATGATAGCTAGCCATGAATGCTCAATACTGGAACCTTTAAAGGGCGAAGGATTTTTTGTGCGTTCGCGTGGTATATCGGCTTATGGCAGTAATTTTGTGCGGGATCTCTTACAGCGCTTTTTTGTTTCTGTGCAACGCAAGGCTCCCGCTGTGGTGCTGCTTGAAGACCTTGATGCCGTCAATCGCTTAGCGTCAGTAGAGTTACGCGAGTTGGTGCTAAAAATGCTCTTTACAGAGATTGACGTGCTATCGAAACAGGGATTGCGTCCCTTGCTGATGGCTACTGTGCAGCATCTGCAAGCGATAGATCATCTCTTGTTACAGATGGACATGGACTGCTTTGTACAGCGTCTGGTAGTGGATTGTGATGTGCGGATGCGTCAAGCAACATCTACACCCCAGGAAGAAGATCTTTGTGTCTCTTGTATGCACCCTATTGCACCAGAATGGAAGCATTGTATCTATTGTGGTATCTCGCTGGAAAAAGTATGTCCGCGCTGTGGTGTAGTCTGGCCGGATATTGTGCAGCTGCGCTTTTGCAGTGAGTGCGGGCATGATAGTGGGGAAGCTCACACATCGCTCAGCAGAAAACGATAAGTGGGCTTGTGTGAGCGTGGGCAACGGATCACTAGTGTTGATCTGCTCACGCTCGTGTATCACGTCTCGTTATTCTAAGAGAAAGCTTCCCTTGAGTTCGCGGCGGAGAGCTGCTCTCTGCTCTTCATCGCTGAGTTCTGGCTTCTTGACGGGACCAGTCCAAATCGCTTGTGGAGTAGTCATAGCAGTTTCAAATTGGCTGATCATCATTTCTTCAAGGAAGGTGGGTGCTTTCGCTGGTCGCTGCTCTTGGGGAGCTGAGGCTGCTTCTGCTTCTGAGCTGGTAGTCGTGGTAGCTTGCGATGGCGAGACTGGTGCATCTTTAGCAGTAGAAGGCTTTGTCTCGGCTTGGGCTGATGCGGGATGTATAGGGCTGTCGGTGGAGGCAGCACCAGTTGTCTCTTGCGCAGGAGAAGTGGTTAGCGCTTCTCCTGTAAGGGTAAAGCGTTTCCCCAAAATTTCGAGCACAATGCCATGGCCTGCGCGTAGATCTGCTAGTTGACGGCGTAAAGCCCAATTCTCTTCCTGTAGTGTTGCCATAATGCGCTGATGTTTGGTCAGTTCTTGCATGAGCAGATCAAAGCTACTACCACCCATGAAAGTTCTCCTTTGGTGTGTACTTAATCTATACTTTTTGACAAGGAACAACGTTGCTCCTTGTCACCTTGATATACAAACGTATCAATCTGTAGAAGGTAACAGATTTAAGTGTTACATAGTCTATAAACGATGAGAAAGGGCTTTTTTCATGCTTCTAGTACAATTGATGCCAGAGTCCAGAGCAACCACAAGGGATTGCCCCTACAATGGTACGAAGCAGCCTGTGATGCGCGTCCATTGTGGTTGCCCTGGACTCGGCGCAAAAAAATGATGCCAGTGCTACACACTTAGCTTCCTTGTTGGGGCTGGTCAATTGTGCTACACTATCACAGGGAAATCTCTGTAGAAAGCTCAAATGTTCCCGCCAGGGGATTGCAATTATTTATGTTGCCACCGCGTCTCCTGAGACAACAATGGGTTAGCCACGATGTTTGTGGAATAGTCACTTGACGATGAGTGAAAAGGAATAGAAAATATGAATGACCGCATTAGAGAGATACTAAGCTGGTATACCAGCGAAAATCCTGGTGTTCGTACCAATCTTGCACGTCTACTGAATCATGGTCAGCTGGCTGGTACTGGAAAATTGGTGATTCTGCCTGTTGATCAGGGATTTGAACATGGTCCTGCTCGTAGCTTTGCCCCCAACCCTGCTGGATACAATCCTCTTTATCATTTCCAGTTGGCTGTCGAGGCTGGCTGTAACGCATATGCAGCGCCATTAGGTTTCCTGGAAGCAGGAGTCAGTGATTTTGCGGGCGAGATCCCATTGATCTTGAAGTGCAACAATCATGACGTATTAAATGACGAGCGTGATCCTATTTCTGCCGTAACTGCGGGTGTGGAAGATGCTTTGCGGCTGGGTTGTGTTGCTATTGGTTTTACCATCTATCCTGGTTCCTCTGAGCGTACCGAGATGTATGAGCAGTTGCGGGATTTGACGCTGGAAGCGAAATCTGCTGGTCTGGCAGTGGTGGTCTGGTCGTATCCGCGCGGTAGCTCTTTGAGCAAGGACGGTGAGACCTCCATTGATGTGGTGGCCTATGCTGCACAGATTGCCGCTCAGCTAGGCGCTGATATTATTAAAGTGAAGCTACCCAGTGCGAAGATCGAGTTGCCAGAAGCGCAGAAGGTCTACCAAAAGTACGAGATACCCATTTCTACCCTGGCTGATCGCGTGCGCCATGTCACGCAAGCTGCCTTCAATGGTCGCCGTATCGTGATCTTCTCCGGTGGTGCTGCTTCTACTGATGAGAATGTCTTCACTGAAGCTCGTGCCATCCGTGATGGTGGCGGTTTCGGCTCGATCATCGGACGCAACTCGTTCCAGCGCAAGAAGGAAGATGCCCTGAAGTTCCTCAGCAGCATTATGGGTATCTACAAGGGGACTATCCAGTAGGAGACTGTATAGTCGTGTGCAAAGTAGCCACTGCTATTGCCGATGCTTTTCAGACATCAGCAATAGCAGCAGTTGTTTTTTCTTCTTCGGTTACGCTTTCAAGCCAGCGTTCTGCATCGATGGCAGCTCGACAGCCATCGCCTGCGGCAGTCACGGCCTGACGGTAGCGATGATCAGTGACATCGCCCGCTGCGAACACGCCTGCAATGTTGGTCATGGTATGTTCAGCCGGTACAATATAGCCCACTTGATCCAGGTTGATGATGCCCTTGAAGAGTGCTGTGTTCGGTTGGTGTCCAATCGCTAGGAAGACGCCCTGCACATCCAGCCTTTTCTCCTCACCAGTTTGTACATCACGTACCCGTACGCCTGTCACTGCATCCTCACCCAGAACTTCGACCACTTCAGCGTTCAACAGGAAGCTAATCTTGGGATTTTTGTATGCACGATCCAGCATGATCTTACTGGCCCGGAATGTATTGCGGCGATGAATGAGGGTGACGTGGTTGACGTAACGCGTCAGGAATATCGCCTCTTCCATCGCGGTATCGCCACCACCGATGACTACTACATCTTGTCCTCGGAAGAAGAATCCATCACACGTCGCACAGGCCGTCACGCCTCGTCCTTGCAGGCGCTTTTCACTGGGCAAGCCCAGCCACTTGGCGCTAGCACCTGTGGCAATAATGATCGTATGAGCTTTATACTCGCCGGAATGAGCTGTGATTGTAAAGGGACGCTGCGAAAAATCGACGGCCAGTACGTCCTCTGGTATCAGCTGCGCGCCGAAGCTACGCGCCTGCTGTTCAAATTTCTCCATCATTGCTGGCCCCATGATACCGTTTTCAAAACCTGGATAGTTTTCTACTTCGCTGGTCTGCGTCAGTTGGCCACCTGGTTGGTACCCCTGGAATACCAATACTGTGAGATTGGAACGCGCTGCATACAACGCGGCAGTATATCCTGCCGGACCCGAACCAATAATAATAACGCCATAGACTTCTATCATTAAAACCTCCCTTTGTGGATGCTCTTGTGCTTGTTATGTTTATAGAAACATAATAGGATGGCTATTTATGCCCTTTGGAGTTCATCTCCAGTGCCAATGCCTCCTCATTGCATCCTATATTTCTCAAAAGTGAGGCGTACCCTTGCCGTATATGCTGTGTATGAGGGTGCTCTGATCCCAATATACGCTCATAGATTGAAAGGGCACGCTTGTACAATGGTTCGGCTTCAGAGAACTTTCCCTGACTATTATACAGCAGTGCCAGATTGTTGAGACTGCTTGCCATGTCGGGATGCGTTGGTCCCAAATGCCGCTCATATATGGCGAGTGCACGCGTATACAATGGTTCGGCTTCAGAGAACTTTCCCTATCCTGAAGGCAGGCCACCATTTCCTCCCCGGCAAAATTGAGGGCGACCTCGCGCACACCGGAATTACAAAAACATCCACTGCGCAAGGAGATGTTCCAGAAGTTTGCCTCCTCCTGCATCGGGTAGCAATCTATCTGGTTGCCAGCAGGATCGTAAAAATTGAAGGCAATGTCAGGCTTCAAGTAGAAGCCCTCTCCCGCACTTCTGGCTGCAATCACCGAAGACAACGCAACCGTACCTCCTGCATACCAGGGACGAATTAGTTTAGCAAGTGCAGCCTTGTTATCTGTATTGCTATGAAAAGAAGGCTTTCACTCTGGGAAGTAGGTGCCTTGTTATCTGCACAGACACGATGACATCAACTGGATAAGTACTATATAACTTTATCGTATTATAACATGAACTATGAGAAAAAGGTAATATATGTGCTATAGCTTAAAGAAAAGGAAGATAGGGCAAAAGATAAAACTCTTTTTGTCGCGCAAATTGCTCATTGTCACACGCCCATAGTTGAGCTATAATAGAAAACTAGTAAGATGTATTTGCATTGACCTCACCGCGTCTACTCGCGTATGCAGAGCTGCACATACCAACTGTCACCATGTTTCCGTATCAGGTAACAGGGAATGCTATTGCAACATACAGTCGAGTATCACATTATGTGTCAAGGGGAGTTTTCGGAGCATGGTTCGTAATGCAGCAGAGTTTATGGGTACACCGCATGAGTTATTTCACTGGGTACCTGGCGAGATCGTGGTGATCGTTCGTCTTCCTCGATTGCCGGTCGATGATTCTTTAGAACTACTAGTTGAGCAGGTACGTACCACACTCAATGAATTTTTGGCGCAGTATGGTCTTATTCTGGAATTATATGGTACTTATGGCCGTTGGCGGGAGGTGCAAACTATGCCCCCGGTGCGCCGTCGCGCTTTTGTCTTCGGCTTGCACCGCAGACAGCCGCTAGTGGCTATCTTTTTTCATACACGTGGTATAGATCAGGCGATGGTTGATCCATCGCCTATGACCCTCTCTTATCTACAGGCCCATCTGGAGTATCTGGCACAACAAGGCTTGTATCTTGTTTCTGCGATGCCGAACTGGCTGGTGACGGCGGCACCACTACTTTATGGCGAGGGTGGACCTGCGCTTCCCCCTCGTCCTGCTCCTGCTTTGGATGTGCCTGCGGCAGCGAATGCCCTGATCGGCTGGCATGTCAAATTGTTGGAACAAGGGATTCCCCTGGATGCGAAAGGGGCTGAGGATGTGCTGGTCGCAGTGCTGGATACTGCCCATCATCCTGATCGTATCAGGAGTGCGGCAACACGTCCTGAACTGCGTCGCAATTGGTTGCTACAGAAGTTGTCTGCTGATCTACGGCGCGAAGACGGCTCGTTCTCGGTCGAGTATGATCGTTATGCGCTATCCAACGATGGACGTACTGGGCGTGATTTTGCCAATGACGCGCGTTTCTACCTGATGCCCGATCATGGTCTGTCTGTCGCTGGTCTCATTCGTGACGTTGCGCCGCGAGCACGCATTCGCCTGGTGCGTATTTTAAATGACTTTGGTGGAGGGGATTTGTATGCTCTCTTTGCTGCGCTCTCTGATCTTGAACGGGAAATGGTCTCTGGCTCTATTCGCCGCCTTGTCATTAATCTCAGCCTGACGATCATGCCAGATGTGCGGCGTCTCCCCTATATCTGGTTCGATCAGCGTCAATGGTCAACGACACAACTGGTGGGGGTGACACGCGTGCTCCATCATATTGAGGAAGGTTTGCGTTTATTATTTGAGGGCTTGTATGAACATGGGGCGCTGGTAGTTGCGGCGGCAGGTAATGACTCGACGCGAGCATCCCAGCAGGGCTTAGCACCACGTCCGCCACGTGCACCCGCTCGCTATGAGACGACATTGAGCGTGACCTCTGTCAACAGTGGGTTTGCTCCATCGATATTTGCCAATGCGGCTAATATCGCGCCTATTCATACGGGGGTTGCGACCTTTGGGGGTGATGGGTATGGTATAACGGATAGTAATGCGTTGCCGGATGCGGTACGGGGTGTCTATATTGCTCCGAACTTTCCTGCTGGCGAACAGAATATCGCTGGCTGGGCTGACTGGTGTGGGACATCGTTTTCTGTGCCGATTGTCAGTGCATTGGGGGCGCATCTGATGGCTCAGGGATGGACGGCGGCTAATATCATGATCAAGCTTACCACAGGCCAGACGCTACCGGGTGAGATGCTGTTTGGGGCATCCCCCATCGCGCCAACGCTGCTGGGGAATATTATACAAGTCCAGCAACGTTTTGGATTGTAGGAACCAGGCCAATCCTGGTTGTCTTGACGCTTTATTTTGGCAAGGATATAATAGGCTTAAGTAGAGCTATAGAGGAACGTTTCTTTTATTGAGAATATAGATGAGGTTGCGAGTGCAACCTTTATGGAGAGGTGAAACATGATCGAGCAGAACCAGCAGTCGGCGACAGAGACAAGTATAATCACCATGACAAGCGCTGCTGCGAATAAAGTGCGCGAACTGCTAAATCAAGAAAATGATCCAAGCCTTGGTCTGCGTATCTTTGTCGCTGGTGGCGGTTGCTCTGGTCTCCAGTATGGGATGACGCTTGACGAGGCGCAAGAGGGTGACACAGTTATCTCGATTGAAGGCTTTAAGGTCGTCGTAGATGAGATGAGTGTGGTCTATATTAATGGCAGCGAAGTTGATTATGTCGATAGCTTGATGGGAGCTGGCTTTACGGTGAATAACCCCAATGCCGTTTCTAGCTGTGGCTGTGGACATTCCTTCAAGACTGCTGATGGCGGCGGCGAGGCACGTGGCTGCGGTTGCGGCCATTAATGTCGTCATCTTCATTGCGCTATGAGGTGACGCCCCGTACTTGCGCAATTCGTTGCGCCGGTTTTATATGGTGGTGCTCATAGCGCAATGAATCGCGCAAATACGAGTTTAATCTTCGTCAGCAGTAGCTTCCCCTGGCAATGGTGCGTGGAGCATGCGCATCACCAGTCCTGGCATATCGCTTACAAATTTCGAGTTTGCGACAACTTTTTGCGCGCCTGCTCGCAAAGCTCTAGCGCGTGCAGCAAGATCCATATGCGAGCCAAAGGCCAGCACCGCGTAACCAGCGCTTTGCGCAGCACGGATAGCGGCTTCCCAATCCACTCCTTGCGTGGCAATATTCACAATGACCAGAGCCGGTTTTTCTGTTTCTGGCGCAACTAGCCCTTGCTCAAATGCCGCAAGAGTACGCACGGTTTTGACATCCATGTCGTAGTGGCGCAGTGTGTCGCGCATTTTGACGGCAAAGAAAAGATCTTTTTCTAATGCGAGCAGTGGTGTGGTCACGGTGCTCTCCTGCTTAATCTTCTGACCGCTCGAAGACTGGGCGGCGGAAACGATCGCCCAACTCCTGATTGAGCAGATCTATGTTCATATAGAGATCGGGTGTCAGTGTATGATGGGTCCCGTTGCAATAGGGTTTATCGCATTTCTTGTAATGACTGGTTTCAAAGATCATATTGTCATTTTCAACGGTAATCCAGATGTGTTTACGTGAATAGCCGTCGCCCCATTTGAGCAGTAGTCCATCGCGATATTCATCGAAACGTCCTTGCCCATAAAGGTAATCTCGATTAAACATATGTAATATCTGTCGCACGTGGCTAACGCCGATGACACGTGCGGTTTCTGGTGACATCTGTGTTGTTGCCTCTTGTGAAAGGTCCTCTTGTGGAATATAGGGCAAGCGTGAGGATTGCTGTTCCTCGCGGATCATGTGTTGGATTATTTCTCCCTCTTCGTCGCTAAGGCTATGTCCCTGCCCTAAAATGGGAGCTTTTCCTTGTCTTCTCCCCGTGCGATCAGGAGTGTTGTCAGGTCTCTGTATACCAGGCACAGTAGTCTCCTTGTTAGTTTGCTCTTCATAAGCTATGTTACGATACTTTTTGTTCTCCTACTGTACCACGTTGATGGAGACATTGCCACAAGGGACAATGCCGTTCAAATAAGGCCCCGCCGCCGCCCCAGGGCAAGCACAAGGGATTGCCCTGCGGGTGCTACGGCGCTGAATACGACTGATGATGGCTAGCGTCCCGTTGCTCAGCTGCCCGTGATGGCGGCTTGGTGCCTAGTAAGAGAATTTTCAGGGTAATCCTGGTGCCGTGCTGGGGTAGAGGACGAGGAGTAGCATCGATGAGTAGTGTCCCGCCAGCCTCATGCGCTTTCAATTGTGCTTTGAAGAGGCTCGCTTTTTCCGACGAGATGTCCTTGAGATTGAAGCCACGACCATCATCGATGATCGAGACTTCTAGCAGTCCATTGTTATACCTTGTCCGTACCGTGGCATAGGTCGCTCCGGCATGGTGGTAAACGTTGAGTAGGGCCTGAGTGACCACATACGAGATGGCTTCTGCAATCTTTTCACCCGCTTCAGTCTGCTCCAGGTCTGGATTGAATGCATCAATTGCCCACAGATCGGCTTGTATTCTGAGTGGGGATTCTGAGTGTAGCGCTGGCAGATCCTCACGAATCAGCTTCTCTAGATGCAGTCTGAGGCCCAGACTGCGACGTTGGTAAGCATCTTCAACTAGTAGTTGCAGACCACGTAAGTCGCTCTCCAGCTCTTCGCTGATTTTGCGGACTTTGCTTAGAGCATCAACAATTGGTTGCACAACAACTTTGCCGTTGGGATCGTTCTCTGCTTCGACACGCAGCTTATGTTGCCAGTGACCTAACAACGAGCGAATGCGTAGAGCCTGTTGCTTGGGCTGGTCGTGTATACGTTGTGAGAGGATAGAGCGTAGGTGAGCATCGGCATGCAGTAACAGTGAAGTGGTCTGTTGCAATTCCCTGTTAGCATGACGCAGATCCTCCACAATTCTTTGTTGTTCGTGTAGAGCTACCTCTCGTTGTGCTAGTATCACATGTAAATGGTCAAGGCGGCGTAGCGATCGAAGCGTATAAAGCAAGATGAGTGGGTAGAGAGCCGCTAAGATGTAGAGTGTTGAGAGCGGTAGGAGTGTCTGCCTTGTGAGCCAGTACGGCAAGATACCCAGACACAGGCTTAGACCAACGCCACTGATCCATACGGGCGCAACATCACCAATACGCTGACGAACACGTAGCGGAACGCTCTCTGTGCTGGTCTCTGGCTGACTACCAGATACGCGTGAGAAGAGCAGGCCGACACGAACGAGCGAACGTAGTCCAATATATAAGCTAATGATACCAGCTAATGTTGCATAACTCAGGCTTGCAATCAGATTGATGCGTGTCGGTACATGATGAATAAAAAATAGCGAACTCCACTCGTAGGTGACGAGGGCAATCAGTGGCAGATATGGCAAGGCATCCGTTGCTAGGCGTGGCGTAGCTGGACCGCTGAGCGTCTCTGGCCGATAGGTTAAGCTAAGATGAATAAAGGTCGCTCCTAGCAGAGCGAAAGAGGGGACCCAGAGGAGTTGAGACACAAGATCAGTAGTAGAAGCTGTTTGTGCATTCTCTGCGTAACTAGAGAGTAGTAAAAGCATGGCAGGAGGAAGCGTAGTAAGACCTTCAACACCATCTACCCAATCCTTTGCTGTGATCAGCAAAACAGCACCAACCAGCAGCCAACTGATACCGGCCAGCAGTCCATGGCTTACCCACCACATTAGGAAGTCGCCAAATGGATTGCCGACTTCGCTAATAGTGTGCCTGTAGTCTGTTCCGCTTAGAAGCAGCAAGGCCAGTGCAATCACTAGATAGCACAGAGTCAGTCGAGGCCGTTGCTGTCGCCACCAGTTATTGTATGAGTGTTGCGATGAGATCACGACTATAGTCTAGCACGTTGTTTCTCTGTGATGCAAGGAGTTTTAAGAGCATCAAGAGGCACGTCTATTTTTTGCTACTGAGGGAGCAGTAGCACCTTTATAGATAGCATACAAGTACCAGAAAAACCATTTTTAGCGCTTAAAAGAAAGAAAAAGAAGTAAAATATAATATAAAGGCATAACTTCTTTACACTGTGTTATCCCGCGATGTATATTAAGATTGAGGGGAACACGCTTGTTCTGTCAACGGGAGGAAGCGGGAGATATGGATCGAAGACGTATCCTACACAAGAAACCGAGGTGCTAGCTTGAACAAGGGATATACCGAGCGTAGACATCATGGACATGACTATATTCATGATCACGATGATACTCATACTCATGACCACACTCATGGACATGATCATACTGATGGACATGATCATACTGATGGACATGAATGTGATCACGAGCACGACCATACTCATGATGATGCTCACGATCACGAGCGTGACCATGATGGGCATGGACATGGGCATGGGCATGGACATGATCATACCCATGGAATGACAAAGCATACATTGCGCTTGGCATTTTTTCTCACCGTTTTTATTCTGCTTGCGGGCTACATTGGTGGTTTTGTTGCCAATTCACTTGCATTGCTCTCGGATGCCAGCCATAGCCTGACCGACCTTTTTGCCCTTGGTCTTGCCTGGTTCGCGGCTGTACAGGCGGAACGTCCATCGGATCATCGTAAGACGTTCGGCTATCACCGCGTTGGTATCTTGGTTGCGCTATTAAATGCAGTCTCGCTTATTCTCATCGCAGGATCTATTCTGTGGGAGGCCGTGCAGCGTTTCCAGCATCCTGAGCCGGTGCAACCATTGGTGATCTTTGTCTCAGCGGCAATTGCGATTGCTATTAATTTGTTTATTGCTTTTGGCTTGCGTAAAGAGGGAGGCGATAACCTCAATGCGCGTGCGGTCTCGCTGCACGTACTCGGAGATGTGGCAGCTTCTGTCGGCGTCATTGTTGGTGGTATTGTTATCTTATTAACCGGCTGGGAGATTGTAGACCCGTTGCTTTCGGTTGGTATTGCCATTCTGGTTGCAGTGGGTTCCTGGCATATTCTGACTGAGACGGTGGATATTCTGCTAGAGGCTGTGCCCAAAAATATTTCTATAGCTCATCTCGTGCAGGATATGAAGAAGGTGCCAGGTGTACAAGATGTGCATGACTTGCATATCTGGAGTATTGCGAGCGGTATCCATGCGCTTTCGTGTCATGTGCTCATTGATGATCTGCCTCCCAGTGATAGCTCTACTATCCTACAATCACTTACGACTGTCCTGCGTAAGAAATATCACATTGAACACGCAACAATTCAGTTTGAATGCGACTTTCTGCAAGCGACACACTGTGGCCAGACAGAGCTGTATTGCCAGTTAAATATAAATAATGCACAAACTCATCATCATGCGCACTGAACATTGGTGAGCAAGGGGAGAGTAAGCAAGGGGAGAGTGGAGAAAGCTGTGCACAACAGCTTTCTCCACTCTCCCCTTGCTCACTCTCCCCTTGACAAAAATATGACCACGTGTTAAAATTATGACTAAGAAGTCATAATTCATAGCACATGAGCTTAGTCATCCAATACGTGATGAGTTCCGCAACTTGATCAAAGAGGAGCATGAAGGCATAAATGGAAAGAACTCATCTTTCACTCAAAGAAAAACAACGTCGTGAGCGAGAAAAGCTCATTTTACAGGTCGCTGAGGCTGTCTTTATCGAAAAAGGTTATCATGAGACTTCTATGGAAGAGATAGCAGTACGCGTTGGTGTGGCTAAAGGGACATTATATCTGCACTTTCCTAGTAAAGAGGATCTGGCTGTTGCTATCTGCTTTCACTCGATGCGTATGTTATCGCAAGCTATCGATGAAGTAATAGGGATGCGGACTACTGCTCGTGCCAGACTAGAGATTGTGCTTTCTATCATGTATGGTGGCTTCTACGGGAAGCGTGCGCAACTGTTTCAAACATTTAGTGGAAGTGAGGAATTATGCAAAGTCTTCACCAAGAAGGAAGGTGAGATGCATGCATGTTGGGAAAGGCTCAAACAGTACCTCACTGCGTTGCTCGAAGAGGGGAAAGCCAATGGTGAGTTTGACAAGGAGATTCCTACGAGTGTTATGTTAAGTGCATTTATTAGCTTACAATCTCCTAGAAGTTATGAGCGCTTGGTCGTAGGAGAGCAAATGTCGCCGGATGAGCTAGTAAAGCATCTGGGGCGAATTTACTTTAAAGGGATTGCTGCTAGCTGATGAGTTTGTAAAGGGAATTAAGAGATGGAAATAGTATCACCAGAAGTCCAAACGTATGGGAGGAGGAGAGATGCCTCTCAAGAGTATGAGCCGCCACACTTTACACGGCGCGAGACTTTCTTGACGATGCTCGGTGTGCTTGTCGTGATGTTACTTGCAGCGCTTGACCAGACAATCGTTTCAACAGCAATGCCGCGCATCATTGCTGAATTACACGGTTTTGATCGCTATACCTGGGTCTCTACGGTGTACTTGTTGACCTCAACTGTGGTTGTCCCTATCTATGGAAAACTCTCCGACCTGCTAGGAAGAAAACCCATCTTCTTGTTTGGTGTTGTCGTCTTTCTCATTGGCTCTGCACTCTCAGGTGCCGCGCAGACGATGGATCAATTGGTTGCTTATCGTGCCCTTCAGGGATTAGGAGCTGG
>VBJK01000113.1:0-4421 GCA_005879655.1 Chloroflexota bacterium | reverse complement strand
AGCGTGGCAAGTGGCAGGGCTTCGTAGGTGCTGTCTGGGGGATATCGTCTATCGTGGGGCCAGCTACTGGCGGATGGATTACCGAGAATGCGTCCTGGCGCTGGGTCTTCTACGTCAATCTACCTATTGGCATTGTTGGCTTGCTGGTGCTCATTTTTCTGATGCCAACGTTGCGCAGTGCGAAGGAGAGCGTTGCCATTGACTATCTGGGGGCTACCCTCTTGATTGCAGCTTCAGTACCATTGCTGCTTGGCTTCACCTGGGCTGGTTCTACATATCCGTGGCTCTCGCCGGTGATTATCGCTCTGTTTGCTGCGGCGCTGATCTTTTCGCTCGTATTCATACTGTACGAAGCAAGCTTGCAGAAACGTGGAGGACAACCAATTATCGAGCCGAGCTTGTTTAAAGATCGCATCTTTACCGCTTCGACCGTCGTGACAGCCATCTTTGGTATGGCTTTATTCGGGAGCATTTTCTTTATTCCGTTGTTTGTACAAGGGGTAGTCGGGACCTCTGCAACTGGCAGTGGTCTGGTCCTGACGCCATTGATGCTAGCCGCCGTCACCAGTAGCATCATCTCTGGCCAGTTGGTCTCGCGCTTAGGCAAATATAAGTGGGTGGCGGTGACGGGTGTAGTGATTGCCGTCTTAGGCGCGCTGTTATTGTTGAGGCTTGATGTCAATGCGACGAATGGCGATGTGTTGCTGGCGATGATTGTCCTGGGATTGGGTATGGGTTCTAGTATGTCGCTCTATCCGGTGATTGTGCAAAACGCTATGCCGCACAAGATTGGTCAGACGACAGCTGTCTTGACCTTCTTCCGTTCCATTGGTGGGACGATCGGTCTGGCGGCCATGGGATCAGTAATGACGGTTGCATACTTACCGGCATTTCATGCGGCACTGCCAGCCAGTGTCAAACGTGTCGTGCCAGGAAAAGTGTTGGGCTATTTCGATAATCCACAGATTCTACTCTTACCAGATGTACAGACGAAGGTGCAGACACAATTTGCGGCGTTTGGAGTGCAAGGAAGTGCGTTATATCATCAATTGATAGGTGCTGTGAAGATTGGTCTGACCCAGGGCATACACGATGTATTCATCCTTACCACTGTGCTGATGACGCTGGCCTTAGTCGCGGTTTTCTTCTTGAAGGAGATCCCGTTACGTGGCGGGAGCGGAAAACAGAGGAAAGCAGCATTAGAAACTGCCGCTTCATCGCCAGCAGAGGCTATCGGTAGTGTCATGATGTAGTAGCTCTGGTCGGGACAAGAAGTGTGGGTGCAAGAGAGAACCCACACTTCTTGTTGCCTGTTAAGCTGCTCCTGTACGCAGCTTATAGACTTTGATAGCAACTTGCAAAGTAAGCCAGTTGGCACGTTCCTGCAAATCGATATTACATAATGATTGCAAGCGCTCAAGGCGCTGAATCAAGGTATTACGGTGAACGAATAAGCGATCAGAGGTTCTGGTCAGGTTGCCCGCGCATTCGAGGTAGGTCTCTAGCGTATCTAACAGATCGGTATTCTTGCGTCGATCGTAGCTATCGATGCGTGCAATCTGATCCTGATAGACATCGCGTAAGTCATCCATATGCGCAATTTTATAGAGGTAGCGATAGACCCCAAGGTCGTTAAAGTGTGTCACAACAGGTTGTAACTTCGCTTCTCCTCCTTCTTGATCATGACGAAGATCCTGCCCCATGTGTAAGGCTTCGCCTGCTTCCGCAAAGCCCTGGCGATAATCGTTAATTTGCTGACAAGCGTTACCCAGTCCGATGGACAAGTACACACTATATTCAGTGTGCATCTGCTGCGCGAGGTCTTGCAGCCACGCTTTCAAACGTGTGCCATTGGGATCTTTGTTCAAGGCGATCAAGCAAGTAAGGATGTTTTCGTGCTCATAGAAGATGGAGCCTGGGTAGCCATCCTGGACGCGCCTTCTTACTAATCCTCCAATACGCCTGTATGCCGTTTGCAGTGGTGTTCCCTGCGCGTATGTGCCATCGTCTGTGGGCGGTGTATGGTTATTGGTCGGTGCAGGGCGAGACTGCCCATTCTTGCTGGCTTTCTTGGCGGTGGGACTATCGTAGCGGGGATCATCTAGATGGGTGATCTCAACCATAATAGCGACGTGTGGCCGGTTCAGATCGCAGCCAAGGAAATGGGCGCGTTGTCGTAGCGAGTCTTCAGAATCGCTAGTACCGTGCATCAGATCGTCAAAGAAACCCTTGACAAGATTCTTTTGTGCCAACTGGTTCACCAGGTAACTGTTCTTAATAGCGATCGCCACCTGATTGGCAATAGTCGTTAGCAACGTTTGATCTTCAGTGGTAAAACGTCGCGTTTTACTGGAGTAGCAGTTGATCAGACCTAGCTGCTCGGCTCCAGCGATCAGGGGAGCTGAGATGAGCGACTTGTATTGCGAATCTCTGAGCGGGTTTAAGCGTTCCAGCGTGTCATGGTAGACTTCAACGGCGTAGCCCGTGCCGCTTTCTACGCTTTTGGTATGTAGCACAGCCTCATTCATTTCGCGCAAGCTATCCAATGTATTGCGCTCTACATCGATAGGTTGGAAGTGCGCTCGATCGTTCAGATTGGGGGATGTGACGTGTACGGTTAATCGTCTGGGCTGACGAGCTACTTCCGTTTCTCGTTCGCGTCCCTGATCCATTAACATAATGACGCACAGATCGACCTCCATAATCTGCACCGTGAGCGTAGCCAGTGAGCGTAGCATATCATCCAGGTACAGACCGGAACTGATCGTCTGGCTCAACATAGAGAGTGACGTGAGAATTCTGAGCTTGCGCTGCGTATTCTCATACAACTGGGCGTTCTCAATAGCTCCAGCAACAAGCGCGGCAGTATTGCTGATGAAGGTTCTATGCTGGTCCGTGAATTCATGGGGGGCTACTGCCTGTAAGGTAATAACGCCAATCAAGTGCTGATCTTTCCCGCCAATAATGGGCACAGTCATAATTGATTGGAATTTTTCCTCCTCCAGTTCTGGAAAGTAGCAGAAGCGTGGGTCCTCCAGGGCTTCATCTTTCAGAAAGACAGGTTTACGGTGTAAGGCAACCCATCCAGCGATACCCTCGCCGAGCGCTAGTGAAAGCTTGCCGATCTGATGCTGGTGCTGTTCATTCGTGCTGGCAAGCACTAGGCGTTCTTTGTCTTTATCGTGCAGATAAATGAACGCGATATCGCAAGAGGTAGCGCGGACGACGGTGTCCACAAGATGGCGTAACACTTCATCAAGCCTCAACGTTGAGCCGACAGTAGAGATTACTTCATTGAGCAAGGCATTTTCTTGCGTACGCCTCTCAAGCTCTCGATGAAGTTCGAGATTTTCCTGTTGCATCCGTGCAAGGGTTTGTTCCACAGTTTCAGTGGAACTAGGCTGATGATTGGTACTAGCCTGGGAAGACATGTAACCTCCTGATCTTGAGATAGCACAGGTGGGCACCTGTCACCACCGCTACAGTCGTCGGAACTGTGGTACAGGGAGAACCTTACTTCCCTGTTAGAATAGGCTTACATTGGTACAGGCGACTAGCATCGTGCATCTCCAAGCTCCACAACGCCGGTCGTCCATCCAAATCAGATTACTTGTGGACACTAAGTACATAGCTATATGTTACACATTGTAACCATTTTCTGGCGCTTCGTCTAGTGCCTTATGTATGGGTTATTACTGAGCCGAAAAAATCCCTTCAGTGAGTGCTCGTATTAGCTCAGCATTTGCTAGAAAAGCAGGACAATTATCATATGAGCAGGCCGTAAAATATGGTTGAAATAGAGAGGCGTGCTTCGTCTAGGGTATACTAGTGACAAGTGGCTGAGAGGTAAACAAATAACCCTAGTGACAATTCGCCTATCTTTCCTGTTCTAAAGGAGTCCTTATGTCTTACGACTTACTCATTCGTCATGCTCAATTACCTCAACGGGAGGGCTTGGTTGATATTGCTCTCCAGGATGGGCGTTTTGCCCGTATTGCCGCTGATCTTGCAACAGCGTCTGCGCGTCGTGAAATCGATGCGGCGGGTCGTCTTGTGGTGCCGCCCTTTATAGACGCGCATGTTCATCTTGACGCGGTCCTCACGGTGGGTCAGCCCCGTTATAATACGACGGGAACATTGCTAGAGGGCATTCAGATCTGGGGTGAACGCAAGCCTAGTCTGACACACGAGGATGTGAAACAGCGAGCATTGGAGGAGATTCGTTGGGAGGTTGCGCAGGGAACACTGTATATCCGTAGCCATGTGGATATCTGTCACCCTGCATTGACTGCGTTGCGTGCTCTGCTAGAGGTGCGCGAGGAAGTTCGCGATATCTGTCATCTACAACTGGTGGCCTTTCCCCAGGACGGTATTTTCTCATTCCCTGGCGGGCCTGCATTGATGCGTAAAGCGATGGAACT
>VBJK01000036.1 GCA_005879655.1 Chloroflexota bacterium | reverse complement strand
GATAGCCATCGGCACTGGCTGCCAAGACCTTCAGTTGACGTTGATTACTATCTTCAGGATCGCTGGCTAATTTGATATCGCCAACCGTCACGTCCAGCACACCGCGCATGGTACGATATCTCCATTTAACGTGACCCTCATGGTTGAGCACATAGACATAGCGATCTTCACTACCGACGATCACTTCAGCAAGACCATCTCGGTCAATATCTTCTACCCACAGTGCTTGTATGCGCTCATATCCCTGGACGCGCCATAGCTCGTTGCCATCCAGACCATAGGCGTAGACCTGGTTATTAATGGAGCCACCGATGATCTGCTTTGGGCCTGCTTGTGTGAGTTGAGCTAGACAAAGAACACCAATACCCTGCGGTGTATGTATGACCAGACGCTCACGATCCATATACCCTTCCCAGATCGCAATCTTCTTATTCTCCATGCCAATGACAATTTCGCTTGCCTTTTGCTGTTCTTCTGGATAGACATTGATGGAGAGGCAACGCGCCCAATCCTCTTTCTTCTCAAAGATGTGCTCTTTGACGATCTCTCCACGATTATTCAGAATAATCAAGCGATGGTTTGCCAGGACTGCAATGATTGAATCAGGCTCTCCCGGCCTGAGAGGGGCAATCTGAAGCATACGTACACGTGCACCTACATCGCACTTCCATAGATATTGGTGCGCCCCACGTGCAGCATCAATGGTATAAATGTATCCCTCATCGGTTCCCACGACCAGATCGTATTTTCCCTTGCGCTCAATTTGCCCGATACCCAATGTCCATATATACCCGTGCGTGATCGCTGGCTGATCCCAACAATATTGAACCTTTTGTTGTCTTGCACGCAAGAATAAGGAAAGAGCTTGTTCATAATTGCCCTCCTGCATCAATTGGCGTGCTTTATTTACTTCCATTTGCACATGATGCACTGGAGGAGCTTCATCAATCAGGTCTTTCAAGATTGCCTTCTCTCTATGGGTCAATCTTCTCATCAGCTCGTTTCCACTGCTCACCTGTTGATCGTGTATAGCTTCTTTATAGACTTCTTTGATACGTTTATAAGTGTTGCTATTGAGTTCTCCTTGTACCACATAGACACCACTATCTTCTGTCCCAACAATGATTTCTGCTTGACCATCAAAGTTAATATCTGATACCCAGACACTATAGATACAACTGCCAAAGCGATGCTTCCAGAGCAGTGTTCCTCGCTGATTGAGAATATAGAGATAACCGTCCTCTGAGCCAAGCAGAAGCTCAGCTTCGTGATCGTTGTTGATATCGTATGCAGAAATGGCATGAATACGATTACTAAAGACTGTACTATCTGACGATATCTCCCATTCTTTCTGCAAGGTCCACCGTTTTCCTGCGCAACATTTCACCGTCCAGACGAAGAGTTCTTTGCGGTTAGAACTGGTAATCACGGTCATTGGTCCCCCAGGACACAGGGGAGCAGCGAAAAGAGCATAAATCTGATGCCCCAAAAACACTTTATCAAGAAATTGACCACAATCATCGAGGATGTACAGGTGTTGATCACCAGAACCTGCCAGTATTTCTTCTCGCTGATCATCGTCAATATCAGTTACAAAGACGCTACGTACCCATCCATTGGTCTGATATGGAGGCGACATTGCCTTACCAGTCATGCGATCAAGCACATGAATACAGCGATCCTCAGATCCAATAATAATAGCATTCGGCTGATTCTTGGGGATATACAGTTGGCGAATCATCCTTCCGGTCGAGTATGCCCAACCTGGTATCTTGCTGCCATCCTGATCAAGGGCATAGACACCACCATCACGCATCCCAACAATGACACAGGGCTGCTTTTGTGCTGTCTTTTTGTACAGTGATACGTCAGTAACGGGAATTGCGAAAAGAGCACTGATAAATTGACCGTCCCACTGTGCTTCCCACTTCTTTGCTCCCCATGGCGTACAGGCAAGTACAACCCCATCACGTGAACCGACAACAACTTCTATATCACCATCATTGTCAATATCGGTTGCTTGAACATTTGTAACCCAGTCCTTTGTATGGTAATTCCATAGGGTCGATGTTACCGCTGCACCATCCCAGAGTACATGCTGTAACTGATGAAAAATAGATTGCTCATCTGGCTCTAATGCATGATGATGCGGTACGACTGCTTGCTTGTCTGGCTGCGTCCCTTGATGCTGCACAACCTGTTTATAGATACGACGTTTGTTTTCTCGGTTGTGGGAAGACCCACTTCGATGCCGGGGTCTGGTTGCCATAGTCTACCTCAGCTTCTGTGCTAACAGTTCCCCTTTAAGTATAGCGTCTTCCTCATGCCATTTGATGCCCTCCGTGTGACATTCGCAAAAGTTCATGAAAATTGATTCTGGCAGACCTTGTACACTGATTGGCACTTCACAGCGGATACAATTAAAATAACTGACTGTTGTTCTCTAGACAATAAGGGGGATGATATGCGACAATGCATTGTACAAAAAGAGCAAACGATGCTAAGAAAGGGGTGCTACTCGTGGAGGCCCAGAGAATCAATCCATACTACGATTATGATGCTGTGCGTGATCTTGCGATGTTCTTTGGACGGCAGTATGAACTTCGCATGCTCTTTAACGCCATAGAGAAACGGCAGTGTTTCTCGATTGTGGGTTCAAGACATATTGGGAAATCTTCGTTGCTAAAGTTCCTGGCGAACAGGGAACTGCAACAGCGCTATGGCTATGACTTGCATGACCGTATTTTCATTCTCACTGATTGGCGTGAATATCGACAGAAGACGCGCGCTGATTTTTTTCATACTGTCTGCGAGCAGTTTCTCTTTCAGTGCCGTGCTAGCATTACGCTTCAGTCACCCCCAGAGCAACTCTGCGCTCAGGATCGCTTCAAAAAACTGCTGGAAGATGTTTGTGAGGCCGGTTTTCGTCCTGTACTATTGATGGATGCTTTTGATAAGGTCACTAGAAATCCCCATTTCGATCCAGACTTCTTCTCATTCCTACGTGCATTGGCTGGTATCTACGATCTGATCTCGTATGTAACGGCCTCGATGAAACCACTGTATGAGGTGTGCCATTCAGATGCTGTGGCCTCTTCCCCGTTTTTTAACATTTTCCAGACCTGTGTGTTGAGTTCATTGACGTTCGAGGAGACCCAACAATTAATTACTGTCCCAGCCGGACAAACGGGTTTAGCATTCACTCCCGCAGAGTTGGAATGGGTGACGACGATGGCTGGCTCTCACCCTTTTTACATTCAGGTGGCATGCCGACATCTCTTCGCGGAAAAAGCTCGTCAAGGTCTGCAAAGTGTTGACCTTAAGTTGGTGCAGGAACGCGTGTACGAGGAGTTGGAACCTCATTTTGAGCATGCTTGGAATGACCTCAGCGAAGATCAGAAGCAGAGCTTAAAGCTCGATTTAACACAGTTCCCTCCTGAACGCTGTAAAATGCCGGAACTCAGTCAGTCCAGTCTTTTCCGCCACAAAGTACGCGAATTTGTACAGGTGAATGGGAATGAACTTTCGCTCAAAGACTTGAAGGATGCCCTTGAGAATATTGAGGATAATGATTTTCTTGCAAACTCCAGGCTTGTCGAGATGCACTATGTGGCTCTGAGGATGCAGAGCAATCCACACACGAAAAAAGGGGTACTGGTACGCGATCTCTTGAAAGCTGGCTTTGAACGCATGCGAGCCGGGGGTGTGCGCACTGATTCCGCTCCTGAGTGGCGGCTCTATAATATCCTCTGGTACCATTACTTCAAGTATCATCTGCCCAATGGACAGACTTCGAGCCGTCTGGGCTTAGGCAGTATGCGCCAGTTTTATCGTGAACAAGATCGTGCCCTTCAGACCCTCCTCAAAGAGATCCTCGATCTGGAGCAGACATCGTTGAACAACTTGATCATACTATAGCCAAAAATACGTGCGCCATCACAGAAAAACAGCTTCTGTGATGGGCAACATTTAAGATAAGAGATTCAAACTTAGCTTAAGAGCTAGATCAACGCGATGCATCTCCTCAGTGCTGATTGATCCGCGCTTGCGCAAGAGACGTGATTTTTCAATAGTCATGATCTGTTCGCATTTCACGTCCGTATCGTCACTTAGACCATTTTCGTCGTTAGGTGCGATACGCACATGCAAAGGTAATTCACGTTCTGTACGGCTCATAGACGCCACGATGGTCAAAGGGTATGACGGCGAGGCATTCCCCCGGTCGTTCTGAATAATCAATGCCGGACGCATGCCTTGTTGTTCCGCGCCACGACCTGGCGACCAATTTACATCCCAGATTTCGCCACGACGAGGGTTGGGCAACATATCCGCCTCATAGTGTTTAGGGCTGGGCAACATTTGCCTCGCCTCATGACTCATGCAACCATACCTTCGCGCCCAGCATCAAAGAAGAAGCGAGCGTCTTCAAGGGCTTCTGGGATAGAAGCGAGGTAGGCATAAGCTTCGTCGAGGGTGTGGTTAATGGAGGAGAGTTCGCGTTCGCGTTTTTGGGTGATTGCGGTTCGTAACTGTTGATAATTATCCTGTTGCATGAGTTCCAAGATCGTCTCTACTACATCTCCTAGCGAGGAGTCTAGTTCCACAGCAAGTGCTTTAAGCTCTTTGTGCTGTATTGAGGGAATTTGAATAGATTTACGGACGAGGTTCTCATGACGATAATAATCTGTATGAGCAACGGCCATGAAGGTGCCTCCTAAGTCATACAGTCTCCTTAGCGGAGACCCAATGCCAGCTTGTAGAAGATAGGCTGTCACCTCCCCTATCTACAAGCCCATAGCCTCTCTCGGCTATAGGGTTGGTTCCTGACAACACGATGCCATCCTCCTTTTATTGTACTTGGCTCTACCGATGTTGTCAATAAAAGATTGGCCTCATCTGTACAAAATACAAAATTCTAATTTTATAGTTCTGCTTTCGTCTGCCTCTCGATAGCAAGCATGCAATTTCTCAAAAATGAGTATTGAGCTATGACACAAAATAAGATACAATCACAGTGTATGAAGAAGACATTCTGCAAATTACGCTAAGGACAATATGCATGCTTAAAAGCTGGTCTATCGAAAACTTCAAGGCTATC
>VBJK01000035.1 GCA_005879655.1 Chloroflexota bacterium | reverse complement strand
TGCGCCAAGCTGCCAGCGACGACGAGTACCATCTCTTTTTCCAGGAGATGGATGAAAAGATGTATCTCCAGCTGATGGAGAAAAAGATCCTGTGCACAGTGCTCGATTTTCTAGAAGCGCACCACATTGACACGACCGATTACCGGCAACGTGCGATGACGATCTTCAACAACAATACGACGAATTTTAGCGGCACGATCAACAATTCTGGCTCCATGGCTGTAGGTGTAGGGGCACAGGTACACAATCGGCCAGGACCGTCGAGACGGCCATAAGTAGAGAAAGAAGGAATAAAGTATGAGCGGTAGACCAAGTAATGACGTTAATTTTAGTGGTACCTTCAATAATACTGGCAGCATGGCGGTAGGTCAGGGTGCGAGTGTTACGAACTATGGACAGCAGCAGCAGGAAACACCGTTGAATGCGAGCTATGCTCCACAGCAGGCGCAAAGGGAAACGATCAATGTCCTCTTTGTGCTCGCTAATCCGCGCGGCACCGATCCTTAAAATATGGGTTTTCCATGTGCCGATGAGTGCGTATAATGTTGCCTCCCTGATCAATTGATCTGCTACTTGAACAGCAAATAAAGCAGTTCGTGTATGGACATCTTAGAATCATTGCACGACAAAGAGCTGCTGTCACCGTCTTTATCAATGAGTGGAGGTTTCTCTCGCCAGAGCGGCAAGAGATCATCAAGCAATGTCGTGATGCCTATGAAGCGTGTTTCCAGCGAGTGATCGAAGAGGGTGTGAAGGCTGGTCTCTGGTCTGTTGCTGATACACGGCTGGCTACACTGATCATGTTGGGTACATTGAACTGGACCTATCACTGGATAAATTTAGCTGGCAGGCTTGGCATCGAGCAACTGGCTGAGAAATATTTTGCCGTCATCATGCTCTCCCTGAAGGCGGATGTCTTTGAGGGAGAGCCGTTGTGTGAAAAGTGTCTTGCAACGGCTAGCAGCTACCGCGATCACGCTCAGTTCGTCAATATAGTAATGTATGTAAATAGGTAAGCAAAAAAACGTGTTATAAATATGTAGTGAAGAAGCATAAGATACATAGTAATAGAAAGGATTGGTATAATAAAAGAAAGATCATAAAGGCTAATGGGATACTTTGGTTATGCATAAAAGTGGAGGTGCAGAGAAAACTTCAAGAGAAAATACCACGCAAGAAAAAGAATGCAGACTAAACCAGCTCGTGAGCATGTATCATAGGCCATACTATGAGGTAGAGAAAGATGTTTTGAGGAAGAGAGAATGATAAAACTCCGCAGATCGACGATTGTGTTACTGGCAATAGTGCTTCTTCTTGTGATTATCATTCCTGTACTGGCCTTTACGCCGGTAGGAACAAGCGTCTTGACTATTTGGCTGTCTCCCACCCCGACGCCCAAACCTATTCTTACGGTCAGGGGCACACCGCCAGCGATTAATGCCACAGCTGCCTATGTCTTAGATGCCGATAGTGGGCACGCACTGGTTGACATAAATGGTGGGCAACGCTTGCCTATGGCCAGTACGACAAAGATTATGACGGCAATTCTCACGATCGATAAGGCTAATCTCAAGCAAATGGTGACTATCAAGCAGAACGCTATTGATGAGGTAAATAAAAATCAGGGGAGTAGCGCGCAATTAGTGGTTGGTGATCAGATCCGCCTCAAGGATTTGCTTTATGCATTGATGTTGCCTTCTGGCGATGATGCCGCTATTGCTATTGCTGAGGCGGTGAGTGGAACAACGGCTGACTTTGTGGATCTGATGAACCGCTACGCCCAGCAGCTGCATCTGACGCAGACGCACTACATTAATCCAGATGGTCTGACATACCTGACGCCTGAAGGGAAGCCTAATCCCGCTCATTATACAACCACTGCCGATCTGGTGAAATTGACGCGCTATGCATTGGCGAATCCGTTGTTTGCGCAGATTGTGCAGCTACAGCATTACGTCTTGCATGCCACAACGGTGCACCACGCCTATGTATGGGACAATACGAATATATTGCTGAGCACATATGCGGGTTTGACTGGTGTGAAAACGGGTTATACAGTTGAAGCTGGTTATTGTTTAGTGTTTGCGGCGCGAAGTGATGACCACTATCTCATTGGGGCGATACTCCAGGATAAAGATGAGAATCAACGTTTTCTAGATGCCAGGGCTTTATTGGATTGGGCTTTCGCTTTGCCAATGGGGTCTCCTGCTCCTACGCCGTCATCCTGAGTGGAACCGCCGCAGGTGATGGCTAACGGCGCAGTATATCCTCTGTTGAACCGAAGAATTTTGTAGGCTGTACACGAATCGCTGCTCCTACCGGGCAGGCTTGTACGCAGGCCTGATCACTATAGCCCGCGCAAAGATCACACTTGATGGCAACTTTTTTGCGTAACTCCTCATAAGCATCGGATGGCTGTTCCAGGGGGCCAGCAGCAACACGGTGATTATCGAGGGTTGCAACATTTGTTACAGGCAAATACTGGCGAGTGCGCTCTTTGCCCGCTCCTTTGGTAAAAAACGTACTAAAGCGTTGCCAGGAGGTAGGAGTTGCTTTTGGTTCATCGACGTTTACAATAGATATGGCTCCGTAGGGGCAGCGCTCGGCGCAAATGCCGCAACCAATACAGCTTTCAGTAATGTAGACCTCACCGTTGGGCAAGCGTGCAATGCCCGCGCGGCTACATAACAGGCAGACCGGGTCCTGGCATTGCCGACATGCCGTGGCGATACTGATATTGCCAACAACCATGCCGGTACGGTTCATACGCGAGTGTCCATGACGCCGTGCGCAGGCTTCCTCACATTCATTACAGTGGATACACTTATCCAGATCAATCACGAGCACCTCGGTACCCTCCACCACGCCATCGCTGACCAGTGCGTGTAACCCTTTGCGGGCGGCAGGATCGGAGGGAGCTATCTCGGAGAGATAAGTGGTGAGAGCACCTGGTTTAAAGATGGCACTATGAGCGCTAACTGTACTTTCCAGGTAATCTCGTAGACGGACGGCGAAGCGCTGATTGACTTCTGGGTAGCGCTGAAAGAGGTCGAGTAGTGCTTGGCGCGGGACCTCAGCCACACGAGTACGTGTAATTGCAGTCACCGTGACAGCTTTACCATCACCTAAGAGATCGAGGCCACCAGCGAAGTAATCACCTCCCTGACGATAGGCAATAATACGTTCAACAAGGTGGGCATCTTCACCGTCTGTCAAGGTGTGTCGTGCAACTTTGACGAAGCCTTCGAGTATGACGTGCAGCGTCTCACGCGCTGGACGCTGACCCACACTGCTTTCTACAAAGAGACGTTCTTCGCGGTCATAGTACTTTACCTGTGTCAGACGGGTCAGCGCGTGTATATCGTCATCTGCAACACCCTGGAAGAGCGCCATGCGTTGCAGAATACCCTCAATAGAGCGTGCATTGTTTAATTGGGCAAAGAAGTGCTTGGCGGATGGTATAAGCTCCAGAAAGTGCTGCATAACTTGTTCAGGGATGCGTAAGATCTGGGCAGGTGTCTGGGTGATAATAGTTGTGGTATATGGTTGCCCGGTAAGCATACCGTATTCGCCCGCGAGTTCGCCTGCATTAAGAATAGTAACAGGCAGCTCTTGACCGCTAATGGTAGCTGAAAGGGCAGCGAGACGGCCATGCAGGATAATATACAGGTCGCGTCCATATTCGCCTTCGCGGAACACGTCGGCATTTGCAGGTAGCGATAACAGGCTAGAGGAAGCCACAAGATGCAAGAGATAGTTTTCTGGGATACGTTGTGGATCGTTGAAGATGGCTTGCCGACGCAAATGATTGATGAGGTCAGCAAGCGTCCAGCCGCTAGGGAGCTGGCTGGCAACGCGATCCATGTCAGGTTTGGCGTCCCACAGTTCTCCGACGCGTTGCTTGAGCGATAACATTAGGAGGTCACGATGATTATCAACAGGGCAGACAGGAACGCAGGAGCCACACATGATACAGGCATGAGTAAAACCGGCGACATGTGGAGCGATAGCATCGGAGATGGTAGCATGATTGAGATCAGCAATTGTCACCTTCGTTGAGAGTGGGAGTGGGCAGGCAACCATACAACGGTCACAGCCAATACACATATCAATCTCGAATTGTACGCGCTGTTCGCTCAACGATGTAATATGCATGCGATGGGATAAACCAGCAACCTGGAGTTCTTTTTTCGTACCATTCTCCGGGAGCGGAGCGGTGTGCTTGGTGGTGGCCAACTGAAGCGTACCCGTCGTAGCGGACTGTGCCCTCGTTTGTGGCAACGAGCAATACAGCAGGGTATTACCAATAACAATGCGATCTTTGTCTGAAAGCTGATAGGGATTGTTGATCTTTATTTTGTTGATGAACACACCATTGCTACTTTGCAAATCTCTAATATAGAAGCCATTGGGCGTGGCAAAGATCTCCGCGTGTTTGCGTGAAGCCGCAGCATCTTGTAATGCGATCGTATTCTCTTTGTCCCTTCCTATAGTCATACACCAATGCTGGTTCGGAGTGGCTGTGAGTGGGATAATGACGGGTGAGGCATTTTGTGTGATCAGGGCCAGAGAGGGTGCGCCCTGAAGTGTGTCCAACATAGTGTCAGGGATCATACGGGTTGTGTTGTTGTGCAGTTGCGTGCCTTGCAGGTGTAGGAATGTTGTGTTGTTGGTCTGTGCCATTGA
>VBJK01000034.1 GCA_005879655.1 Chloroflexota bacterium | reverse complement strand
GACCTGCATTGAAGATGTCACCGCAATGGTTGCACTCTATCGCCCTGGTCCCATGGATAGTATCCCCGATTTTGTCGATGCAAAACACGGTCGCAAGAAAGTTGTCTATCTCGATCCGCGCCTGGAACAGTGGTTAGCTGAGTCATATGGGATTATCGTATATCAGGACCAAGTGTTGCTGATTGCAGTACATCTGGCAGGTTTCTCCTGGGGTAAGGTCAACAAGTTCCGTAAAGCGCTCAGCAAAAAGATCATGCACGAGGTTGAGGGCTATCGCGAAGACTTTATCAAAGGCTGTGTCAAGAATGGCGTGAAGCAAGAGGTGGCTGAAGAACTCTTTACCCAGGTCTTGCCCTTCGGTGGGTACGGTTTTAACAAGGCGCACGCTGCTAGTTATGCAGTGGTTACCTACTACACTGCCTACCTCAAGGCCAACTACACTGCTGAGTTTATGGCGGCAACGCTGACCGCCGAAGCTGCCGATGCTAAGAAGATCGCTAACGCGATTGCTGAATGCAAACGTATGGGCGTGGAGGTCTATGGTCCTGATATCAATAAGAGTAGCCTGGGCTTTACAATCGAGAAAAACGGTATTCGCTTTGGCCTGCTCGCCATCAAGGGTGTAGCCGAAGGGCCGCTGGGCGAGATTGTGCGTGCGCGTAACGAGAGGGAACCATTCAAATCGCTGGCCGATTTCTGTACGCGGGTCGATCACAAGTTTGCGGGCAAGGGAGTGGTTGAGACGCTGATCAAAGCAGGTGCGATGGACTCTCTGGGGAATGGCAAGCGCAATGTGCTGCTTTACTCAGTGGAGCGGGCGATTCAGTTCGGGAAAAGTGAACGTGTGGTCAAAGAGCAGGGCATGATGAGTCTGTTTGGAGAGATCGAGCAGACGCACAGTTCTCTTGCATTTTCGTTGAGTCAGGATGCGAAAGAGATTTCGCGCAAACAGTTGCTGGAATGGGAGAGGGAACTGATTGGCGTTTACACCTCTAAGCACCCATTGGCCTATCTCAGCGAACTCTTCAAGGACAAAGTGACGCACAATAGCGGCGATATCAGCGACGAATCCGATAAGCAGAAGGTGGTGATTGGCGGGATGATCAAGGAGAATCGCCGTATCACGACGAAGAAGGGTGATACGATGTGTGTCGTACTGTTGGAGGATATGTACGGCTCTATCAATATCACAATCTTCCCCAAGTTATACGAGCAGACGGCAGATTTGTGGGTTGAGGAGACGGTGGTGATTGTACGTGGCGAGGTGCAGGTGCGGCGCGATGAGCCTGGTATTCTCTGTACTAGTGTCGAGCGTCTGAAATCTGTTGAAGAAGAGATGAATCGCAAGGAGTATTTGCTGCTGTTGCGCTTACAGTTGAGTGGTACGAGCGAGATTGCAGTATCCGACGATATTATGAAGGTACAGGATATCCATCGCCAAGTGCATGCCAGTCCTGGCCGCGACCACTATGAGATCCTGGTTGCTAATGGCGAATGGGAGGCGCGTATAACTCCCGGCGACAATACGGTACAGTATAGTCAGGAACTCCATCGCCGGTTGGAGGATATTCTGGGAGCGGGTATGCTACAGGTTCAAGTGGTGAGTAGGGAGTGAGGTGCACCCTACTCGCCCCACCCCCCCAGGGCACCCATAAAGGATGCCCCTACAATGGTACGGACACACCTCACAAGCCGCGCGCGTACCATTGTAGGGGCATCCTTTATGGGTGCCCTGGGGGGGTGGGGAGGGGGTAGGGTGTACCCCACCATACAAAACTCCTATCCATATTACAAAATATGTTGTGATCATAACAAAATATGTTAAGATCACAACATATTTTGTTCACTCTCTTAACAAAAGAGATAGCGAAAACGGAAGAGGTAATGTATGGCTGGCCCACAAACATGGCGTGAATTATTAGGAACAATCATCAGCAATCCAGCGGAGAGGGAGCGTTTAGCGAACGAACTGGGCATTGCCAAAGTAACGTTGACGCGTTGGGTCAATAGTGAAAGTAGTCCACGATCGCACTATCTGCGGCGTCTGGTGGCTCTATTGCCTGAGCATCGAGATCAGTTACTAGCGGCAATGTCACGCGAGCTGGCAGTATTTGCTGACGGTGAGGGGATGTCCCCAGCGCTTGAAGAGATTCCAGCGGAGTTTTACGTACAAGTTTTATCCGCATTGAGGAGTACGCCTAGCGTTTTGCGTCAACACGCCGTGATGCAATTGATCCTGCAACAAGCATTACGGCAGCTTGATCCAGAGCGTCTGGGACTGAATGTAGTAGTCGTGCAATGTGTCCCTGCCCAAGGCGAGCAACCGCGTGTACGCAGTTTGCGCGAGCTGGCGAGCAAAGGTACAGCTCCCTGGCCGGAGTTTGTAGGCGATGGGGCGCTCTTTCTCGGAGCCGAATCGTTAGCAGGATATGCGGTTCAGGTGGGACGTGTGCACGCGCTCTCTTCCGTAAAAGAAGGATGGCCGGACTTCATACCTTATGAGTATGAGGAGTTTGAGCAGAGTGCAGTTGCTTGTCCAATTATACGTTCTACGTACACAGCGGGCTGTTTGTTGGTGACGAGCACACAATCGAATTATTTTGCGCCACCGACCGATAGACTTGTGCAAAACTATGCAGACCTGCTGGGACTCTGTTTCGACGACAGCGACTTTTATCCTGCGCAGTGTATTGAGCTGCATGTTATGCCACCACATAAGGTACAAAAGGAGCATAATGCCTCTTTTAGAAAGCATGTACGCGATATTTTTCTGCAAGCAGCACAAGCCCAATTGCCTGTGAGTAGTGCTCAAGTGGAGAGGTCGGTCTGGCAACGTCTAGAAGAGGAGTTGATAGGCTCTGCGGGCGGCTAATTGATCCCCTCGGCGCTTCACCTATTCAGTTGGAGCGCCTTGGTGTATTTGAGACACCGGGGGGCAACTCATCTCTCGTTCAGAGTGGTCAAATAAGCGCGATGGGCGGCTTTTTACCTATCTTCTATTCTCCCTTCTAAGGCTTCGCTCAATGCCAATTGTGTTTTTCCATACTTAAGCATTTGTAGATTAACATATCGTTTCAAGGCATATATTCTTTCTAGTCTTCTGTGATGACCGTGTTGTTTAGTAACTGGCTACTTGTAGAACGATTGCTCAAACTCCCTCACTGCCTGTACATCTCCATAACCTTTCGCATGGATCTCTCGCAGATGAATAGATACCTTACCAAATCCGAGCGGTGATTGTAACTGGTTTTTCATCCTCTCATAGAAGTTCCGCAACTCCTTGATGCTTTCCTCAACCTCATCTAGAGTCAGGTATGCCTGTGCGTAATCTAAAGGTATCCATGCATGAAGATAGTTGTTATTATCCTGCTCTATTCTCTGTTCTATCTCTTGCCTCATGTCAATAGTTTTATCACCTAACCCAAGCTCTATGTATCCATTACTCTTTTCCTCCAATATATCACTGATCGTATGAGAAATGAAATCAGTCCCGTTTCCATAGTTGCAGTTTAAGTTATTTGCTATGCGCAGTGCTGTGTCTATCGTTTGCTCAAAATGGTATTGATCTTTATTTTTGGCATAGGCACGTGCTAAAAAAGATAAGACTAGCCCCGGTAATTGCCTACTCGTTTCAAAAGTATGATCTCTGGCCATCTCTAGATATCGAACTGCCTCTGGATGGTCTTCCTTACGTGCATATCCCATACCGATACCGACACAAGAGAGTGCTAAGGAAACAGGATCACCTATTTCTTTTGCTATATGGCGCATGGCGGTAAATGACTCATGTGCTCGTAGTTCGTTTCTTTGCTCAACATAGACCATTCCTTGCAATCGTAATACCTGTGCACGCAGTGAGTTATATCTAAATTCTAATTTTGACGGTTTCGACGTATGAATATTCAGGTGTTGGAATAATCGGTGGAGTAAGTTTACATTTTTTATTACAGTGGGAAACGTTGCGGTCTGTCGAAGCACCCAGGCATCGTTAATCAGTTCCTCAATTGCATCTAACGTTTGACCATATAAATATCGTCCTTTCCCAGGAAGTTTTTCGGGATGAAATGGGTTGTATTCTGAAAGTCCCACTTTCCATAATGGAATGTCAAGAATCTCGCACAACTGCCTGAGTACGTTAATATCTACTATATGCCTTTTACCATTCTCTACGAGAGAAACATAATCTGGACTTACACCTACCTCCCCATTTGATTTGGGCCAGACCTCAGCGAGTTGTTCCTGAGTCATCTCTTTTCGTCCTCGATGCTCCTTGATAGTTAAACCGTAGTGATACATCTGTAACTGCTCTCCTACTAATTAGTGCGAGTAAATACAAGAGCATTCTATACCAAATCCTTACTCATTGGAATGTTCACAAAGAAGAAGGACTTGCATATGATTTGTTTGGCAAGATGTGTAATCTTCTTGCGATACAAATCGCACAGTAAAGAATAGGAGACCTATAACATGGACGAAGCAAAGCCCAGGAGGGAGCAGGACAACATGAGTAGCAGCGCTGAAAAAGCATATCATTTGTTGACAACGGACGAAATCCTTGCACAAATGCAACAATGGGAGGACAGGGCAGATACCCTCTACGATGAGCTGGTCGCCAGAGTGAATAGCCAGTCTGGAACACCCTTTCGTCACCTGGCACATGAAGAGCTTTTAGCCGAAAGTGAGAGAGTTCAGCAGGAATGGCTCTCTCTGCAAGACCTGATTATTGAGAGCACAAGAACGCGATAAGCTCTTAGCTTATCTAGGAAATATCAATGATATACTATCTACTATTAATTCGGTAACTACTATTTAGCAAGGAGACACACTATGGTATGGAAAGAGTTGCAAAACTATATAAGATTTGAACGTAACTATTTGTATATGGGTGCCCAGAGAGCACACATTGATCATCTCACAGATGAAGGGGTAGTCCTAGCCGACGAAGACGGCCAGCCTTAGCATATCTAGAAAATATCAGGACAATAATAGCTACCATCAGTTTATAGACTGCTATTTAGTAAGGAGGACAACAGCATGGAAGAAGCGAACATCAAACTGGAAGAACCCATCTGCGATCACAAAACAGAGCCACTTCAAGCATCGACTTTGACAAGCGCTGACTTCGACCATATTTCCCCAATGGTCATGCAAGACTTCTTGACTGAAAAAATTGTGTGATGTGCCACTTTTGCCTGTACTATATTCTTAATTGGAAACTTTCGTTGCTTCACATGTACTGAGCACGCTCAACCCACTCACTAAAAATGGGCGTTGAAATCTGATAGCTTTCACCCTCAACGCGTTGCACTAGATCGCGTTTGAGCAGAATTTGTAATGTGCGACGGACAGCAATCTCATCTAGACCACTCTCCTGGCAAATCTGTTGTAGATTAGCAGTTTGTAACTTGTGCAGAGCTTGCAGGCAAGTGCGTTGCGGGTGGTCGGTACGATACCATAGATCGCGGAAATAGCCATCCCACCATCTTTCAAAGACCAGATCAATGGCCTCGCTCACGTCCTCTACATTGGCTTGGTCGTGCTTTTTGAGGTTCAGATTCTCAATCAGTGCTGAGCAAACGGCTTGCACTAAGAAGGGATGCCCACCAGTCTCGTGTATGATATGCTCGACCACACCATCACCGTAAATCTCCTCGCCGGGAAAATCGGGTAGAGGTTTACTGATAAGGCGGCGTGCTTCATCTTCATGCAAGAAGCTCACCCGTAGCGTGTGCACATTCACAAAATAGCCAGACCAGTTAATGCCCGTCTCTATTCCCATCTCACCAAAGGTATGCACGCCGCTGAAAAGCAGTGCGATGCGAGGATGGTACTGGATGATATTGCGGAACCAATCGAGCAGTAACTGCAACTCAAATCCACGTTCCCGTCCTGCCTCTTCCAATTTTTCAAATTCATCGAACAGTAGCAGTAAAGTTTTCTCTTCTCTCACCAGAATATCCTCTACATCGCTTAGCCAGCCATCAAAAATATTATAAGCACTTGAGGCTGTGATATTGGATGGTGTCTGTGACGACGAAAACTCACGCAACATTCGATAATCCAATGGTTTGATAAGACCAGTGTGAGCATTTAGTTCTTTATAGATACCACTGGCTATCGTGCCCAGAAAAGTCGCTGTACTGGCGAAGATACCAGGGCTTTGCAGGTCGTAGAAGATGGGCAAGAAGCGTGAACCAAGAAAGCGCGGCAATTGTAATA
>VBJK01000112.1 GCA_005879655.1 Chloroflexota bacterium | reverse complement strand
AAAGGATAAAATATTCTCGTCAAGATTTGCTTAAAGAAAGGGGCGAAAAATTTTTTATTTTGTACAATATGAGCCGTAGAGGTTTGCTATCAATGACACAATTGCGCGTGAGCATGCACTGGCAGCGGCATCTGCTTGATAGCCTGCTAGCACTAGGAAGTATCTCTCTCCTCACGGCAATGATCTGGCTCTTTCAGCTCTATCAAAAGATTCCTGATAGCTTTCTGGTCTATCTGCTTGCTATTCTCTCGTTGGCCAGCCTCCGTGGACTCTATGCCTCCTTACTGGCATCGTTCGTCGCCTTCTTCTCCTTTGATTTTTTCTTTGTCCCTCCGCTTTATAATTTGAGCGCAGACAAGTTTGAAGATGTTCTGACACTCTTTGTCTTCTTAGTGACGGCGATCATTACCAGTCAATTCGCCTCCACCCTACGCCAGCGCGCAGAAGACGCGAGTCGTCGGGAGCACGAAACTCGTATTCTCTATGATCTGGTGCGTGCGACGAATCACGAAGAGGACCTGGAACGGCAACTGTCTACCTTTGCGCAGGCCGTGGTCGAAGTGTTCTCTCCTTGTGGGGTGCGGGATTGTCTGCTGTTCTTGCCTGATGCGCAAGGTGTTCTCAAGCCACACATACGCTCTTGTCAGTCTCTGAGCGGGGAAACGCTGTGCCAGGATGAGAAGGCATTGGCAGAACAGGTAATGAAGCGGGCTAATACGGTAGATCTTGCTAAGAGCACAATGGGAGACAATGGTAACGCGGCGGTACACGGCAAGACTGTGAGATATACAGTACGCATGGTCCCGCTCAAAACGGAGCGTAAGATCATTGGTGTGTTACGTCTGCTGATTGAGCATGATGAGCGAGGTAGGATCATCAACGATATTCTGGGTTATGACCATTCCACTCCTGAAGCTGTATTTTTCTCGATGTTTCTCGAACAAGCTGTGGCGCTGATTGAGCGTGGACAGTTGCGACAGGAAAGTTTTCGTATGGAAGTGCTGCAAAAGACTGATGAATTGCGCTCTGCACTGCTTTCGTCTGTTTCCCATGACCTGCGCACTCCTCTCTCAACCATTAAGACGGCGGTGACGAGCTTACAGGAGGATATTGAGTGGGATGAAGAAGCACGGCATAGTTTTACTACGGCCATTGAACGTGAAGCGGATCGCCTCAATGGTCTGGTAGAAAACTTACTGGATATGTCTCGCATTGAAGCAGGCTCGCTTCAGCCCGACAAAGTGTGGTATTCTCTAGATGAACTGGTTCGCGATGTGCTAGATCGTATGCAACCTTTCTTGGATGGACGGAAAATCCAGAGGGATTTTCCTGATCATCTTGCGCCGGTGGAACTAGACTATGTGTTAATTGATCAGGTAGTGACAAATCTTCTTCACAATGCCGTCCATCATACACCTATAGGGTCTCCCATTGATGTGAGCATCCAGCGTCAAGAGGATGTAGTAGTAGTCAGCATTGCGGATCGTGGTTCTGGCATCGCTCAGACTGAACGGGAGCTGATCTTCGACAAATTTTACCGTGTGCTGGGAAGAGAGTATGCTCCTGGTAATACGCGGGGTTCAGGGCTTGGCTTAGCGATCTGCCGGGCGCTAGTTGAGGCTCATGGAGGTCGCATCTGGGCGGAAGCGCGTGAAGGAGGGGGAGCAGTATTTCGTTTTACGCTCCCGCTGAACACAAAGGGAGACATCGAGCTATGATGAGACGTAGGGTGCGAATCCTGGTAGTCGATGACGAGGTTGAGATTGTGCGTGCATTGCAGCGTAGCCTCATAGGCCATGGCTATGAGGTACTCATCACCGGAACTGGTGAAAGCGCTTTAGAGGTTATCGAGCAGCAGTCCCTTGATCTGGTGCTGCTTGACCTGGGCTTGCCAGGCATGAGTGGATTAGAGGTCTGTAAGCAAGTAAGAAGCCAATCAGAACTGCCTATTATTGTAATCTCTGTGAAGAATAAGGAGCGCGATAAAGTGCTGGCTCTGGATTTAGGGGCAGATGATTATATTTCCAAACCTTTTGGTATCAATGAGGTGTTAGCTCGCATACGCGTAGCCTTGCGTCATGCAGAGCGGATGATGCCCAAAACGGAGCCTAAGCTAGTTATCGAGCCATTAGAGATTGATTTTGCGCAACGGCTTGTGAAGGTCAATGGGCAAGAGGTGAAGCTGACACCAACCGAGTACGACCTGTTGCGCGTGTTTGTGCTCAATAGCGGAAAGATTATGACGCAACAGATGTTACTGAGCCAAGTGTGGGGTAGTAAGCAGGATGCGAAGTCGCACTATCTGCATGTGTATATTGCACAGTTGCGGCGTAAGATTGAGCCGGACCCTGAGCATCCACGCTTGCTTACGACGATTTCGGGGGTTGGGTATCGGTTTAATGATGGTGGGTAGGTATATGCCAACTAGACAAGAATGGGGCAGTTATGTTATTATCATTACATGCTGGAAAGCAGAGACGTAGGCGTTCCATTTTTCTAACACAGGAAAGGCATGGCAATAGATGACAACAGTACCCGACCGAATCCCTATGGTCATTCCAGCTGACAATCTACCAGGACCAGAGCAGGGACATTGGACTTCTAGGGATTATATGGCCCTGCCAAATGATGGGATACGCTATGAAGTTGTAGATGGAGTCCTCTTTAAGTCACCCTCCCCCAATCGTTGGCACCAGGAAACAGTAGGGGAACTGTTTTCTTACCTACGCAACTATCTGAAATATACGGGCCGTGGTATTGCCTATCTGGCTCCCTTTGACGTGGAACTGGCACCTAACGTTATCGTACAGCCAGATGTGATGGTGTTGCTCAATGCGAGCAGGGACAAGATCAAAGAGAACCGCATTGTTGGTGCACCTGATCTCGTCGTTGAAGTTACCTCACCGGGGACGGTTGGCTTCGACCGGCGCGAGAAGCAAAATGCCTATGCTCGTGCTGGCGTGCAAGAATACTGGATTGTCGATCCTATTGCACGTACAGTAGAAGTTTTGACGTTGGTGAATAACCGGTATCGTCCCGTTGGCATCTTTCGGGGAAGAGCAATATTACCATCAAAAGTAGTTCCAGAGCTTGATGTACATGTTGAACAGTTCTTCGTACAATAGATCACCAATCAAACTTGTCAATCAAAAACGAGCGACTATACTGTAACAAGATCGGACTCCCATGCGGACAGACCGCAGGAGCCGTTACATTCGACAATGCTTTGAGTAATGTTGCTTGTTCGCCACTGCTCAGCTCGCGTCCTCGCCTCATGGCAGAGCGGCAGGCCAGCCCAATCAGTAGATGATCCTCCCAGTCAATGCTATCCTCTGCTGCTAGCTCTGCTAACTCGTGCAAGTGTGCAACCAATTGTTCATAGCCTTCACCGCTAGGCACCGAGCGGACTAAGAAGCTTCGTCCACCAAAACGTTCACATTCCAGGCCCAGGCCGCGTAACATGGGGAGACGCTCTTCTAGCAAGTCAGCCTGATAGCGTTTCATCTCCACAATGACTGGTTCCAGTAGCATATGAGCGTCGGCTACTTCCTCTTGTGCCGCCCCAGCGTAGGTATGGCGAAGATGCTCATAAATTACCCGTTCGTGTGCTCGATGCTGGTCGATCAGATACAGACTGCCGTCAGGTGCTTCGGCCAGGATAACAGCTTGTTGCAACTGGGCAAGAGGGCGCAGTCTGGCTATCACCTCTGTTGTTGCGGGCGGAGCAATCCCGACCCGGTAATCCTCCGCTGTTTCGCCTACATGTAGGCCCCGGCGTCGTGGTCCGGGCAAACGCCGCTGGTGGGCAAGTGTTGGTCCGGGAAAGTGTACCTCTGCTGGTAAGGCGGGGCTGTGCTCTAGTACGGAGCGTACAGCCTCTGTCAACGCGGCTACGATTTTGCTTTCCTGTGCTAAAAGTACTTCGATCTTCGCAGGATGCACGTTGACATCAACTTCGTCGGTGGGTAGCTCAATGCAGAGCACCAGGAGGGGATGTTTCCCTTTCGGTAGCAGTCCGCGATACCCCTGTTCTAGAGCATCTTGTAAGATACGGGTTTGTACCCAGCGTCCATTTACAAAAAATGTGACATGTTGCCGATTATGCTGTGCCAATACACGATTACCGATGTGGCCGTGAATGGTATAGTGCTGACCATCACTGACCTCTATTGGTTGCAACATCTCTTTCAAGGGCAACTGATAGAGTTCGGCCAGTGTGGTTGCCAGTTCACCTGTGCCACTCGTTTGCAGGACGGACTGTTCGTCAAGCATCAGTTGAAAGCGCACGGTCGGATACCCTACGGCCAGACGGCGTAATAGTTGTACAATATGGCCATTTTCGGTACGCGAGCCATGCATGAATTTGAGGCGAGCGGGAACATTGTAGAACAGGTCACTGACGGTAACGGTCGTACCATGAACACGAGCACGTCGTCCACGTTGCACGATTTCGCCACCACGCCAGGTGATCCAGGTTGCCGCCTGTTCTTTGCCCATGGCTTCAGTCTCAATGGCGCGGCTCAAGAGCGTTACTTCAGCCACGACTGCAATACTGGCGAGGGCTTCGCCACGAAATCCTAGCGTAGAGAGCCGTGTTAAATCCTCTACCGTACAGATCTTGCTCGTCGTATGACGTGTACAGACATGCTCAATCTCGTTTTCAAGCAGCCCATAGCCATCATCCGTAACTCGTATTAGGCGCAATCCACCACCGCGCACCTCAACACGAATTTCACGTGCATCCGCATCTAATGCATTCTCAACTAACTCTTTGACCACTGATACTGGTCGCTCAATGACCTCACCAGCTGCGATACGCTCCGCAACTTCTGGCAGTAGCGTTTGCAGAGGAGTACGTTGTGGCGAAGAAAGTTCTGTGTAATCCTGTACTGACTGACTCATCGATGCTGCCCGTTTCTCTTTTTCTGCATCAAGAATAGTAGATTCAAAGCATCTAGCGGTGTAATGGCACAGATATCTATCGCATGGAAATCAATCTCATTGTCCCTGGCCTGTTCCAATGAGATAGCGGCTTGCCGTGCCTCTTCGCTCTGCCACTCGTGTTGTCCATAACGTTCTGCTACCAGCACATTGTCACCATTGCGAGACCGCACTATATAGCGCTCAATAGCCGACTCATGCCCCACATCTGCTAGCCCATTGCTCTTTACAAGAGAGTGAGAGCCACTTTCCAGTTCTCGTAACACAGCTTGTGCGCGTTGCACAATGGCAGGAGGCATACCAGCCAGCTTGGCTACATGCACGCCATAACTTCGCCCAATTGAACCGGGCACAACACGATGCAAGAAGATGATACCACCTTGTTCGTCATCGCTGATCCTCATGGTAAAAACCGTCATGTGGGGTAGCTCGTTAGCCATCGCCGCTAGCTCATGATAATGGGTCGCAAAAAGCGTGCGGGCAGCAGTCTCGTTGTGCAGGTACTCGACCACGGCTTGCGCAATAGCCAGGCCATCATAGGTACTGGTACCACGCCCGATTTCATCGAGGATGATTAAGCTATGGCGCGAGGCGTGATGAATGATGGTAGCTGTCTCCTCCATCTCAACCATGAAGGTACTCTTGCCAGCTGCGATGTCGTCTTCAGCACCGACGCGGGTGAAAATGCGATCGACCAGACCAAGCTGAGCCTTACGTGCCGGTACAAAGCTACCGATCTGTGCCATTAATGTAATCAAGGCAACCTGACGCAGATAGGTGGATTTACCGGCCATATTGGGGCCGGTCAGCAGTAGGATACGCGTGCCTTCATCTGACTCAAGGTGAGTATCGTTGGGGATAAAGGTATTGCCGTTTAGTGCGTACTCTACAACCGGGTGCCGCCCATCGATAATCTCTAGGCGATGCCCCTGTTCTAAGACCGGACGAACGTACGCTTGGTGCACTGCGACTAATGCCAGGCTCAGTAATACATCTACCCAGGCAGCGGCTTTAGCGGTCGCAACGAGTTGGGGATAATATGAGCTGAGTTGGCGTAAGACATCGACATAAATACTGCGCTCCATTTCCTCAATGCGCTCTAGCGCGCTCAAAATGCGAGCTTCGTGTTCTTTTAATTCCGGTGTGATGAAACGTTCGTTATTCGCCAGCGTCTGTTTGCGCGTGTAATCGGCTGGCACCAGTTTGGCGTTAGCGTGACTGATTTCTATATAGTAGCCAAAGACTTTGTTAAAGCCAACTTTGAGCGATCTGATGCCCGTGCGTTCTCGTTCGCGTGCCTCTAACGAGACCATCCAGCGCCGCGAGTCGCGAATTGAGGCAAAGAGTTCGTCTAGTTCCTGGTGAAAGCCTGCACGGATTAAGCGCGTATCGTCACCATGTTCATCCTCTTCGCCGGAGCGCATCAGTGCGCGATTAATCAGGTCCATCACCTCTGGGCAATCGTTCATGTCAGCGGCTAGTCCACGTAGCAGGGTGGACTCGCAACCAAGCAGCAACTCACGCAATTGAGGGATAAGTGCTAAGTAGTCGCGCAAGCCCAGTACTTCGTTGCGTATGGCGGTGCCCTGGCGTACGCGCCCGGCGATGCGTTCCATGTCGCCCAACGACTGCAAATACATGCTAAAACGGCTGCGCAGGGCTGGACTCTCCAGCAGCTCTTCAACGCTCTCTAGCCGTCCATGCAGTTGGCTGAGATCAAGCAAGGGCTGGGTAATAGCGCGGCGTAACTGTCGTGCACCCATCGGCGTGATCGTACGATCCAGCACGCTCAAGAGGCTGCCCTGTATATTAGCGCTACGTGTTCCCTGCAATAATTCGAGGTTACGTTGCGTATGGGCATCAAGGACCATATAGCTGGTGGTACGATACGTGCGCAGTGCGGTGAGTAGGGAGAGTAGTGCGCTGTTCATCTTCTCCAGGTAGAGAATAATAGCTCCTGCCGCAGCTATCGCCTGGGGTACATCGGCGCAGCCATAGGCTTCGAGCGATTGCGTACCAAACTGTTTACACAATCGTTGCTGAGCTGCTTCTGGCTGAAAGAAATAGGCTGGGCATTCGGTGATCGTCACGGTCTTGGTCGGGAATTGATAGCGCTCTTTGTTGCTGTCCTCAACGAGCAGGCATTCTACGGGGATGAGGCGCTGTAATTCGGCGTCGAGTGCTACAGGCAATTCATCTGGCGCAAACCATGTGACGCTAAATTCGCCGGTACTGACATCTACGGCTGCGAGGCCACTTTGTGTGCGGCTGCTGGCGATGGCCACTAAATAATTATTCTGCCTTGCGGGTAAAAGATTCGGTTCAGAGAGTGTGCCAGCTGTGAGAATACGTGTGACGGCGCGCTGTACGATGCCTTTACCGGTTGCTTCTGAGATCTGATCGCAGACGGCGACTTTGTAGCCCCGGTGAACAAGTTTGCCAACATAGTTGTCCAGAGCATGGAGTGGTATGCCTGCGAGGGGAACGCGATCGTCGCCATAGGTTCTGTTTGTGAGTACTATCTGTAGCTCACGTGCTGCAATGTGAGCGTCTTCGTCAAATGTTTCATAGAAGTCTCCCACTTGATACATAAGGATGGCGTCGTGGTATTGTTTTTTTATTTCCAGATATTGTCGGCGTGCGGGCGTTGACATGGGCGATTCACCTCTACCTGAGTTGTGTGGATTTTTGTATGTTGAACACATGTACATTAGAGCACGTTTGGGGTGACAATGTCAAAACATGGTACTTGCAAGCAAGGGTGTATGTCATTTAAGCAGAGCAAGGTAGCATGAACGCTCTTTCCAGGCTCATCCATGCTACCTGTTGCTTTGATGCATTGATAGAGTAGCAATACCTTGCTGATGTTTTCGTGTGATTGCTCAAATGTCGATCCATAATGTGAGGATGTTGTAGTATTATCACGTGTATGATTGTTCTTCATCGGGGCAAGGGAATGTTCAGTAAGATTAACGCGACTATGGTGATCCATTGGTACTGAGCTTCTTACCTGCTTTGAGATGTAAATGACTCGACTTTGCTAAGAAGCTCATGAATATGAAATGGTTTGCGGATAATAGGATAGCCATCAATATGTCTATCAGTATTTGGGGTTGTAGTAAGCACAACAAGCGGAGTATCTCGGTTAGACCATGCTTCTCTGCTCAAATCGAGCAGGATAGCCAGGAAATCGTTGCCGCTGACAATGGTCTGGTCTATCCAGTCCTTGCCAGGTGTCGCAATCGCCTCATAGCCTTCTAGCTTTAAAGCCCAATAAAGTAGATTGACAATACTAGGATGTTCCTCTACAATAAGCACACGGCGTGCAGAGGAAGTGTGTTGTTTTTCTTTAGCCATATACGCCGGTAAAGAGAGCACAGACAGTTCCATAGCTCCCACTCCTTTCTAGTGCATAGTCACGCGCCCTCTTTGAGGAAGCGTTATGTATTGCGTAACTGCACGATGTGTTGTATCCTGAGAAAACAGCCTGTGGGCACTGGCTTTACAGGAGTTTCTCGATCACCAAAATTACGGGAGAACCCAGATTGGATGGGTCAATGTCCTTAGTACCATAAGTATTGTAAAGGCACGTTGAGGCACAATAGAATGTTTCCACCCACAAATTCTGGTGAGATGGTTTGTTGACTCCGACAATGCAAAGGTTGCAATATGGAAAAGAAGGACCTCATTCCCGGAGAGGATGTTATCCATCACCTGAAAAGTGCCGCGCTACATCCGCAACGACGCGGTGAGATGATAGCGCGCGCATTGCAAGAAGTTCTCGTTTCTCTTCCGGCGGTAGGGACGGCTTTGATCTGGCCCTGTCAAGATAGAACCGTCCCGTGGAAGGTCTACTATGCCGGGGCGCGGCGGGAGAGTATGCGGCGCTGGCTTACGATGCGTCTTGATTACTCATTCGATGTTACACTCAGTATGCTCCAACAGGATCTGAGCAAGCTTGTTGATATGCCAATGCCTCATCTCATCTGCCTGCAACCGGCTTCTATGTCTCCTGCTGGTTTATGGATCGTCTGGTTAAGCAGTGCGCCTCTCCCACAAGGTATGAATGACTATCTGGAAAGGGTGCGCCACGTATTGGAAGCGCTCATGGAGATAGAAAGCTTAGAGGCGCACTATTTTTCCAGCACTTCGCCGCTGTGCGATCAGGCATTGCTTGAGGCATTGGGGAAAGGTGATCCTCATGCTTTGTCAGCCTTGCTCAGCATGGCGCGCTTAATGGGGAATGCCGAGATGACTGCCTGGGGACGAGTGTATCAGGATGTCATCGAAACCAGTGATCATATGGGGGCAAGACAGGGCGGGTTTGGGTTTGTGCTCCAACGTGGCCATGGGATAGCTGGTCGCATCGCTGATTATAGAATGCCTGTCATGATGGTAGAAGATTATCGCAATTCCCAGTATCGTGATCCCAGCATCTCCCATATTGTGGATAGCGAGCTGATTCGTTCAGTCTTTGCGCTACCTATCCGTGCACGTGAGAGACAAGATAAGAGTGAGCAGGTCGTGGGTGTCCTCTACGCTACGCGCAGAAATGTCAAGCCTTTTTCTCTGACTGAATGCCTGCTTCTGCAACGTATGGCATACCTGCTTGAGCCATTGCGCTCGCTTACCCGTCCGCCCGTCTACCTCTCGCCCGGCCTGCCGCCAGCCCCCGATCAGAAAGCGGCATGGTATAAGCTGACGCTGCGCGCCAATCACATTGAGAGCCTTGAGACGTGGGTTAGCCAGTTTCTTAAAGGAACCGTCGTCGTTACTGACAGCGGTGGGCATCCCTATATTGCGGCCCGTAGTGAGCAGTTAGCGTCCCTGAGAGCTGGTAGTGATAGCTCAATGGATGGTGTACAGGTTATTTCTCTGGATGCTCCTGGCGTATGTGAGCCTGGTCAGGTCTATTTGCGCAGCGCCATACCCCTGCCACCGCCAGAGTGGCCTAATTTCTTTGCAGATCTGATACTGGCCTGTAATCTGATCCTTGGACGGATGGAACAGGCGTACGATTACCTAGCACGTCAACGGGAGCAATGGTTACACGCAGTGTTACAGGAGAAAGCATTGCCCCAGCTTCGCCAAGATGGCTATCGGCTGGGTCTGCCCGTTGGGGAAGGCCAGCTCTGGGTGATTGCGTGGTCAGCCCAAAGTGTGCTCAGCAGACAAGCGGCACGCAAGAGAATGCTGGTAGAGGATATTGTGCTGGCTCAGTTAAAAAGCCCGCTCCTTTTCCTGGGCGATGACATCGGCATAATCTTGCTTGGCGAACACGCACAGGAGGAGCCAGCCAAGCTACGCGAAGCCTTGCTATCCCAGTTTGCCCCTCATCCGCTGTGGATTGTGCATGGGGCGTACTATCACTCGCTCAATGATCTGAAAGTAGTGCTCATGCAGAGTATCTCTCAGGCGCAGATGGCGCGGCGTAAAGGGAATAGTGAGTACCTGCTCGATGTTCAGACCCCCGGCTTGGAGAGCCTACTAGCAAATCCCAGGCTGACTGATGACCTACACAATTTTGCCAACAGGCTGCTGAGACCCCTACTGGAATACGATAAGAACAAAGGCACAGACCTTACCACCACCTTCGTACTGGCTCAGACGCTGGGGTCAACGAAGACAGTCGGTGATGAGCTTGGCGTGCATGTCAACACCATTCGTTACCGCTTACACAAAGCGGAAGATATCCTGGGAATTGAGGCCGCATCTCCTAAAGAACGTATCGCCTGGGGTTTTGCTTCCTTTATATGGATGAGATTTCATCAATTAGAGCAGACAGCCCCTAACGCTTAGTTAAGGGCAAATTTCACGATGTTTTGAAAGGCAGTACATATCCATGCATGAGCGCGATGCAATGCGCTGGTTGCAACTCACATATAAAGTCCCCAGTGAACCTTCACAGAAGCGAGTATGGGTCTGGCGACGTTTACAGAACCTTGGGGCGTATGCGCTACAAAACTCAGTCTACTTGCTGCCCTACTCTGAGGATGTGGAGAAGCACTTTCGCCAGCTTGTCCATGAGATTCATGAGATGGGCGGCGAGGCCAATATCTTCTCGGTAGTTGCTCTAGATGTCGCTGACGAGCGCCGTATTCTGCATACGCTTTTAGAAACGCGTAACAATGAATACAATGCTATTGTGAAAATATGTGGTCAATTTCTCACAAAGGCGCGCCGTTTCGTTGAGACACAGAGCTGGAATGATCAGGCACACGCTGAATTGGCTGAGGTGCTGGAAAAGGTGCATGTCTTGTTTCGTACGGCCAAGCGCCATGATATGTTGGGGGCTTTGACGGCGACACGTCGTGCCGTGGCTGCGGAGTCACTGGCTATCTGTGAGCAAATATTGCGTATCTTATTTGAGAAGGAGTATACGAAAGCGCGCCGCTTGCTAGAAATGCATAGTGAACAGCTTATTCCCAGTGAGGAAACAGAGGCTTCTAGCATAAGTTCCTTGCTGGTGAGCAAACAGGATGGTTTAAAGCGTTCCTTTTAATCACCACTTTAGAGGTGTGTGACTTATTTCATAGTAACTCAGACAAATGTCGGGTACATTGAGTACCGTACAACCAGAACAAAGTTGCCTCGTATATGAATGTAGTAGTTCTTAAAAAAGTAGCCTACTCCACCCATGGGGGGGAAGGGAACATACAATGCAAAAACAGTCCTCAGTTCGTAGATCTAGTGGAGCTAAAGCAGTTGCTCTCCATGAACACGTGATGCTTGCTCGTTACCGCTTAATCTTATGGATATCCTTGTTACTGTCAGCAGCTTTTGCTCTGGAGCTTCATCTCGTTTTTGGGCGCTAGGAGCAGGCGCACTAGCGGATGCTCCCGACCTTCTTTACAGCATCTGTCTCAGCTCTCTTACATCGATACGGTTCATTATGCGTTAAGGTGCTCAAGAAAATAAGGGACAAAGGAGCAATACATGAGTTTTCTAGCGTATCCAGCAACTGACCGACAGAAGCAATTACTTGCATTGGCGGGAGAGTTAGCGGATACCTTTGCTAAACGAGCTGATAGAGACGATTGGGCGGGCAGGTTCCCGGTGGAAAATTATGAGGACTTGCGGCAATCTGGCTATCTGACGCTCACGGTGCCACGCGATTTTGGTGGTTGGGGAGCTTCCTTATTAGACGTAACGCTGGCGCAGTATCGTCTGGGCCAAGGATGTGCTTCTACGGCGTTGGTGACTGGTATGCATCTAATGCATATAGCTCGTCTTGCTGCGGGACTGGATGGTCCTGATGGGTGGTTCACGTCCATCTGTCAGGCGGTAGTGCAGGATGGTGCGCTGATCAATGTAGTGGCGTCCGAGCCTGCAACTGGTAGTCCAAGTCGAGGAGGGCGTCCTGTCACTACTGCACGTCGGCAGGAAGATGGTTCGTGGCTCATTAATGGTCGCTAAAACTTTACGACTGGTAGCGCTATACTGCGTTTCTTTCTTGTAAGCTGCTCGCTAGAGGATGAAGTTGGTGCTACAGCTGGTCTACCTCGTCTGACGAGCGATCGGGGAAATTTCCTCATCGAGCGTTCAGCTCAGGGATTGCGGATAGAAGAGACCTGGAATACGATAGGGATGCGTGGCACGGCGAGTAATGACTTGATATTAGAGAATGTGCGTGTTGCTGCCAGTGCTTATATGGGCGAGCGGCAAATGCCTCATCTGTCGGCGTGGGGGTTATCAGTTGCCGCGCTCTACTTGGGCATTGCGCAAGCGGCGCGCAATGAGGCAGTGCAGTTTGCGCGACAACGACGGCCTAATTCGCTTAATCAACCGATTGCCAGTGTCCCGCATATTCAAGAAAAGCTTGCGAAGATGGATCTGGCTTTGATGCAGGCTCGTGCCATTCTTTTCGATGTGGTCGAGCAATTTGATGATGATCCATCTAGAGTAACTCCTGCTCAATTTGCCACCGCAAAATATCTGGCAACGAACTATGCCGTGGAGATCGTTGATCTGGCTATGCGCTTAGTGGGGGGAGCCAGTTTATCTTTGAATTTTTCGTTGCAACGCCATTATCGTGATGTGCGTGCCGGGTTGCACCATCCTCCTATGGACGATACGACGATCGCATTATTGGCAAAAGAGGCTTTGGAGGGATAGGGGAGGACATTAGCAAAGGGAGGGAAGGGAGTTTGCTAGGGGATCTGATGCGCAATGTACCGCTTCTCAGTTGGACATGTTAATAATACAGGCCGGAGAGGTTGAAAATGCCTCTCCTGTTTTTGTTGGGGTAAACTTTACAAAATTTCTGGGCTGAATAACGTTTTATGTGCTCTTTTAAACACGCCGTCTAAATCTCGTATCGCTTGTTCATGCCGCCATTGGAGGGGAGTGTTCTCACAAATTAGTTGGGCGTCAATGAGCCAGGACTACAATCAGCCAATAAGAAGTTTGCATCACGTTCAGGATACTCAGGAAAAAGTTCTTTACTTTTACACTGGATGAAGTAGAGACATTGCAAGAGGTGATATGGGAGGGAGGTCTTCGCTGATTACTGAGATTGAGTGTCAGGTGATGGAACAGATTCCCTTCCCTCCCTTTGTGAGACTCGCTCTTATAGCGGTGGACTTGCATATAGCGCTTGAACTGGAATAGAATGCTATAATCTTAAGATTGCCTATTATTTTGGAGTAGCGCGCCTATGAGTACCACTGGACCAAGACCTAATACACCTCTTTCTGCACAACCGTCGCGTGATGCTGTGCCACGTCGTATTATTGTCACTGCTAGTGTTGCAGCGTTTGCTATTCGTGATTGGTCTTTGTGGGTATTGTTGCGTGAGGGTCCATGGGGGCCACCTATGCGTCTGGTGCTCGGTAGCGAGTCGGTCTCGGATGCCGTGGATCGCACGTTAGATGCGCTACTCATGTGGCCTATGCAAGCGACACTTGTGCAATTGAGGGCGGGCTGGCAGGAGCAACAGGTCTGTGTCTGGGGCAGTGCGGAGCAAGGGACTGCTATTTCATTAATTCATAGTGTCTTATTGCGTGCTAACCGTGACGAGTTGCGCCCCAATCTTCATCGACAGCCCGTTCCTAGTCTACATGTCACCTGGGTACCAGTCGCGGAGATAGAGACGGGTCAGAAAGTGATTGATGCCAATGTATTGCCGGGACTCTTATCGGCATTGCATATGTTGCGTTCGCAAATACAGCACGACCCAGGAATACTGCTGCGCTATCTTGCTGATATGAGTACGATGCGCTCTCTGGAGAAAGGAACAGATAGTTGGTGGCAGGATATGCAGGCAACTGCAAGTAAAGAGACACGTCCGCTGAATGTCATTAAGGAACCTCCAGCAGGCGATGGGACACTAACTTTAGCGGAAGCAGCGCTCCTTTATCGCGCGTTTCTCCCGCCAGAGGAGCAGATTGATCTATCTAGCTTGCGGCGGCGTTTCTTGGCGACGAATAAGTTAGTGGCGACCGATGAGGAACGGTCTGTACGCGGACGTGAGGCGGATTGGCGGCGTGTGAGTCGGGCTTATCGCTATCTCGGCTAGCTGTGCTTGGCCCGACCGGGCAGGGGAATGCTCATAGGCGCAGACTTAAGCGGGGGTCCAGGGGCGAAGCGACCCTGGTGAGGTTTGGGGTGTGCCCAATTACCGCTTTTCTTTCCTTTCCCCGACCGGGCAGGGGAATGCTCATAGGCGCGGACTTAAGCGGGGGTCCAGGGGGCGAAGCCCCCTGGCGGGGTTTGGGGAGTCCCCAAAGACTTCCTTTCTTCTCTTTTGCCGCCGGAGGCGGCAGGACAAAGGGAGTGCAGAGGGCTTCCCTCTGCTTAACGCGCATGCCTATGGGCAATAAATATGTCAGCCACTACCTACTATGATGCAATCCTGCCACACGCTACAAGTTGTTTCACAAATTCCAGGTGCCGTATAATGGGCACGCGATCACTTCCCCCACTCTGATACCATTGGCGCAACCAGAGCAGAGAAAGAGTCTCTTCGGCAGTGAAGTCTGCCAGGGCCAGTAAGTCTTTTTCAGTAGGAGTACTTTCTCTATCAAGGGTTGTCAGGGAACCTGTTTCAGATGGGAAGTACGGATTCATCGTCATGTCCTTTCACCACATTCTATGGTAACTATACTGGACCAGAGTATAGTATTTGTTGCTTTTCAAGAACGTTGCGAGGAGTCGTGCGTGCACGGTATATACTTTATATAATACTCGCGTAACAAGCTCCTCTGTGTTTTATTTCTTTTTCATCCACTAGTTTATGGTCACTGTGCCAGTCAGGTGGGAGGTCGTGGTCCTGATCTGTAGTGTATAATGAAAGTGAGCAAGCTTCATTATTTTGAGCATTGTGTGGTGTTTTTTTACCTTCTTGTGGAGAAAATAGCGGAGGTGGTGCTGTCGTGCTAATGTTTAATGGAGCCAGAGTAGAGGTCTAGATCCTGGTGCATTTCCACTTTGACTCATTAGGATGCGGTGTGTATACATCCCCTGTGGGCAGGCAGAGGGAGCCGCTATCCTTTCTGGGAGGGGATTGAAATTAAAAATTAAAATTCATTACAAAGGATAATTGGCGAGAAACTCATGCAGGTATGTGGCTTCCTCAGTATTGCCGATCGCCATACTGCATTCGGCGACATAGCCTAACAGGCGGTGGATATGTAATGGATCTGGTAATGTATATTGCCCCCGCATGCTGCTGATAACGTGTTGCAGTTGGGTGAGAGTGTCAATCCCTTCGAGAATATATGGTTCGTGGTTGACGAGGGTTTGAATGGCTTGTAGGTAGTAACGTTGTGCTTCTGAGTAGGCTGCTATTCTGTGGGCATGCATACCGGCCAGTTCGGCGTAGTAAGCGATTTGTGCGGGATCACCTCCTCCTCGGCTCAGGTGGTAAACGATTGCTGCGGCAGCCTGCTCTTGTGACGCCGGGGTCTGGGTTGCTTTGATTGCTTCGGCTGCTTTGCGGTGAAGTGATACTCGTCTGGCGGCTGAGAGGTGCTCGTAGAGGTGGCTGATAATGAGTGGATGCCAGAAGCGATAGCTGATATATGCTGCGGTGCCTTCCTCTGTTAACAAACCTGCATGGAGAGCTTCTTCTAATAAATCGAGCACAAGCTCTTCATCAAGTTCGCCTGCCATAGGTAATAACTGGCTCAGTTCAAAAGATCCGCCTAAGACGCTAGCTTTTCCTAACAATACCTGACACTCTCGACTCAAACGATTCAAACGACGTTCGAGTACTGCCTCGATGCTTTCGGGCAGCGAACGTTGGGCATGTAGAGAGTTCCGTTCAGTTTTTGGTAATGATGTTGTGCGACTGGAGCGAGAAGGGGTAAGATGTGATGGAAAGGAGCTTTTATCTGCGTGCCGCGTGTCAACATAGCGTGCCAGTTCTTCGGCAAAGAAAGGATTGCCTGCTGCTTGTGATTGAATGCTGTGTGTAATAGGTTCTGGTAAAAATGAGACCAGGGTGCCAATTTGTGCGCTAGTGAGGGGTTGGAGGGAGATACTGACCATGGCTGCTTGACGACGCAGGTCGGCTACCAGCGCGTGCAATTTATGTTGCGGCGGGAGTTCTCCATCGCGGCAGGTGGCGATCAACATGACGCGTTCGTCCTGAAGATGGTGTGCGAGGTAGGTGAGTAACTCGATGCTACTCTCATCGGTCCAATGGATGTCATCGAGGACCAGTAATAATGGATGAGTCCTGCTGAGAATGCCAAGCAATTCTAAAATGGCGTCCCATAAGTGTATGCGTTCCTGTTCGTATGGGTGTGAGGGTTTTGAGTCCGTAAATGAGGAGGAGCCAGCAGCCTGATCCGGTAGGAGTACGCTGAGATGTTCGAGTTTGAAGTGCGAGGAAGCTGGTACACTGGCGAACATACCGCCCAACAGTTCGCTGAATGCTGTCTTGTCATATAAGAGAATGCGCAAGAGATCGGTCCAAGTGTGATACGGGATCATGGTGCCCTCTTGCTCATATGAACGGCTCCAAGCAACGGCCCAACCACGTGTGTATGCGTCAAGGCTCAGTTCTTCGGCCAGCCGGGTTTTGCCGATGCCAGGCTCCCCCTGCAAGAGAATTAAATGTGGACGTTTAGCACGTAGTGCTGATGCAGGTGTTTGCCGGGGGCGACGGTTGACAGTATCACGGGACTTTGTAGCGGAACCTCCTTCTATCTCTTGTAGAACATGGCGCATACTCTCAAGTTCGTCGTCGCGGCCAATTAAGGGACTCTGGTTATGGCGTTTGCGCTGAAACGTTGGTCGTGAAAAGGTGAATGCTGCTTGTGACTGAGCGTATTGTGTATCATTGAGAGAAGGGAGCGTTGATGATAGTGCCGCCTGTGCGTTCAGATCTTTGCGGCTGGTTGTTTGCAGCGCAGGGATATGACCTTTGCGTAACTTTTCATAAAGGACTGTTGTTTCGGGTAGTGGTTCGCCTTCGTACTCTCGTTCGAGCAATGAGACGTGGTGGCGATACATTTGGAGCGCTTCTACACGGCGGTCTAGCTGTGTCAGCAGGATCATCAGACGTTGTAAAGCAGTCTCGTTTGTTGGATCGGCGGAACGCAGACGATCCAGAATTTCGATAGCATCGGTATAAGCTTTTTGTTTCGCCCTTAGCTGAGCCAGATCTAATAAAAGGTCAATCCATGCTTGTTGTAGCGCATCGCGGCGTGGTGCAGCCCATTCTGAGTAGAGTTCTTCCAACAGGTAGTGGCCTTTATAGAGGTCAGCAGCTTCTAGAAGAAGCTGCTCTTTTTGTGTAGGATCGCTAGCTGTATTTGCTTCTTTGAAGAGCTGTTCAAAAATTTCTGCGTCAACCCAGATGTGTGAACTGTTGGCTAGCTCTAGCGTATCGCGTTCGAGGCGTAACATATGCGAAGCGGCGGGCCGTTCAATGTCTGGTTCAAGGATCTGACGTAATTCGTGTACTGCTCCATTGAGGCGATTGGCGCTGACCTCGATATTAAGACCGGGCCAGAGCAGTGCCATCACTTGTTCGCGTCCCAGCCTACGGCCAGGGCTACTAAGCAGACAGGCCAACAGGGTGCGTGCTCTGCGGCGATGCCAGGTGCGGCTATCAAGGGTAATCCACTCAAGACCGTTTTTGCGCTCCATGCGAAACTGACCGAGGAGATAAATGCGCAAGGATAGCGACGGCGCAGGAGTTGTAAGAGATGTTTGATCAGCCTCTCTATCTGTGCCTTCTGCCTGCTGATCTTTTTCCAGAGCGGGTGGGAGCTGTATACCAATATATTTGCTAATAGTACGCCCGTTTTCACTCCAATAAGCGTACCAGTATGGACCGTGTCCTGTTCCCTCTCTGCACTTACGGCAGCGTTGCTTGCCACAGCGAGTATATTGCTGGCGATAAGTAGCCTTGCTGTTCATGGTCCCTGCCTATCAGCATGTTGTGGGTAAAATTTTCTTGGAAACAAGGATTACCAGCCAAAGATGAATGCTCAATGTGAATATATGTGTGGTGGCATTATAACCTACTCGTAAGTCATATAACAACTAAATAGCCCAAACATACTTTTTTCTTCGGCTTGTCGATCTAACGTGTTGTGAGGTAGCATATTAACTGAGTCCCTCTGTTTTGTTTGTAGGGCGAATTAGCACCTTGTCGATGCGTCTACCATCCATATCGACAATTTCGAGGACAAAATCCCCAATGCTTATTGTTTCGCCGATGGAAGGAATACGGCCCATATGCGCTAGAAGCATCCCGGCGAGTGTGTTGTAATCAGCGTGCTCTACTTCTGGCGTCAGGCCGATTTTGTCTCTCACGGCCTCCCGATCGGTCATGGCGTCTACGAGCCAACTGCCATCTTCACGCTGCACAAAAGGCTCCTTATCTTCTGGCGTGTCGTACTCGTCTTGAATCTCGCCAACCAGTTCTTCTAGTACATCTTCGAGCGTAACTAGTCCTGCCATCTGGCTGTACTCATCGGTGACAATAGCCATATGGATACCCCGGCGGCGGAAGGTGGTCAGCAGGTCATCGACGTGCTGATATTCAGGAATAAAAAAAGGAGGACGAGCGACTTTCACCAGATCAATATTGTCTTCGATGTGAGCGCGCAGTAAATCTTTCGCGTAAAGTACACCGATGATGTTATCCAATACTCCTTCATAGAGGGGGAGACGTGTATAGCCAGAGGTGAGGAAGGTCTCGATGACTGCTGCGAACGGGGTGCCAACCTCAATGGCCACTATCTCTGAACGGGGTGTCATAACGCTACTGACGGTACGGTCGGTGAAACGAAAGACGCGGTTAATAAACTCTTCTTCGGTGGTCTCGACATTGCCACTGACTGCGCCTTCGCGGGCGAGATAGACGATGTCCTCTTCCGTCACTTCTAGCTTATGCGCGCGTTTCTGGCCAAGCAAGCGCAGGACGGTATCTGCTGAGAATGTGAGAAAGGCGACAACTGGACGAGCTATCCGTGAGAGCGTCAGCATAAAAGGCGCAGCAGCATTCGCGATCCGTTCGGCTGATTGCAGCGCCAGACGCTTAGGCGCTAGCTCACCCAGGACGAGAGAAAAATAGGTAATCAATATGACAACGCTACCGAGTGCTAATGTATTGGCGTAGGGGGCTAGGATGGGAAACGTTCTGATCCACTGCGCTAATGGTTCGCTGATACTCGCGCCGCCGAAAGCTGCGGCAAGCGTGCTGATTAACGAGATGCCTACCTGTACCGTTGCCAAAAAGCGATCGGGATGCTCTGCCAGTTCTAATGCTTGTTTTGCGCTTTTGCGGCCATGGTCTGCATCTTGCTGTAAGCGGCTACGGCGCGCGGAGACGATGGCGATTTCGGAAGCGGCGAAAAACGCATTGGCGATAATGAGCGCAAAAACAATGATAATTTCGACCCATATGAAACCTGACATATGTTACCAACCTTATGATACCTTATTCGTTCGCAGCATGGATTTATACGGGGGCATCTGAGATATTCTAACATAAATGGAAGTGCATGAGAAGCTGTACTGTTGGCCATGTTAGAGCTTTTTTATGCGTTTATTCTATCGTGCACAGGTGCCTCTCACACGAACAAAGCTGGCCGGGTCTTCTCCCGGCCAGCTTTGTTCGTGTGAGAGGCACCTGTGCACCATCTCTGCTATTTTTCGATCGCGCTAGCGATAATCTCTGAGATATCCTCTATTTTGAGCTTTTCTTCGGCCTCGATGCCTTTAACGCCATCTTCAAACATCGTGATGCAGAAGGGGCAGGAAGCGGCGAGTACTTCGGCATTCGTTTCCAGCGCCTCGTTGACCCGTGTCTGGTTGACACGTTTACCGACCTTCTCTTCCATCCATGCACGGCCACCGCCACCACCACAGCAGAAGCTCTTATTGCGATTGCGCCGCATCTCTGTGACATTGTTATTCAGCACAGTGAGGACACGGCGTGGCTCGTCGTACACATCGTTGTAGCGTCCGATGTAGCAAGGATCATGATACGTGAGTTTGCGCTTATCAAAGCCCTCTGGTAGCGTGATTTCTCCTTTGGACATGAGCTGCTCGATGAAGACGGTATGATGCACGACATCGTAATTGCCGCCCAGTTGTGGATACTCGTTTTTGATTGTGTTGAAGCAGTGTGGGCAGGCAGTAATAATAGTACGATGTTTAGTTGTATCCGTACTATGGCCGTTATGGCTTGCATGTCCATTTTCCTGCCCAGCAAGGTTGAACCCGTAGTTATTGAGTGTCTCGATATTCTGTTGAGCCTGCGTCTGCCACAAGTACTCGTTACCGATGCGGCGTGCAGGATCACCGGTACAGGTCTCTTCGGGACCAAGAATCGCAAAATTGACCTTTGCCGCTTGCAAAATTTTTGCCACTGCGGTGGAAACCTTCTTGTTACGCAAGTCGAATGAACCCATACAGCCGACCCAGTACAGGACATCCGCATCGGGATTTTCGCCCATCAGCGGTACGGCAAGTTCTGCCGCCCATTCGGCGCGCGTATCATTGCTAATTTCCCAGGGATTGCCGTTGCGCTCAATATTGTTGAAGAGCGAAGTAACTTCCTGTGGAAATTCACTCTCCTCCATGACGAGCGAGCGGCGCATATCTATGATCTTGGGCACGTGTTCGATGGCGACGGGACAGATCTCCATACAGGCCATGCAGCTGGTGCAAGACCACAGAGCTTCCTTCGAGATCGTGCCACCGATCATCGGCTGGTGCTCAGTCTCTGTTTCATCTGTCTTGAGCTTAACGAGACCGAGTTTGCTGAAAATGGTATTGTCGCTCAGAATCTCATCGCTGCGCTCGAAAAGCTCCTCTTTGACGCCCAGGATAATCTCTTTTGGGTAGAGCGGTTTGCCAGTATTCATCGCCGGGCAGACGGTATTACAGCGTCCGCATTCGGTACAGGCGTAGCCATCCAGCAACTGTTTCCAGGTAAATTGCTCCACTTTAGAGACACCATAATCTTCACGTTCTTCGATGTTCTCTAGCATAGGTAAAGCGCCCTTTGGCTGATAGTTGCTAAAGAAGACATTGAAGGGTGTTGCCAGCAGGTGCAGGTGTTTGGAGCGTGGCAGGTAGATCAGGAAGCCCAGGACGGTGAACATATGCAGCCACCAGGAGACGCGGTAGCCAGCGAGTGCAACCTGTGGTCCTGCGCTGGCGAGCAAGGGGCCGAGGAATGCTCCGATAGGGGTCCATTCCTGGCTAACTGCATACTGAAAGCCTTCCACGAATGCCAGCGTGAAGATAACGAGAAAGATCAGCCCAAGAATGATAAAACCATCCCAGGGGCCATGCAGGAAGCTAGTAAGCTGTTTGGGACGGAAGATACCGCGACGTATAGCGAAAACGATCAGAGCGATAAACACAAAGACGACGAAACCATCCAGCACACTTGCAAAGTAC
>VBJK01000111.1 GCA_005879655.1 Chloroflexota bacterium | reverse complement strand
ACACTCGATCAGGGTCAAGCGGGTGACAACGTTGGCTGTCTGCTGCGTGGTGTTGAGCGTGCGGATATTGAGCGTGGGCAGGTCTTGTCTAAGCCCGGCTCGATCAAGCCGCACAAGAACTTCAAGGCGCAGGTCTATGTGCTCTCCAAAGAGGAGGGTGGTCGCCATACTCCTTTCTTTAATGGCTATCGTCCGCAGTTCTACGTGCGTACCACCGACGTGACCGGATCTATCAAGCTGCCGGATGGCGTCGAGATGGTCATGCCGGGGGATAACATCGAGATGACGGTGGAGCTGATCCAGCCTGTAGCTATGGAAGAAGGCGTCAAATTCGCTATCCGCGAAGGTGGCCGTACCGTGGGGGCTGGTATCTGCACCCAGGTCTTGGCATAAGTCGCATAAGAAACGTTGGCGTGGGCGCACTACCACATGCGCCCAGCGCTCTTTCACAAACGGTTATCGTTTATCTTCAGTAACGGCAAGCCAAGCCTGAGGAGAAAAAAATGGCGAGTAAAGGCAAAGAGAATCGTATAGTGGTGACGCTGGCTTGCACAACCTGCAAAAGCCGCAACTATACTACCTCTAAAAACAAGAAGAACAATCCAGAGCGTCTGGAATTTCGTAAGTTTTGCACTACCTGTCGCGTACATGTGCCACATCGTGAAACCAAGTAGATTGTAGGGTACAATTGTTCGTAGCCGCGCAATTCATTGCGCCAATATGTACTGTTGTACTAGTCTACGATCGCTACTGATCGAGAAAGGTTGAACGTGGCAAGCAAAATGGCCGAAAAAAAGAAGAGTACCAGCCGCAGCCAGATGGCCGATCTAAAAGCTAGCGCGAGCGATAAAGAACAGCCAGTCAGGAATGTGAAAACAAAAGAGCAGCCGGTACGCAACGAGCGCAAGGAACAGAAAGAGCAGCCAAAGCAGGAAACTAAGGCTATACGAAGAGACGCCAAAGGCTCTTCCTCTCTGATGAAGCGTTTGCGCAATAATAACATTGGGCGCTTCGCACTTGATGCTTATTACGAACTCCGTCACAAAGTAACATGGCCCACTTTCCAGGAAGCACGGAACATGACGATAGCCGTGATTATCATATCACTGGTAATTGGTGCGATGCTTGCGGCGGCTGACTTTGGACTGTATCGTCTTTTCCTTCTTATTGTTGGGCGCGGTAGTTGATAGCTTCACCACCTGGAAACCGTGAAGGGGAAATTCCATGGTTACTGAACATGCCAGTCAAAATGAACAGCCTGGATCGAACACTAGTGAGCGCACCTGGTACGCTATTCATACATATTCAGGTTATGAGAATAAAGTAAAGAGTCACCTTGAAGCTCGTATTGCCTCGATGGATATGCGTAACAAGATTTTTCGCATCATCGTGCCAATGGAAGAAGAGGTGGAAATTAAACAGGGACAACGCCGCACGGTGCAGCGAAAGGTCTTTCCTGGCTATGTGCTAGTAGAGATGATCATGAGCGATGAAGCCTGGTATGTCGTACGGAACACCCCTGGTGTTACAAGCTTTGTTGGTTCAGGTACACGACCGGTTCCCTTACAGGAACACGAAATTAAGTCAATTCTGAAGCAGGTGACAAAAGAATCTGAAAAACCTAAAGCAAAGGTCAGTTTCTCGAAAGGCCAGAGTGTACGCGTTATCGATGGCCCATTCGCTGATTTTATCGGCACGGTCAGTGATCTGAACATGGACCGCAACAAGGTAACGGTACTGGTTTCATTTTTCGGTCGTGAAACCCCTGTAGTGCTGGATTTCCTTCAGGTTGAGAAAATATAAAGCTGAGAAGTTTCTTGAGGAGTTTTACTAGTTATGGCAAAGCGTATTAAGGCTGTAGTGCGTCTACAGATTCCTGCGGGGAAGGCAAATCCTGCACCCCCGATTGGTACCGCGCTTGGTCCTCACGGCGTCAATATCATGATGTTCTGTAAGGAATACAACGCACGTACCGCTGATCAGGCGGGTATGATTATCCCGGCTGATATTACGATTTACGAAGATCGTTCATTTACGTTTGTGACGAAAACGCCGCCCGTCTCTGACTTGTTGAAGAGTGCCGCGAGCGTTGAGAAGGGATCGGCGATTCCTAATAAGAATAAGGTCGGCTCGATCTCACGTGCAAAACTGCGTGAAATTGCTGAGTTAAAGATGAAGGACCTCAATGTGAACGATATTGAGGCCGCTGAGCGTACAGTTGAAGGTACCGCCCGCAGTATGGGCATCACCATCGCATAGTTGCGTGATTTATCGCGCGAAGCAGAAGCCCGAAAGTCACTGTGGGTTTTGCCTCAAGGAGGGCATATAGATGACTGTAAAGCATGGCAAGAAGTATCGTGAGGTTGATCAGCTGGTGGAACATGATAAGCTGTATCAACCTACGGAAGCCGTATCTCTCCTCAAGAAACTTAATTACGTAAAGTTTGATCCAACCGTTGAAGTTCATATGAAGCTCGGTGTTGACCCGCGTCACGCAGACCAGATGGTGCGTGGTGTGGCGATGTTGCCAGCTGGCTCTGGTAAAGAAATGAAGGTGCTAGTCTTCGCACAGGGCGAAAAAGTCTCTGAAGCAGAGGCAGCTGGTGCGGACTTCGTTGGTCTCGATGATCTTATCAAGCAGATCGAAAGCGACTGGCTCGGTTTTGATGTCGCCATTGCGACTCCCGATGTGATGGGTAAAGTTGGCCGTCTCGGTAAGAAACTGGGACCCCGTGGCTTGATGCCCAGTCCAAAAGCTGGTACTATTACCTTTGATCTCGCTAAGACTATTCGTGACGTGAAGGCTGGCCGTGTTGAGTTTAAGGTTGACAAGACCTCGCTGCTGCACATTCCAGCTGGCAAGTTGTCATTTAGCGACGAAGCGTTACTCTCAAATATCACATCGATCATCGATTCTGTGATACGTGCTCGTCCTTCCGGTGCGAAGGGCACCTATGTGAAGAGTGTCGTGCTTACATCAACGATGTCGCCTAGCATTCGCCTGGACGTTCCAGCTGCATTGGCACTCAAACCGTAGACGCACGGTTTATAACTCTATTGGTGACGCGCCGCGCCGTTTAAAATCGTAGTTGCGCACTTTATCGCGCCACCAACCAACCGAAGACAGCAAGTATGCCAGAGATGGCATCTAAACAGGATAATCATACTCATTCTGGCTTGCCGAGGGGATATACATAACTCTATACTCTGCCCCCGCCGCAGGGCAACCACAAGGGATGGCCCCTACAATGGTAGACGAAACGGCCTGCGGCGAGGGGCAGGGTATGGAGTATCAGATCTCTCCTCGGCCTCTGGTTCACACCAGAGGCTTTTCTAATGTTCAATATCCTCACTCAGAAAGGAGGGAGTGCATCCATGCCTACACAAGAGAAGGCGGAAAAGATTGAGGACTTAACAGATAAGCTCAGTCGTGCCTCGGTTGCGATCCTGGTACAGACACAGGGTCTCACTGTGAAGGACATGAACGAGCTACGTCATAAGATGCGCGCCGCGAAGCTGGAATTCCAGGTAGCTAAAAATACGCTCCTGCGTATTGCCGCCGAGCGCAATAACATGACAGGCGTAGACAAGAACATCTTTCAAGGCCAGACAGCGGTAGCCTTTGGTTATGATGACGAAGTAGCAGCGGCGAAAGCAGTTGCAGACTACATCAGCACTTCTAAAGTAGCTGTGCTTAAATCTGGCATCCTCGGTGGTCGTTCACTGAGTGCCGAGCAGGTACAGGACCTTGGTAAGATGCTTGGTGGCAAGGATTATGCCAAGGCTCAGGTTGTTGGAGTCATCCAGGGACCGCTTGCCACGACCTATAGTTTGTTGAGTGCCCCGTTACGCGATTTATGTTATGTGCTGCAAGCACGTGCTGATCAATTGAACGGCGGAGAAACCGCCGAAGCATAAGAGGAGGAAAATACCATGGCTGTTGCAGAAATTATTGCAGAGATTGAAAAGTTAAACGTACTCGAACTGGTTGAATTGACGAAGACCCTACAGGACAAGTGGGGTGTTAGCGCTGCCCCGGTGGCTGCTGCCGCTGCCCCAGTTGCCGCTGTTACTGAAGCAGCACCCCCACCCGTCGAAGAGAAGACCGAGTTCGATGCCATCCTGACCGAAATTGGTCCCAACAAGATCAATGTCATCAAAGTCGTACGCGAACTGACCGGCCTGGGTCTGAAAGAGGCGAAGGCAGTCGTCGATGAGGCCCCCAAACCGATCAAAGAAGCCGTCTCCAAAGAAGAGGCTGAGAAGATCGCTACTAAAATGGCCGAGGTTGGCGCAAAGGTGACAATTAAGTAAATGCCTCGCCCCCTGCGGGGGCGGGGAGAGGGGGAAGATCAGGGGACACCCCTGAAACCCCGCCAGGGGCCGCGCCCCTGGACCCCCGTAGGCACGCGTGTTAAGCGGGGGTCCAGGGGGCGAAGCCATCTGGCGGGGTTTGGGGTGTCCCCAAATTTTCCAAATTATCGCTTTGGCCGCCGGAGGCGGCAAGAAAAAAGGAGTGCAGAGAACTTCCCTCTGCTAAAGAGGGACACCCTGACTTTGTTCATGAAAAATTTATGGCAAGGGTCAGGGGTGCGTTGCGTCCTCGCACCATCCATGTTATAATGCTTTGCATATAATAGTTTAGTCTATCCTACAAACAGGGGGTGATTTAGAAGCGTGGCTTTAACTGTTGAAGAGAAGTCTGCCGTCGTTGAAAATGCTCGTGTGCACGAGACTGACACTGGTTCGCCTGAGGTACAGGTTTCCGTCTTGACTCGGCGTATCAATCAGCTAACTGAACATCTCAAGATCCATAAGCATGACCTCCACTCTCGCCGGGGCCTGATGATGCTCGTTGGACAGCGCCGACGTTTGCTTGCATATCTGAGTAAGAAAAGCCCAGACCGCTATCGCGCGTTGATCGCTAAGCTTGGCCTGCGCCACTAGTCATAGGTTGTTGTGGATGCGGTCGGCACGCTGGGGCGGCAATCTAGCACGTGCCGTACGTATATGATGCTCGACCGCTGCTCCATTTTTCTCCACTAGACTGAATTGAGTACATTGTGTTGAAGAACGGGAAGAAACGAACGAAAGAAGATAGACACAGGGGATGCTCCACACACGTTGGTAACTGACGCAAGGATGAGATCGAAGGAAACACGCATGGTTCTATTAGAAGAATAATTGCACCCTGCAAAACCATAGGATGTGAAAGACTCTAGACGAGGATTCAGACAATTTTACATAATAGGGTGCCTATAGTCGGAGGAAATATGATTCACCGTCAAGAAGCTGTCATCGGGAATCGGGTCATGAGCATTGAGACCGGTCGCGTGGCAGAACAAAGTAATGGCGCAGTTCTGGTGCGCTATGGCGATACCGTTATCCTGGCAACTGCGGTTGGCAGCGATGAGCCTCGTGAAGGCATTGACTTTTTCCCTTTAACCGTTGATGTTGAAGAACGTATGTATGCCGCAGGGAAGATCCCCGGTGGCTTTATCAAACGCGAAGGCCGAGCTACTGAACATGCTATCCTCGCTAGCCGTCTTACTGATCGTCCTCTCCGCCCTCTCTTTCCCAAAGGTTATCGCAATGATGTCCAGATCATTATTACTGTGCTTTCGGTAGATCAGGAGAATGATCCCAACATAATGGGCATTGTCGGTGCTTCTGCCGCCCTCAGCCTGTCAGATATTCCGTTCTATGGACCAGTCGGTGCTGTCAGTGTCGGCTACATCGATGATCAGTTAGTTATTAATCCTGTGGAGTCGCAGGCGGCACGCAGCAAGCTCGATCTGACGATTGCTGGTACCGCTGATGCTGTGATGATGGTGGAAGCTGGTGCAAGGGAACTTCCTGAAGAGTTGATGCTGGAGGCTGTGCGCTTCGGTCAAGAGGCTCTGCAAGAAATTATTAAGATGCAGGAGAAGCTGGTACAGGCTGTAGGTGTGGTGAAGCGTACCTTCACGCCGCCGGTGGTCGATGAGGAGTTGCATGCCAAGGTCTCCGAGTTTGTCGTTCCTCGCTTTGAGGCCGCTGTAAGTAATGCTAATAAGGCTGCGCGGTCTGCTGCTTTAAATCACGTGCAAGATGAACTGGTGACTGAGCTTGGGACGCAGTATCCTGATCGCTTGAAAGATCTGATTACGTTTTATGAGACAGAGCTAAAGTCGTATGTGCGCAATGCCATTCTGGATCAAGGTCAGCGCCCTGATGGACGCGATCTCAAGACGATCCGCCAAATTAGCTGCGAGGTTGGCTTGCTACCACGTACTCATGGTTCTGCTCTCTTCACGCGTGGACAGACGCAGGTGCTGAGTGTAGTGACGCTTGGCTCGCCTGGTGATGAGCAGGTGCTGGATGGTCTGGGGCGCAGCGAAAATAAGCGCTTTATGCACCATTACAACTTCCCACCTTTCTCCACTGGTGAGAGTAAGCCTTTGCGCGGTCCTGGTCGTCGTGAGATTGGGCATGGTGCTCTGGCGGAGCGCGCCGTAGCGGCGGTACTTCCTCCGCAGGACGAGTTCCCTTATACAATCCGCTCGGTCTCTGATATACTCTCTTCTAATGGCTCGACCTCCATGGGTTCTGTGTGTGGTACCACGCTGGCTCTGATGGATGCGGGTGTTCCCATTCATGCGCCAGTTGCTGGTGTCGCTATGGGACTAGTGACGGGTGATGGCTCGCGTGCTGGTAAGTGGGCGGTGCTCAGCGATATTCAGGGTATTGAAGATGCGCTGGGTGATATGGACTTCAAGGTTGCAGGCACGGCAGATGGAGTAACAGCGCTCCATATGGACAGAAGATGCTTGACACGATTGAGGCTCCGCGCGAAGATCTCTCGGAGTTCGCGCCCCGTATTCAGACGATCAAGATCAACCCTGATAAGATCGGCGCAGTCATTGGACCAGGTGGCAAGACGATCCGCAAGATTCAGGAGGAGAGCGGCGCAAAGATTGACATCGAAGACGATGGCTCAGTCAATATCTCGGCGACTTCTGGCGAGTCGATGCAGCACGCGCTGGATGCTGTACGTGCTTTGACTGAAGAGGTCGAGGTTGGTCGCATCTATACGGGCACAGTGCGTCGTCTGGTTGACTTTGGCTGCTTCGTCGAAATTCTGCCGGGCAAAGAGGGACTGGTACGTACCTCGCAGTTAGCCGATTATCAGGTGATGCGACCGGAGGATGTGGTCTCTGTCGGCGATGAGATTACGGTCATGGTGATCGAGGTCGATGCTCAGGGACGTATCAATCTATCACGTCGCGCTGCATTGAGCGGTGAAATGCCATCTCAAGCCGAGATGGATAGTGATCGCGTGGGCAACCGTGGCCCTGGTCGTGGCGGTCCTAGTCGTGGAGGCCCTCCCGGTAGCTATGGTGGCCCAGGACGTGATCGTGAGCCGATGCCTAGTCGTGGTCCTGGCGGTTATAATGATCGTGGTGGCTATGGTGGTGGTCGTGATCGTGGCGGCTATAATGACCGCGAGAGTAGTGGCGGTATGCGTGATCGCGGTAGTTATGGCGATCGCGGTAGCTTTGGTCAGCGCCGTCCGATGGGACCAGGAGGCCCGAACCGTGGCCCTGGTGGTCCCCGCCGGGATAGTGGCTTCGGTCAGCGGCCCCCAGAGCGTCGCTGGTAGTCAATTGTAGATTTGTTGAGATTTGGGCGACTATGAGCAATTGTTGTCCTACCATGGCTCCATATGTGTGGCATTGTAGGGGGGTGCTCATAGTCGCCCTTTCTTTGCTGTAAGGGTCAAATTAGCAAAACTGCTGCGTAGAGCAATTTTAATGAAAAGGGGTAAAGAAGTTATGTCGTCGGAGGAACTACTGAGAGAGATCGCTGTAGAGGCTTCCACCTGCTCAAAGTGTAATCTCTGTAAAGGTCGGACCAGAGCAGTTTCCGGTGAGGGCAAAACGGACGCGAAGATCTTATTTATTGGTGAGGGACCTGGTTTCCACGAAGATCAACAAGGACGGCCATTTGTTGGTCCGGCTGGACAATTTCTGGATGAACTGCTGGCAAGTATTAATCTCAAACGATCAGATGTCTTTATCACCAATGTAGTGAAATGTCGTCCACCCAATAATCGTGATCCGCTACCGGAAGAGATTGATGCGTGCAACGATTATCTTGATCGACAGATAGCTGCCATTAAACCGCGTGTTGTAGTCACATTAGGCCGTTACTCAATGGTCAAGTTCTTCGGCAATGAGAAGATCAGCGCCATCCATGGTCGGGCACGCAAAAAAGAGGGCTATGTTTGTATTGCAATGTATCACCCCGCCGCTGGTCTGCATCAGACGAGCCTGAAAAATGTGATACGCGAAGACTTTAAGAAGATTCCCCTGGTTATTGCCGAGGCTGATCGCGTGGCCACTGAAGGGTCATCGAAACTTATAGAACCCACGAAGAAGCGGGAAGAACCACCCCCTCAGCAATTATCTCTTTTCTAGTGCAATCGCAAGTAACAAAGCGGGTGTAGATATATTGATGATTGCTTATACATCTACACCCATGGTCCTATGACTCATTGCTGCTCAACGATCCCTGGCGTATAATGGAAGCTAGCAAGCTCTCAGTGGTGCAGGCAGAGAAAGTACAGGCAAGTTGTTTACAGAGCAGGCGAAAGGAAGGCCAGGATGTCTGAGGAAAGAAGCAGGATGTCACGGCAGAGGGTTTTTGAAGAGGCCCTACGGAGAAAATCGAGCAGATATACAGTAAGCGGACTGGTCGCCATTGGAATAGGACTTCTCTTGGTAGGCGCTGGTCTGGCTCTGAATACAGTCAATAGCACTGAGGGGTTGCTCGTCGGACTGGGCGCATTGATCGTCATCATTGGTATTATCAGATTGCTCATCGGCTTCATCAATCCTGCTATTCCAGAGGATATTGAGCCGAGAAAGAGGGATGACGAGTCTGAATCTTTAGACAACCCTGCCTGAAGATAGCAGCAGAAAATCAAATAATGGAGTAGGAGATCGATTGGTGATGAATATTGTCCCATACCTGATTAACCCTTATATTTCGTCTGGTGTCGTCGCTACTGTCTTCAGCGTCGCTATCCTCGTTGTAGTCATCAGGCATATGAATGCAATTGGGAAGTCGCTGGCTCAACTGCACGCAAGGGTAATGACGCGCACCGGCTTTTTCTGGTCCGTCAACCTCGTCTTCATGGCTGTCTCTATCCTACATGCTGGTATTTTCTTCGGCATTACAGGGAATGGTCGTGATGTCCCGGTAGTGGCCCAATATCTGGGATTTGCCGTCTCATTCTTCCTGGACCTGGTGACGATCGTTCTCATACAAGCTATGCTAGAAGCACGCTATCGCGGCGAAGAGCTACGTGCACGGCAATTTCTCGCGTTTATTGCTATTTGCTGTGCGACATCGACCTTTGCCAATTTAGCTATTTCACTCAACGATTTTGATGCACACATTGTTTTGCCTCATGCACCACTGTGGGTGCAAGTATCTTCACCGTATGTACTGGCATCATTTCCACTGTTTGTTATCATGATGTCTATTGCCGCAGAATTGATCATTAATGTGCGACCGCTAGATAGCTTAAATGAGGACGAATATGAAGCTGATGAGAAAAAGCGGCTCAATATCTTGCAGATCCGTAACACTTACCTGCAAAAGCAGGTTGATGAGGAGTTGCGTGCTTTGACGATTCAGGCTCAGATGCGTGCTAATCAACGTCTACGCAAGGGGCAGTGGGCCAAATCCTTCCGCTGGTTCTGGGAGAAACCCCTCTCAGCGGATATCGTCATTGCCAGCGTTACCACACAGTTGAAAGCTATGTACGAGCCGCGCATCGAGGAATTACAGCGGCGTCTAGAAGACGTGCAGCAGCAAGTGACGATGCCGCCCGTGCAGGACGCTTGGTGGTGGCAAACCGCAGAGCAACAGGAGAGTACTTCGTCATTGCTAGCGGGGCAACAAAAACTGCCGGATACGAGCGAGCTGCAACCACGCTCGCAGAGCGGTATTCTGACGGCGCTCAAAAATAGGGAAAGGAGCGATGTTTCAGTGAGCCAGAAAACGGGCAAAATGCAAGCCCTGCGTGAGGTCATGGAGGTTGTGAAACGCTATCCCAAGGTCGCAGCTGAGTGGCTTGAAAAGGGCACGAAATCGGCCAGCTTAGACGAGATTGCCGAGGTCACTGGACACTCAAGAAGACAACTGAGCCAGGCATCCTTCCAACATGCAACGCGCAACAAGGACCTGATTCTGATCGCTTCAGTCTTTGAGTGGCTCAAGACGGCTCCATTGCCCGAAAACAGCGATGCTTTCCAAGTGGAAAAAGACGCAGATGAGGATGATGAAAAGCGCGCACAAAACGGCCATAGCATGGTTCAAACGGATGAGTGGGCGTTTCAGTAGTTTTTGGGAAATAGAAATGAGCCGCTGGAATGGAGAGTTGTAAATAAAAACCCTGGCGGGCTGGAACAATGCCGAGCAGCAAGGTGTGTACATCCCCACCATGCTGCTGGTGGAGATTGCACAATTACCCTGTGGGTGAGTTATCTCAGAATATCTGGGAGACATTTTTGAGACAAGGATCGTACTCCATATTCCACCAGCAGCATGGTGAGATGTACATTAAGGTGACTGCATAAGCCCAGTGATGTTACCATCTGCGTCCTTTATCAACGCAATCAGCATCCCCCCACCGATATCTCGGACCTCTTGCTGTATGTGTGCGCCAGCGTCTAGGAGGAGTTGCAGGCTTTTCTGGCTCAATGACCGCGAACGGCATGGGGATGGATACGCAAGGCAACCGAGTACATCGCTGCGAAATTCTGTGGAACCGTAAAGAGACGTGCAATGGCATCGTGATACTTTTCCAGATAGGCGGGCATTTGATCCACAGCCGGATCAGTGGTACTGGTCTCCGCTAGACCAGTAAAGACAATGATGTTGCCGCCTGAGCCATCCCCGTCAAAATTGAGGGCCACTTTGGGGTTCTGCTGGATATGTGCCAGGCGTTTGGCCTCATTTTGGCTATAGATGAGAAAAGTCGAGCTGGCTTCATCCCATAAAAACCAGACTGGTGTTGGTTGCGGCATGCCCTTTGTATCAACGGTGGTTAGCCATATTAGGTGTTCGTCACGCAAGCGACGCGCAACGCGTTCGCCAAATGCTGTTGTTGGGTCTGGAAGTTGAAAGCTCATAGATAATCTTCTCTTTTCTTTTACTAAACCTGTATGCCTGCTATATACTATACTATCGCCCTTCCACTGTCAATAGAGTAGTTTTTCCTGCCAAGCCCAGGGTATCAGCAATGCTGGACATAGCCTGAATCACGAAGGCGATATGTTCGTTTAGCTCGACTGCTAATGCCGCAGCGCCCTTTACGAGATCTTCGCGGTTTACCCCGGCGGCAAAGCCTTTCGTTTTCATCTTTTTGCGCACGGATGAGACCTCAAGGCCAATGATGCTGCGGTTGGGGCGTACGAGTGCTGTGGCAGTAATCATACCTGTAATTTCGTCACAAGCATATAAACCTTTAGAGAGCAGGTTGTTACGTGGGTGAGTTTGTAGGTTGAGATCATTATGAGCCAGGATGGCGTAAATGATGCGTGGATCATAGCCAGCTGCCTCTAGCCAGCGTGCCGCAACCTGAGTGTGCTCCTTGAGGTCGGGATATTCTTCATAATCGCAATCGTGCAAGAGGCCGGTGATGGCCCATAATTCTTCGTCTTCGCCATATTTTCTTGCGTAGGCGCGCATAGCCGCTTCTACTGAAAGCATATGTTTTTGCAGGTTCTCATTTTTGACATGGCTGGTCATCAGTGTATATGCATCGTCACGTGTTGGCATTGTTTCCTCTTCTATGCTGTACTGAGTCGCCGCAGGGCAACCACAAGGGACAAGACCGGTCAAATAAGGCCACCCAGGGCAAACCCACAAGGGATTGCCCCCACAATGGTACGTACGCTCGTTATAGGCCGGTACGCTTATTGTAGGGTGGAGGGAATCTGTTCTGATATTGTTGTAGATAGTGAATGACTACAAACGATATACTAGTGCCACAATATGCAGTATACACACGGCAACTTGAGCCGTCAATTAATTCAGCATAAGGGAGGCACGTCTTTTTTTGTACCGAGGAGAGCCGTAGTTGTGCAATAAATTGTGATAGGATCACAAAGAGAGAAAACAGGCGCAATAAATTGCGCAGCTACGAGTGGTTGTTGGTATGCATAGCACAATAAATTGCGCGTCTACATGAGTTGCGCAATAAATTGTGATAGGATCACAAAGAGAGAAAACAGGCGCAATAAATTGCGCAGCTACGAGTGGTTGTTGGCACGCATAGCACAATAAATTGCGCGTCTACATTTTTCTTCTAACATTAAAGGAAGATCGATATGAACAATCCCAGCTATATGCAAACAAGACAAACACCGAAAGAAATGGATGTGAGAGCGCCCGATGGTTCAGAAATTCGCTTGTTACTCGATATGGAGCGGGGTGGTGTATGTCATTGCACGTTGCAACCACATGCTACGTCTATTGCAGGTGTGCATAAGACTATCGAGGAGATCTGGTATTGTATTCAGGGGCAGGGCCAGATCTGGCGGAAGGATGGGGAGCAGGAGACGGTGGTGGATATTTTTCCTGGCGTGTGCCTGACAATTCCGACGCATACGCATTTTCAGTTTCGCAATACTGGTGATGTGCCGCTGTGTATTGTGATTACGACGATGCCGCCGTGGCCTGGGGCGGAGGAATGGGTGGAGGTTGGAGGGTATTGGCGAAGTGAGTAGTGAGGCCTCGTTACGCAATCGAGTTTCATAAGGCGTGACGAGTGTCCTCGGGTGCCACACACGATTTTGCAAACTGAGCGTGAGCTTTTGCAAAATTGTCTCCCTCCTGCGCTCGATTGCAAAATCGTGTGGTTCCTACGCAGCTTTGCTGATTCTTGAAATGACGAGTCTTGAGCAACGGCAAGAATTGGCGCGTCATGGCTAGTCATTCTCGTTCGCACTCAAGAGTCACTCTGCTCAATCAGCAAAGTTGCGTAGGAACCAATCTCTGGCGCAACCATGCAAAAAATGATGTGCACTCTAGCGGTGATGCAGTGATATGGCTATTGACAAATGTTGCTCGGTGTGGGAGAATAGCCGTGTTGCGTCTGTAGCTCAATGGATAGAGCACTTGACTTCGGATCAAGATGTTGCGGGTTCAAGTCCTGCCAGGCGCGCCTCTCTATGATAGAGTAATAGAACAAGCAAAACGCTGCGGGCTAGCGCAGATCGGATTGGAACTCCCATCGATCTCGCTAGCACGTAGCGTTTTTGTTTCTGCTTAACTAGTAATGGCTTGCATAGCTAGGGGCACGGTGTTCTTGCTCGTTGACAGTAAGTGCACGGTCAATATCTTCACGGTGCCGTGAGAGTAGGTCTAGTAAGCCTTTGGCCTCTTCAGCACTCATACTGCAACTGAAACCACTAGGAGCACCAAATTGATGACAATACAATTTAAGTGTTCCATTTTCGATCCAAGACTGGTAGCGCCCAATCTTCGCATGGTCAATCTTATTCATGTACTTTCCTCCTTGAATCTTCTAATCACTAACTCACGATTCTCTACAAAGAGATAAACAGCTTAGTTTTTCTATCGCATTACTATTATACACGTGATCATGGCCAAAAGTAAAGGGGTTTTTGTTCAATGTGACTAATTTCTATGGCAATAATTTATGCAGTATGCACAAAAATATATAGGTAAATGGAGAAGCTACTGATATAGCAGCTACAAGCAAATTTTAGTAGGTCTGAAAGGTATATCAGTAGAATACGTCCATGCTCCTGAGCAAGAAACCTGTCATCTTGTGATAAATATGTAATTCGTGTTTCTCGCTAGTATAATGAAGAATAAGCTGTTCTTGCAATAGCTTGTGCTGCCTAGTAGGAGTTTTGTGTGTGTGGAGATAGCAACTATGACCTTATTATAGCATAAGAACAGTTCAAACAGCATATGCCTGAACTGTTCTGTATAGAGCTACTTGTTTTTCTTTTTTTCAGGCTGTACTTTGCGTGCTGCCTCATGCATTTCTTGTTCGGCTTGCTCGCGGCTGATGGGTTTATCATCTCCGAGATCTTCAGCAGCCATCTGCTGAGCTGCGCGCTTGGAGGCATCACGAATTTCCTGCTGTTGCTTCTGCCGCGTCGCTGGATCGACTGGCTCTTCTGGCTTGTATGGTTGATATTGCTCTTTTTCTTTCTCTTGGCTCATACACAATTTTCCCTTTCACTTGTGGCATGATTGGTAAAGCGTCATGCCAGTTAAAATTCGATAATAACCACTGCTGTATTGCAGCAGTGTGCTATATCTATGAGCACGTATGAGGAAAGTTATTTGCATACTGAACTATTAGCGATCTATGTCTTTCATTAACAAGATATTTCTGCATGAGAAGCGCATTTGCAATGCACAAAGAGGCTGTTTCTCTCTGTCAAGTCGGTTTTTTTATGCATAGTTAATAGGCAAGCGGTCTATTTTATTGTATGATGGTCTCCGATCCGATAAGTTCATATATTTTGTCGTTGTTAGATTGATAATGCTGAATATAACATGAAAAAGGGACATGACATGTTACAACTAGATTTAGCACCTGAACACTTGTATGTGCATGCTCAGCAGAATTTACTGGCAATGTCTCTAGCGGGACTGCTCTATGCGAAAGCGCGGGGGGGATCTGCTACTGATTTTGTGGAGTTTGTTGGGGAAAAGGCGATACCATGCTGGGAGCCTATTCGAGGTTTGGGAGCATTTGAGATGTTGCATGAGGTGAGTGTCAATCTTGCGGCTGCTGGCGGTCAAGTGCTGGCTCTGTCTGGCAATGCTGCTCAGGCGGAGGCCGCTCTTTCTGATTGGGTTTCTGATGATGTGAGGACGATATTGGGTTTATCACGAGATGACACGGATGCTTTGTGGGATCTTTATAAGCCCATTGCTACCTATTTAGAGTTACAATATACATGGGCGCGTGTGGGGGAACATTTTGTGGTAAAAGTAAGGCAATAAATCTTCTAAGGCTATTTTTTTGTCTAAAGAGAGTTCGTAATGCTGTTGTCAGCAATTGCTGATAAAGCTTATTACGTGCTCTCTTTTTTAGTGGAATGAGGTCCGCGAGCATTAAGGGGTCTTCTGATCTACCGATGAAAATGCTATAATCTCACTGCAAACAAAACTGGATATTACGGAGACAGCAACGAAGAGGGGTTTTATAATGACACGTTATATCCTATCGTTGGATCAAGGCACGAGTAGTTCGCGCGCAATTGTTTTTGATCATGATGGTGCAATCGTGAGTGTGGCACAACAGGAATTTCCGCAAATCTATCCGTCTCCTGGCCTGGTTGAACATGACCCAGAGGCGATCTGGTCCAGTCAGCTTGCCGTAGCTCAGGAGGCTCTGTATAAGGCGGGGGCTGAAGCGACTGACGTTGCTGCGCTTGGTATTACCAATCAGCGTGAGACAACGATTGTGTGGGATAAGACCAGTGGGAGACCCGTATGTAATGCTATCGTCTGGCAGAGCCGTTTAACTGTTCCTATCTGTGATGCGTTGAAGGAGAAGGGGTTCGACAAGGAGATTCGTGAGCGGACTGGTCTGGTGACGGATGCTTATTTTTCAGGTACAAAGGTGAAGTGGATTCTCGATCATGTGCCTGACGCGCGTGCGAAGGCCGGACGAGGGGAACTGCTTTTTGGCAATGTCGATACCTTCTTGATGTGGCGTCTCTCTAAAGGGCGTGTGCATGTCACTGACTATTCTAATGCCTCGCGTACGTTGCTCTTCAATATCTATAGCGGGCAATGGGATGATGTCATTTTGCATGAGCTGGGCATTCCTCGTGCGATGTTGCCCACTGTTATGCCATCGAGTGCCGTCTATGGTGAGACTGATCCTGGGTTCTTCGGCGGTCCCATCAAGATGGCGGGTGACGCAGGTGATCAGCAAGCTGCGACCTTTGGCCAGGCCTGCTTTGAGGTTGGGATGGCGAAAAATACCTATGGTACTGGTTGCTTCATGCTCATGAATACCGGCGGTAAAGGGGTGCCATCTCAGAATGGTTTGCTCACCACGTTGGCGTGGGGGCTAGGTAATCCTGCTAAAACAACACTCACTTACGCGTTGGAAGGAAGCATTTTTGTCACTGGTGCCGCTGTACAATGGCTACGCGATGATCTAAAGGCCATTCATGCCAGTGCTGACGTGGAGGCGTTAGCGAGTAGTGTGCCTGATAATGGGGGGGTCTTCCTCGTGCCTGCATTTGTCGGTCTGGGTGCTCCTTATTGGGACCCATATGCTCGTGGTACGATCGTCGGTCTGACTCGCGGTTCCACGATCGCCCATATTGCTCGTGCTACTCTGGAATCCATGTGTTACCAGACGCGTGATGTATTGGAGGCGATGATGAGCGATAGTGGAGTACATGTGAAGGCTCTACGCGTTGATGGAGGAGCGGTGGTCAATAACCTGCTAATGCAATTGCAGGCGGATATTCTTGGCGTACCTGTGCAACGTCCAAAAGTTGCGGAGACCACTGCTTTAGGTGCTGCGTATTTGGCTGGCTTGGCTGTGGGCTTCTGGAGTAGTCCGCAAGAGGTAGCTGAACATTGGGCTGTTGATCGTACGTTTGAGCCACAGATGAGTGTAGAGCGTAGAGATGCTCTCTATGCTAGCTGGAAACGAGCTGTCGGGCGCTCGTTACATTGGGAACAACTATAAGTCAGGCAGTGTTAGGGAGCCAGTATGCAACCACTATCGTCAGTTGTACGTATGCAGAACCTGAGTGATCTCGGTAGTCATCATTTTGATGTGTTAGTGATTGGTGGTGGGGTGACGGGCGCGGGCGTTGCGCTGGATGCCGTCGCGCGTGGTTATAAAGTTGCGCTGGTCGAGAAGGCAGACTTTGCCAGTGGCACCAGTAGCAAGTCAACGAAGCTCGTGCATGGTGGTATTCGCTATTTGCCGAGTTTCGATTTTGCGCTTGTACAGGAAGGTCTGGTTGAGCGTGGCATCCTCTTGCGCAATGCGCCGTTTCTCGTACATCAAGTCGGATTTGTCCTGCCGATCTACCGAGGCGATCGTCATCCCGTAGGACTACCGTTCACAACACCTGGCGGCGTAGGGATAGGCCTGCTACTGGATGCCGGACTCTGGACCTACGATGTGATGGCTGGAACACAGAATGGCTATCATCACCGCCGTCTAAGCCGCGCTCAGGTAATGAAACTGGCTCCCGCTTTGAAAACCGAGGGGCTAAGAGAAGGCTTCATGTATTATGACGGGCAGACCAATGATGCGCGTCTGACCATCACCCTGCTGCGTACAGCGGCACAGCATGGAGCCACAATCACTAACTATACTGAGGTCAGCTCTTTCTTGATGGACAGTGGGAAAGTCAGAGCTGCGTATGTGCGTGATACGCTCAATGGTCAGCAGATTCTGATTCATGCTCGACATATCGTGAATGCCACGGGAGTATTTGCTGAGCAGGTGGAGACGTTAACTGGTATAGAAGCACAGGTACAGATAGAGCCAAGTAAGGGCGTACATCTGGTCTTGCCGCGTGAGAAGCTCAAGTTGGGGGATGAAGTTATTGTATTGCCGGAGACCGAGGATAAGCGTATCCTTTTTATTGCGCCGTGGCAAGCGCGTGCTATCTTGGGTACCACAGATACGGGTGCGGGTGATCTTGATCATCCTATAGCGGATCAGCAGGATATCGCTTATCTATTGCAATATCTCAACCGTTACCTGGCGGTGCAACTGACAGAAGATGATATTATCAGCGTCTATGCGGGCTATCGCCCCCTGCTAAAATCGCGTAGTGCTCACAAATCGACCGCACAACTTTCGCGTACCCATGCAGTCTTACAGCATCCATCCGGCCTAGTCTCCATCGTGGGGGGTAAGTTGACGACCTATCGCCGCATGGCACAGGATACCGTTGATGTCCTGAGCAGACGTGATGAAGCAGCTGTCACTCATCCCACGCAACTAATGCCACTACAGGGCAGCGCGGGCTGGGTGGTTGCCAAAAAGGCTCTACAGGAGAGAGGAAGCATCTTGGGACTCTCTGAGCGTAGTATCGAGCACCTGGGACGAAGTTATGGCACCGAGGCCAATAAATTGCTGGATTTCATCGAGAAAGATGCATCGCTAGGCGAACTGCTTATTGCTGATCTGCCGTATGTGTGGGCTGAGGTAGTGTATGCTTGTCGCTACGAGATGGCAATGACGCCCTATGACGTTTTAGCACGCCGCACATCTATTGTGCTTGAAGATTGGCAGCGAGGACTAGGAATTGTTGATGAGGTTGCTGCCATGATGGCGGTAGAGCAGCAATGGTCTCCCGCTCAGCAACAGGCGATGGTGCAGGCTTATCGCCATGCTGTGCAGGGAGAGCTGATAATGGAAGCGGGCTATCAAGAGCGCGACGAAAATAGGTCTGTGTAGAGACGATCTTTAAAGTGTTACCGTCAATACTGGGAGCTTGTACATTGATTGGCTTCCCTGAGATGCTGTGTAATACGGTTGTGACTGTGTATCGACTTGCTTCGTCTTCAAGATTGCTAAAGAAGACCGACTTTGAGCTAGATGCAGATCAGTGAAGCACATTGATAATCAGAAGAATACTCACAGCAAGAATAATGGTTGCTATAATCAAGACAATGATGGCGTAGGTGTTTTTGAAATGAGAGGTCTTCTCTCTTGTCATAGGGATGCTAGGAGGGAGGGTGCTTGGCTTGTTCCTGATAGATATTTGGGTTGTGGCAACTGAGTTCTCCTTTGGGTGCCCGCAGTACCCGCAAAACGATGTCTGATTAGTCATGGTACTGCCACACGCTCGGCAAGTGGGTGTAATAGTTACTCTCTGCTGAAAAAATGATTCTTTCATCATCGTAGGGATCTCCTCTTCTACCTGAGTCGAAGTCAGGGCTTTCAGTCTCCCTTTATGGCTCAGGTCCATTGACCTCAGTTTCTCGCAGTGCGACCTCTCGTAATGACCATGCCAATAGGCAATGAGCTATCGTTGATGCTTCCTTTCGGCATGATGTTTATCTTTCTGTTCAAGTGAATAGATGTCTCATCATTTTTAATGAGCATATTAAAGAGGTAAAGCTTCTATAACTATTTTAGCTGATAATAGCGGCTTAGAGGAAGTAAATAAGTATTGTATGAGAAATAAGTACTAAATACTTTTAATGTAGTGAGATCCTTTTTTTCTTCTCATCAAGGGACAAGACCAGTGAGATAAGCATCGCCCCCCCCGCCTAGTGCAGAATCCCAAAACGTTTTGAGGAATGGGAAAATTTGGGGACACCGCAAGCCCCGCCAGGGCGGCTTCGCCCCCTGGACCCCAATCCCTATTGGCTCTCATGTCCCTGAATCACTATGGGAGCCGTTTGAAGAGGAGTCAAAGGCAACGGCTGCCGTAGGCTGTCCGCGCCCTTTATTCCTCTCCACACAGCTTTCACATTACTCCTCCGCGCGAACCGTCACAATATCATTCTTCGCCGCCCAAATCCCCAAATCTTGCTTTTGAATCGCCGCCGCCATCAGATCAGGAAAAAGATCCGGCGTACAAGCAAACGAAGGAATACCCATGCTAGCAAGGGCCGCCGCATTGCGCTGATCGAAGCTGGGGGCACCCTTATCGCTCAGAGCAAGTAAGCAGACGACCTGTACACCGTTACTGGCCAGCTCGGCGGCACGGCGTAGCATCTCCGGCTCATTGCCACCTTCGTAAAGATCGGTAATCAGCACGAGGATGGTTTGCGTTGGACGCGTAATCATCTGTTGACAGTAAGCGAGGGCGCGGTTGATATCCGTGCCGCCGCCGAGCTGGGTGCCGAAGAGCAGATCAACCGGATCTTGCAAGTCTTCGCTCAGGTCAACGACCGCTGTATCGAAGACGATCATACGAGTACTTACGGCCTTTATGGAGGCGAGCACGGCTCCGAAGATGCCTGAGTAGACGACTGAAGATGCCATTGAGCCGCTCTGATCTACACAGAGCACGATGTCGCGCAGGGATGAACGTTTGTGTCCGTGTCCGATCAGTTGCTCTACAATAATGGTGCCCTGCTCCGGCAGGTAGTTTTTCAGGTTAGCGCGGATGGTACGGTCCCAGTCGATCTCGTTGGCGCGTGGACGGCGTGTGTGCGTTGCACGGTTCAAACTGCCGCGTATCGCCTGAATCAATGGATTGGCGAGTTTGCGTTCCAGTTCGTCTACTACTTTACGTACGACCTGACGAGCTGTGTCTTTCGTTTTTTCGGGAATGACTTTACTCAGCGAGAGCAGTGTGGCGACGAGATGTACATCAGCATCGACTGTTTCCAGTATCTCTGGCTGTAAGAGCATCTCGGTGAGTCTGAGACGTTGTAGGGCGTCCTGTTGCATGACACGCACGGTCGATGAGGGAAAGTACGTGCGGATATCGCCTAGCCAGCGCGCAACATTGGGGGCAGAACTGCCTAACCCTGCTGAGCGATCAGAAT
>VBJK01000033.1 GCA_005879655.1 Chloroflexota bacterium | reverse complement strand
ACAACAACCAGAACATGTTCCAGAGAACCATCCACAACATCATAGACCAGCCGTAATTATACCCCCACCACATCATCATAATGGTATCCCCCTTTCTTTTTTGGCAATTTGCCCTTCTGAGGAACTGTGGAGAATCACTATTTTACCCATGAGAATGCCTCCTGCTTCAGAGGAATGATATCCTCTCGGCAAGGTGGGTGAATGCTCACTATATGGATGAATACTCTTCCGCAAGAGAGGCAGAAGCGACCACCTTGGTTGTGATGAAGCCCACCGAGAGCTGTGAGATGCTGCACAGCCTCTTTTCCACACCATTCACAGTGACTGCCTTGAGGAACAAAATCATGAGAGACGGATTGACAGAAGAGAGTTTGTTTCATATCGATTTCATCTCACTTTCTCTAAAAACTGCCTGGCTTCACGAGACTTCTACTCTCATCAGCGCCCCGTTCGCCAGATCGATGATAGAACCGATCATCTAATAAGATGATAGACGATTAGGCTCACAACCCTCTTACATATCCGCCTCTCTTCGTCACGATCAGATCACCAAATTGATCCATGGACATGTGATTGTTCTGAGAGGGCAACGCTCAACCCCTGTGATGTCGTTGTGATATGGCTCGTCTATGCTTTTCCTGAAGACGACTGTTAGCATTTAGAGAAACGTATCTTGGAGGTTCTATGCATTCCATTTTTTCCGATATAGTCATTGTCGATCTCTCACGCGTGTTGGCAGGTCCCTATTGCACTATGATGCTGGGGGATCTGGGAGCGACGGTCATCAAGGTTGAGCATCCTGGGTGTGGTGATGACACACGACGGTTTGGCCCTCCCTTTCAGGCTCGTGGGTTCGTCTGGGAGTGCGAACATCCCACAGTCAGAAAGATCGCCCTCGTCGGTTCACCTATCAATCTATCCGAAACACCGCCCAAGTTCTATGAAGCCCCACCATTACTGGGAGAGGATAACGCACTACTGCTAAATGAAGGCGTGTCTTTTGAGAAAGAGGAGGTCCCCTGTTTGGAAACGAGACACCGTGAGCAATGGGATCTGCAAGGTGAGCAGCCATGATCGTGCGTGATATAATGACGACCGAGTTGATTACCATTGAGCCGGATGATACGGTCAGCCATGCGGCCCATCTCTTCTGCCAGTACCAGTTTCATCACTTGCCAGTGGTGCGAGACGTACGGGGGTCTCACAGCTTGCAGGTAGTGCCTCCAGGTCAACAACCTACACTCATCTTCCAGGGACTCTTGACCACACAGGATGTTGAGACGGCTGTGACACTTGCGGAAGCCGAAGCCTCGCATAATCCTCTTGCTCATCCCTGGCAGGAACAACACGTAGCTGAGATCATGCAGCATCCACAAGTGTGGGTGACTCCGACTACCTCTGTGGCAGCTGCCGCACAACTGCTCGTCGAGCGTGGCATCAATTGCTTGCCTGTGATCGAACCAAGAAGGATCGGTGATCAGTCGCAAAATCTCTTAGTTGGGCTACTGACGCGCAGTGATATCCTGCTTGCACTAGCCCGTGTTCTAGGCTCATTCGAGCCAGGGACGCAGATCAGCATCCAGCTTCCTACTGGCCACGTGACGCCTCTGGCGAGAGCACTGTTGGCCGCAGATGAACTGCATGTCAGCATTGGTAGTGTTGTGGCGACCCCACAGGAGCAGCATACCCCAAGGCAAGCATGGCTGCGTCTGAGTACGATCAATCCTGCTCCATTGTTGACCCGTTTGAAACAAGAGGACATTGAGTATTTCATTGGAGATACATCTATGGAGGGTGAGCATCATGCATGATCCATTGAGCACATCCAGAGCACGCTTGCTCTTCGAGCCGTACGAAATGAACTATGATCTAGGTTCAGATCATCCTCTGCAAACTCAACGGTTGCAAGCCCTGATAGAACTCCTAGAAGCATGTCATCTATGGCATCCCGACGTCGAGCAGACACGCCTGCATGGACGTTCGGCAACTTCGGACGAGTTGCGACTGATTCATACGCCCGATTATATCAAGGCGGTTGAGCACCTGAGCACTCCTAGCGATCAGACCCCAGGCGCAGAGGAGGGACAAGCAAGGTTACAAATAGCAACCCAATATGGCTTTGATGAAGGGGATACTCCGTCGTTTCCAAGCATGCACGAAGTAGCTGCGACAGTTACAGGTGGAACGCTTGTTGCGCTCAGTGCGGTCATGGGATTACCGCAAGGAGGTCAGTTCACGCAGGAGTCTGCAAGACCACTCCACGTCTTTCACCCTGCTGGAGGATGGCACCACGCGCAGGCTGATCGTGCTTCGGGATTTTGCATCTACAATGACATCGCTGTGGCTATTGCTCATCTGTTGCAAACCTGTGAAGCCAAAGTGGCTTATATCGACTTTGATGCGCATCATGGTGATGGCGTCCAGCAAGCCTTCTATGACGATCCGCGTGTCCTAACCATCTCGCTGCACGAAACCGGACGTTATCTCTTCCCCGGAACGGGCGATGTGTTGGAACTGGGAGAGGGATCTGGTCGTGGCTACGCGGTGAATATCCCTCTGGAACCGTTTACCGAGGATGACTCCTATATCGAAGTGATGAACATGGTACTCGCCCCGCTACTGGCGTCATTCGCCCCTGATGTGCTGGTGACAATGCATGGTTGCGACACACATGCGTGGGACCCGCTTACTCATATGCACCTGAGTATGCGCGGGGTACAAGCCCAGACTAGCCTGGCACATCAGTTGGCACACAGCTATTGTGCTGGCCGTTGGGTGGCTGTCGGTGGTGGAGGGTATGACCCGTATCGCGTTGTTCCAAGAGCATGGACTCTGTTGTGGACGGAAATGGCAGAGCGCCCTCTTCCGAACGACCTCCCTCAAGCATGGATCGAGCGCTGGCAGCCGGTCTGGCAAGCTACAAGTACATGGGAGACCAGCCAGCAACAGATTATGGGGAAAGAGGGCAGTTCGGAGCGGTTCCCAACAACATTTCTAGATCAAAAGACCGATATTCCTGTTCAGCCGCGCCGCCATAGCATAAGTGACCAGAACAGGGAAACAGCCATGCTTGTGCGGCACCTGCTGATCCCTTCAGTCGTTCGTCAGGCATTTCCAACCCCTCGTGCGTATTCGCCGTTCACGGGCCTATTCAACTTACTCCATAGCCATGGCAGCGAGACGCCCTCGCGTAGCAAAACGATCTCGACCGAGCGCGGCCCTGTCCTCCTGCGCGATTTTTGTCCACCCTCGCTAGTGGAGCGTCTGCGCGTTGAAAGTGGACTGTGTGCCTTTGCGCGTCTTCCTGAACGTGAACATCAATTGCTGCTCTCGATTGCCAAGAGTCCCGATTGTGCGCTCACTCTAGCACACACGCCAACTGGGGAAATTATCGGTCAGGTAACTCTTGCCGCTGTCGATAGCTGGTGGGAAGGGTTAGAGAATGCATATGAGATTGCCATTGAAGTCAGTTCCAACTGGCGTGGTCTGCATATGGCACGTCAACTGCTGGCCTTTGCCCTAGAACTGGATGGATTAGAAGATATGCTCCTGCTGGCGATGGGTCTTAGTTGGCACTGGGATACCGAAGGATTGGGCCTTTCTCCCCACCGCTATCGACAGATGCTCACCCGCCTCTTCGCATCGCAGGGCTTCACTCCCTACGATACAACCGAGCCAAATATGATGATGGAACCTGCGAACGTCCTGCTGGTACGCATTGGCAAGCGTGTTGATGCAGGCACGAGAGAGCGCTTCCTCCGCTATGTCAATCGCACCCCCACAATCTCTTCACAGTACCGATAGTGAGAGGTGGAGGCACTTAAGTGCGTGCCTCTCCTCCACTTCGCTTGCACTCAATCATTGTGTCTTGGGTATCGTTGCTCCTGAACCCTCATCAGCAGCCTCTAGCTCAAAAGCTCATCCTACCAGCCCGCAAGGCATTGAGAATAACCACCACATCAACGGCCTCCTGCAACAGAGCACCCGCAGCTGGACTAATGAAGCCGAAAGCAGCAAAGAGCAGAGCGATCACAGAGAGACCCATGCCTATATCATTGTCGCTGATGAGCTTTTTCTATCCACCATGGTCTTCTCTCTGCTTTCTTGCGTGTTATCATCTATCCTTCACAGTCGAAGTATAGTTGGCATGTATCACAAAGGTCTCACGATGATAAAGGACAACCTCATAGATCCCACATAAAAGCTTATAGAAAATAGTTTGTCCGTCATCACGCTGGGTGACGGCTAAGTTGTACCAAGACCCTTGGTTTGACGAGATTCCTCTGTATGGCTCTTAGAAGAAGCACGGCCCCTCACGGAAAGAAGCCTGCCCTCCGAAGAATCTCTCTTCCAAAGGGTAGGCTTCTTCTTTGTCTGCTAGTTGAGAGTGGGGCCGCTCTATAAGCCCATTCAGGCTTCGTCTATCCAGCCCTGTCTGACAGGAAAATTGACAGGAATACCGATAGACAACAAACGACATTGGTAGAAAACTGTGGAATGTGGAGCGAGCATTTGAGCGTAGGGACGACACCTGTAGATAACCATAGATGAGGTAACGTCGGTGGAGGGAATCGAACCCACGACCTAATCTTTAGGAGAGATTTGCTCTATCCACTGAGCTACACCGACATGCAGTTATTATAACACATTGGTCAACCCTTTGTGCTGTAAGGGATGCATTTAGGGCTATTACGCATTCCGATATACAATTTGTCTATGCAGCTACTCTGCCCATTGACCCATGCGGCCAATGAGATACTTGTCCATCGAAATGGGCAAACGCGGTGGCTCTCCCCATGCTTGTGGGGGAAAGCAAGCATGGAGAGCCAGCACAAAAAAACGCTTGACATTGAAGAACAATAGCTGTATAATTTCGGCGTGTAAGAGAGTT
>VBJK01000032.1 GCA_005879655.1 Chloroflexota bacterium | reverse complement strand
CGTTGGTAATGCCAAGCGAGTAAGCGACGAGACTACCAGCCGCCGATCCGCGCGCGAGACAGCGAATACCATGAGCACGCGCCCACGCAACATAATCGGCAACCACAAGAAAATAAGCCACATAGCCCTTGTCATTGATAATGCCGAACTCATAATCAAGTTGCCGTTTGATCGGCTCGCTCAGCTCACCGTAGCGCTCACGGATACCCTGCACACATTGTGCATAGAGATAAGCGGATGGCGTGTCATATGCTGGCGGAATCTCGACCGTTGGCAAGCTCGCCGTGCGGGCCAGCGGATTGACCTCGCACATCTCTGCCAGCCGTACAGTATTGAGTAAAGCGTCAGTCAGGTCAGGGAAGAGGCGTTGCATCTGCTCTGGACTGCGCAAGAAAAATTCGTGGCTCTCAAATTTGAAACGCTTGGGGTTATTGAGGCTACTCTGGGTTTGCACACACAGTAACACTTCATGGGCACGTGCATCCTCAGCTGCTACATAATGCAGATCGTTGGTCGCCAGCAGAGGAATACCGAGATCTTTATGCATTTGATAGAGGTGCTGATTGACCGGCAACTGCTCAGGATAGCCATCGTGATCCTGGATCTCGAAATAGAAGTTTTCGGGACCCAGCACTTCGCGGAACCAACGCGCCGATTTGTATGCCTCCTCCATCTGTCCCTTGAGCAAGAGCTGCGGTATCTCACCACCAAGACAGGAAGAGGTCGCAATAATACCTTCACTATACTCGGCCAGCAGCTTTTTGTCGATACGCGCCTTGTTGGCGTGCATACCATCGGTATTGGCAATCGACATAAGCTTCATTAAATTATGATAGCCAGTATTATTTTTGGCGAGCAACAAGAGGTGTCGGTAGTCATTTTTAAAGCGTTTGGATTTATCATAGATATTGTCCGTCAAATACGCTTCCACACCAAGTACGGGATTGATGCCCCCGGCCTTACACGCCTTATAAAATTCGAGCGCGCCATACATCGCTCCGTGGTCAGTAATCGCCAGGTGGCGCATACCTAGCGCTTGTGCTTGCTTAACAAGCTTTTTTATACGACTAAAACCATCTAATAAAGAATATTCAGTATGAACATGTAAGTGAGCAAAGTCTACAGTCATGCACTATCTCCTAAAGCATATTGACCCAACTATAGAGACAGTACCAGTAGGATGTCAAGGTGTCTATGAGAAAAGGGCAGATACTCGTGTCTCTCTATTGTGCCCAAGTTGCAAAAGTTGTGTAGCGCTGAGATGGGGATGTACCATACAACTTTGGTCGTCTCTCCTAAAAGATTCAGGATTAGAAAGTACTATGTTCTTCGTACTATAAATATTGTAAAGGGGTATTAGAGAGCGTATAATGTTGTCACAGAAAAATTAACGTTAAATTGAGTATGACAGTTTGTTCTCCTTAACAATGCAAAGGCCGCATAGTAATGGAAAAGAAGGAAGCTATTCTTGAAGGGAATGTTCTACAATACCTTCAAACTGCTGCACTACATCCACAACGACGTGATGAGATAATAGGGCATGCGTTGCAAGGACTCCTCGTCAGTCTTGCAGTAGTGGGGACCGCCTTGATCTGGCCAAGCCAGGACAAAAACATGCCCTGGAAAGTCTACTATGCCGGGATGCGTCAGGAGACGATGAAGCCCTGGCTCAAGGCTCGTCTGCAAAGCTCACTGGATGCTACCCTTGGTCTCCTCCAGCAAGATCTGAGAAAGCTCTCGGATATGCCCTTCCATCAACTCACCCGCCTGCAACCGGCACCGACTTTACCTGCTGGTTTATGGATCGTCTGGACGCCCATCCCGTTGCTGCCAGGCTCTGTGAGGGAGTCCCAAGCAGAGGTGCGTCTGATGCTGGAAGCGCTTATCGAAGTGGAGAGCGTAGAGGAACACTATTTTTCCAGCATTTCTCCCTTGTCCGATCAAGTCTTGATTGAGGGGTTGGCACAAGGTGACAGCCACGCATTGTCAGCATTCCTCGGTCTGACGCGTCTCGTGGGGAAAGCCGAGATAACCGCCTGGGGGCGAGTCTACCAGGATGTCATCGAGGCCAGCGATTATATAGGGGCGAAAAAGAGCGGATTTGGCTTTGTGCTGCAACAAGGACATGGCATAGGTGGTTACATCACTACTCATAAAATCCCCAGCATGAATATAGAGGATTATCGCAACTCCCGCTACCGCGATCCCAGCATCGCGGACATCATAGATAGTGAGCAAATCCGTTCAGTGATTGCCTTGCCTGTCCGCTCTCGTCGAGGACAAGAGAAGAGCGAGCAGGTCGCGGGCATCCTCTATGCTGCACGCAGAACCGTCAACCCTTTTTCTCTGGCTGAACGCTTGCTCGTACAACGCGCAACCTCTCTGCTTGAGCCGCTACGCCCGCTTACCCGTCCCTTCGCCATCCTCTCACCCGGCTTGCCGCGTGTCTCCGATCAGCGAGCTGCCTGGTATAAACTCATCTCGCACACTCATCGCATTGAGCATCTTGAATCATGGATCAGTCAGTTCATTAAAGGTTCCATGATTGTCACTGATAGCGAGGGGCATCCCTACATTTCTGCGCACAGCGAACAGCTAGAACGCCTACGAAGCGCCTGCGACAACTCAATAGACGGTGTGCAAGTCATCTCACTAAACACGGCTGGTGTGCCCCTACCTGGTCAAATCTATCTGCGCAGTACTATTGTTCTGCCACCCGCCTCGTGGTCTGATTTCTACGTGGATCTAGTCATGGGCTGTAATTTGGTCATTGGACAGATGGAACAGGCGCACGACCATCTCGCACGCCAGCGTGAGCAATGGCTACAGGCACTGTTACAGGAGAAACCACAACCACAGATCTGTCAAGATGGCTACCGCCTGGGTCTGCCCATAGAGAAAGGTCAGCTCTGGGTAATCGCATGGCCCTCCCAAAAGATGCTCACCCGACAAGCAGCACGCCATAGAATGCTGGTAGAAAACATCGTGCTGGACCAGTTGAAAAGCCAGCTCCTCTTTTTGGGGGATGACATCGGAATAATCTTGCTCGAAACATACGCAAAGCAGCATCCCTCCAGACTTCGTGATGCCCTGGTCACCCAGTTTGCACCTCATCCATTCTGGATTGTGTATGGGGCGCATTATCGCTCGCTCCACGACCTGAAAATGATGCTAACATATAGCATCTCCCTGGCGCAAAAAGCCCGTCGTGAAGCCAGAAGCGAGTACCTGCTCAACACACAGACCCCTGGGTTGGAGAGCCTGCTGGCCAATCCCAGGCTCGATGAAGATCTGCGTACCTTTGCGACCAGATTGCTCACCCCCCTGCTAGAATACGATAGCAGCAAAGGGACCGAACTCACTACCACCTTTGTACTCGCCCAGACGCTCGGTTCAGCACACGCCGTCGCCGAAGAACTCGACGTACATGTTAATACCATCCGTTACCGACTCCATAAAGCGGAGGAGATCCTGGGTGCAGTACAAGCCTCCCCGCAAGAGCGCATCACCTGGGGGTTGGCCGCCTCCATCTGGATGAGTTTTCACCCGTTAGAGCAGACAACGTCTTATAGCAGTAGTCAGGGAGATTAAAAAAGAGCGTACATCTTTGTACGCTCAGCAAGAAAGGAAGAAGCAGCGAAAACCACAAAGTCGAAAAAGTCTTATTCTGGGCTTACCACAATTTCCTCTTCTAGAGCAGCTGCCTCTACAGCAGCCAGCTCTTTGCCAGCAGCTTTATCATTCCAAGAGAAGCGCCAATCACGATGCAATCCAACCAGCACGCGCAAGAGGATTAGACAAAGGAAGGAGACCACAGCAAGACTGATCAGACCCGGTGTAAAGGAACCAGTGAACTGTTTAGCACTACCAAGCACATTCGGTAGGAAAAAGCCACCTAGACCACCAATAGCACCAATTAAGCCAGTCGCCACACCAATTTCCTTGGTAAAACGCAACGGCACAAGCTGAAACATTGAGCCATTGCCTAGTCCGAGACAACCGACCAGGACAATGATAAGCCAGGATGCAATGCTGAGAGGTAACAGGAATGAGATTGCGGCATAGAGCAGGGCGACCGCCGTGAACAACACCGTGAGCATACGCACACCGCCGATTTTATCAGACAGGTACCCCCCCCACAGCAGCAATACCATATTGCTTATTGAAGAAGAGAGGAAGGAAAGAACCTAGTCCAACGAAACCACCAAAGGTAATGCTATAGAAGATGCAGAACCACCACATATCTGCACTCCTCAACGCCTTCATATACACACTCAGCGGTAGGTCTTTGGGCCGGTTCGGGCTCTCTTTTGCCAGTAGTATAAAGGCAACCAGTATGATTGCCAACGGGATCATCGCCTGACCAAGCACATTATGCCATCCATACGCTTTGGCCAGCGAAGGAGCACTCAAATTGGCAACCACCGTACCAATATTGCCCGCTGCTGCCAGACCCATCACTAAGCCTTGGCGCTCTGGGGGATACCAGCGGCTGGCAAGTGGGAGGGAAACCGCGAAGGATGAACCAGCAGTACCAAGCATCAAGCCAACAACAATAATGCCAGGAAAATTGACAGGCAGCAACCAGCCGATGAGCAATGGAATGAAGAGAAATGCAAGTAGACCGATACCAACATTTTTAGCACCGTAGCGATCACCTAAGATACCAATGGGAAAACGAGCTATCGAACCGCTCAGAACAGGAATTGCCACCATCAACCCTTTTTGGGCCTCATTCAGATGCATGTCCTTCACGATGAAGACGCCTAATGCTCCTAGTAACACCCAGACCGTGAAACACAGGTCGAAGTGCAGAAACCCCGCCAAAACAGTTGAAGGGGAACCAGATTGTTTTGCCGAATGCATGAGATAATTACTCCTTCTCCACGCGTAGCAACAACCTGATCATTGATCATGCTTTCCCCACATGGGGGATACTTTTCCTCAACAGCATAGGCTGTTGCTACGCGGACGCTAAAATTAAGGTGACGAAGATGTGTGTATATACTCAAATAATGCTTTCACCAGATGTCCCATCTTGGGATGCTCTGGCTCAACATCTGGAGTAACGCCGAAATTATATAAGACGCCTGTACAGGTTGGACCCACAGAGGCGACGATCGTTTTGTTATTCAACGCTTGGATTAGCTCCTGACTGGCATGCAGGTCAGTTGCAATCTGGAAGAGATGACGTACCTGCACTTGACTGGTGAAGACAACCGCAGCGACGTTTTGCGCGAGTAGCTCTCGCACTAACGTTTGCAGGGGCGTGATATCCTCTGGCAGTTGCCATTCGTAGAGACACAGCTCTTCGGCATACGCGCCCTTCTGTTGTAGAGCCTCTATCACCTGCGCATTGCGCTCGCCATAATGCACGATACCAACACCTTTCCCTTGCAAATCCAGTGGCCGCAAGACCTCAAGCAGCTCATTTGTAGTGTGTGGTTCCTGTGCACTTGCTGCTATCGGTATTTGGTAGCGTTTGAGCACGGCTACTGGCTTAGGACCCCGGCACACAACCGTTGTTTTCTGTAAGATCTCCAATAGGGTGGGGAGCCGTCCCAAACGTTCCGCTTCGCGGAACAAGGCCGTTACCCCCACACCCGTAAAGCAGACGACGACCCGTAAACGTTGCTCGACCAGATGGTCAATAAAGGTCGCCACCTGCGCACTACTGTCAACAGGAACTTCGCGTACTGCTGGTACACTGTATGGCTGCCCACCGTAACGTTTAATCAGGCCAGCCATCTCACCGCTCATACGAGCTTCCAGTAGGGCGATACGTCCGTTATTGAACTTCTTCAAAGCTAGTCATTCCTATCTCACGAAATTGATGATTCTGCACGTGAAGGCGCAATTTATTGCGCCTTGCCCTGAGAAATTTACCCCGTAGCTGCGCAATTTATTGCGCCTGTTGTCTTCGCTCACGACTCTGGCGCTTCACTCATGACTCTGGCGCTTAGCCCGTGACTCTGGCGCAATTTATTGCGCGGCTACAGGTGTTTTTATGAGTGCACGGCGCAATAAATTGCGCAGCTACGGTTTAACATGCACTGCTTGCCTGCAAACAATTGACGCGCACTCAAGGCAAATATGTCTCACACGCACATAGTACCATCTCAGTGATCCAAGCTCAGAAGAATATCTCCATCCTCATTGAGGGCAACGGGATATGTTTGTAAAGCTTCGCACGTGTTGCCAAGCGCTGCACCAGTCCTCAAATCAAACTTGTACGCGTGCAATGGGCAGATGACCTGGCACGCGCCAACAATCCCATCACTGAGTGGACCTGCCTTATGTGGGCAAAGCGCCTGTGTGGCAAAGAGCTGACCATCACGCGTTTGGAAGACCGCGACGGCACTATTAGCAACGCGATAGGTGCGGCCCTCCCCCAATGGAATACGACTGACGGGACCCAGATTGTAACGGACGGTACGTGAAGGTGTGACAAGTTCCATGTGTTCTCTGATCCTCCCGGATTACTGTGCAATGTCTCTCTAGTGCATAATCCCAAAACCTTTTGGGGATTGGGAAATTTTGGGGACACCCCAAACCCTGCCAGGGTGGCTTCGCCCCCTGGACCCCCCCTTTCAAGTATAGGTTTTTTGTTCGCCCCCGAAGGGGGCGAGGGGAGAGGGAAAATCAGGGGACACCCCTGAAACCCCGCCAGGGGCACGGCCCCTGGACCCCGCTACCAAAAAACCTATACTTGAAAGCCCTGGACCCCCCCTCTCTTGTTGCTGCACTAGAGTCTGGCTACTGGCTCTAATGCGCTGGTAAACTGGGTAGGCGTTGCGGGAGCCTTGGCCTCTTGCCAGGGATCGATATACGCATCGACGGATGCTTGGATCTCCTGGTCTAAGCGAGCACACATGCCTTCCGCGTCTTCAACGAGCAGCTTACGCAACAACTCTATGCCGAGACGTTCGACGAAATCGTAGGTACGCTCCAGGTATTTCGCATTCTCGCGGTAGTACTGCATAAAGCGTCCCATGTAGAGCAAGACCTCATCGTGTGTGTCAACGACACAGAGGATATCGCCCTTGCGTACCCGCGAACCAGCTGCACCTCCGATATAGACTTCCCACTTGCCGCCTTCAATGCCGACTGCGCCAAGATCCTTGGTTGTCGCTTCAGAACAATTGCGTGGACAGCCCGTTGTCGCTAGCTTCATCTTATGTGGCGATTCGATCCCTTGGAAGCGCTTCTCGATCTTGACACCAAGACCCGTACTATCACCCACACCGTAGCGGCAGAATTCGGAACCCAGGCAGGTCTTACAGGTACGGAAGGCTTTCGTATAGGCGTGACCTGACGGGATACCTAGATCCTTCCACACATTTGGCAACTGATCCTTGGGTATGCCCACCAAGTCGATGCGCTGCCCACCGGTGATCTTGACCATGGGCACCTGATACTTTTCCGCTACGTCAGCGATACGCCGCAGTTCTGCCGCTGAGGTGACACCCCCATAAATGCGCGGAATTACGCTGAATGTGCCATCCTTCTGAATATTGGCGTGCACGCGGTCATTGATGAAACGAGCATCCCGCTCGTCTTCGTAATCCTTGCCCCAGATGGTCTTGAGCAGTGATGCGAGACCAATCTTGCTGCCTGGATCTTCTTTCCCGCCAGCCAGGGCGTTAAAGACCGCTGAAACACTGCGCAATCTCTGCTCTTTGATCGCCTGGATCAATTGTGGCTTCGCCAGTGGCACGCCAGGTACATAGTAATGGATGGAGGGATCTTCAGCCAGGACACCATCCGAGGCGAATTCTAGTAGCGCCTGTACCTGTGGCTTACACGATCCGCAACCGGTTCCTGCACGCGTCACATTACAGAGCATCTTCAAGCTGCGATTGCCCGCTTTGACTGCTGAGACAATCTGTCCCTTGGAGACGCCATTGCAGTTACAAATCTGCGTCTCGTCGGGCAGTTCTGCCACATCGGCAGCATTGCCACCGCCAGCGGATAACTCAAAGAGCAGCTCTGAGCGATTCTCCTGTAGGGTTGTGCCGCGATCAAAGAGCTGCAACAGGCGCGGCGCGGTCTGCGTCTCACCAAGCAGAATCGCCCCCGCGATGCGCCCCTCGCGTACAATTAACTTCTTATAGATACCCCGTGACGGCTCAGAGTAGACAACCACCTCGTCATTTTCATCTAGCGGGTCCTTGACACCCATCACCGCCAATTCCACACCCATCACCTTCAATTTGGTTGATTCAAGTGAACCCTCATAGATCTTCTCGCACGCGTCATTAGTCAGTCTCTCAGCCAGTAGACGCGCCTGCTCCCACAGAGGCGCGACAATCCCATAGACGCGATTGCGATGCTGTGCGCACTCCCCTAGCGCATAGACGTTGGGATCAGTACTGGTAGCCAGACTATCATTAACGACGATACCACGCTCGACCAGCAGACCGGCCTCTCTGGCTAATTTTGTGTTGGGACGAATGCCCGCTGACATAATACACATATCGCACTCGATTACCGAGCCATCACTACAGACCAGGCCAGTAATCTGCTGATCGCCCTCCACGCCAACCGTCATCTTATCCAAATGCAGGTTGAGGCCCATTTCTAGCATCGTCTTCTTTAGCATCACGCTTGCAGCAGGATCGAGCTGGATATTCATCAGATGGGGGAGCATGTGGATCACGTGTACCTCAAGCCCTCGGTTGAGCATACCACGCGCCGCCTCCAGACCCAGCAGGCCACCCCCGATGACGGCAACTTTCTTGACCTGCTCAGAAGCTTTGATCATCTCCGCACAATCGTCAAGCGTGCGGAAGACAAAGACACCTGTCTTGAAGCGGCCACCCTCTTGATAGAGGTTCTTCAGCGGTGGCACGAACGGATCACTGCCGGTCGCAATGACCAGCTTGTCGTAGGCTTCCGCCTTGCCATCCTCACTATAAACCATCTGTGCAGCGCGATCGATACGGTTGACCGCACTACCAGCATGAAACGTAATACTGTGCTCCTTATACCAGTGTAAAGGATTGATAAAGATATCTTTAGGATCATGAGTGCCAGCCAGTACGCCGGAGAGGAGAATGCGATTATAGTTTCCATAAGACTCGGTCCCGAAAACGACTATATCGAATATATCACTGCCCTGACGTGCTAGCACTTCCTCAGCGAGGCGAGCGCCAGCCATGCCATTGCCAATAATCACTAGACGTTGCTTCTTTGTCATACATGAATCTCCGTTACTGTGCTGCCTGCTCGATTTTCACCGCACAGACCTTAAATTCTGGCATGCGGCTTGTTGGATCAAGTGCAGGGTTTGTCAAGCGATTTACAGATTGTTCCCCCCCTGTTAGCTTCGCCATATCACCGTTGGCCAGATGATAAGAGCGTGCTGTCGTGGGATGGACCTCTACCGGTGGCTCAGCCGCCATCTCCAGCAGACGCCCAACACGGCGCGTTTGCGTACCAGATTGATACTGGGCGAGATTGCGTCCGGTTGTGAGGTATAGCGGGTAGTCACGGCTGATGTCCTCAGCTGGTGCTTGATGCCGTGTCACATGGAAGCGGGCACGACCCGTTGGCGTGGGAAAGCTGTCCTGGAAGAGACGCGGTGTGCCGCTATGTTCCTCATGCGGACAGGGCCAGAAGATGCCATTTTGCGCAATGATCTTCTCATAGGTAATCCCAGCATAGTCGGCGGGACCACCAGCACTCGCTCTACGCAACTCTTCAAAAACCTGGCGTGCATCAGCAAACTGGAAGTATTGTCCCTTACCCAGACGTTGCGCCAGCTCGCACAAGACCTCAAGCTCATTGCGCACCTCCGCTGGAGCCGCGAAGGCACGCTGGCGCAAGATAACACGACCTTCCAGATTAGTCATCGTCCCTTCCTCCTCGGCCCACTGCGCCATCGGCAACACAATATCGGCTAGTCGGGCTGTCTCCGAGAGGAAGAAATCGCCTACAACGAGAAAGTCGAGCTGTTTCAAACGTTCCTCTATATGTAGCGCGTTAGGGACAGAGACCACAATATTTGACCCCATCACCAGTAACGCTCGTACACCGCCCTCTTGCCCTAATGCATTGAGCATCTCATAGGCAGACTTCCCAGGACCTGGCAATTCATGCTCGTCAATACCCCAGACCTGCGCGATATGTTGGCGGGCCGCTGGATCATCAATCTTGCGATAGCCAGGCAGTTGATCAGCCTTCTGCCCATGCTCACGTCCACCCTGGCCGTTGCCCTGACCCGTTAAGCAGCCATAACCACTATACGGCTTGCCTACCAGTCCCAGAGAGAGCGCAACATTAATAAAGGCGAGCGTATTATTTACTCCCTGATGCTGTTGTTCCGCGCCACGAGCCGTCAGAATCATCGCTGACTTTGCTCTACTCAGCATACGCGCAGCTTGCAGCAGTTTTTTCTCTGGTACACCTGTAATGCGCTCTACGCGCTCTGGCCAATACGTGGCAGCCAACGCCTTGACCTGCTCGAAACTTTCCGTGCGCTCTCTAATATACTCTTCATCTAGCAGATCATCGCGAATGAGTATATGCAACAGGCCATTGGCCAACGCAGCATCCGTCCCTGGTGTGAGGCTCAAGTGTAAGGTGGCCGCCTGAGCAGTTGTCGTGATGCGTGGATCAACGGTAATCAGATGCCCGCCACGATTGCGCTGAGCATCGAGATATTGCATCATGGGCGGCATCGTCTCGGCGATATTGCTACCAATGAGCATCACCACTTCAGCCTGCGGAATATCTTCAAGCGGAAACGGCAAGCCGCGATCAATGCCAAAGGCTTTGTTGGCAGCAGCCGCCGCTGATGACATACAAAAACGGCCATTATAGTCAATATTGGCCGTTCTTAGCGCTACACGTGCAAATTTACCAAGCAAGTACACCTTCTCATTGGTTAGGCCACCCCCACCGAAGATACCTATTGCATGATGTCCATAGAGGCTTTGCACATAGTGTATCTTTTGTACAATTCTAGCAAGAGCCTCATCCCAGGAAATGGGCGTAAAACTCCCATCAACCTCACGAGCAAGTGGTGTAAGAAGACGTTCAGGATGATTGAGCGTAGCGGGAGCGCTCCAACCCTTAATGCATAAGCCGCCTTTATTGACCGGAAATGCCTTGTTACCATCGGCTACAGCTTGTTCACGGGTACCGCTCAGATGCATTCCACACTGAAATGCACAATAGGGGCAGTGCGTTGCGGTGCTTGCATCCTGAAGATGATGAGTTGCTTGTGTTGTTTGAGTACTCTGTTGCACGCGTCTTCTCCAACTTGATCGACTTTTACGCTTACCATCCCCCAAGTAGCGCCTTTGTCAGATGGGGACATCTCATAAGGATGCCATTGTTTTGCGCGATCAATGCGCGTGGCTGTCCAACCAACCCCTTAAATTTTGAATACATGCAGCGTTGCAGAGAGTATCGATAACATGTGCTTTGTATGTTATGCACAGATTCGTTTCGTATTCATACGTTACCATCTTACGATACTTCTTTGTAGTCCCAAAATGGCCGAAATAATAATAGCAAGCACTGTGCATAATGCACAAAGTGCTTACTCCTCCTTTCTATAAGGCGAAACCACCCCCCTCATTACACCGTGTTCTAACTATAAATCCATAATGCAAGTTAGCTGCCATACACGTGAGAAAGGTATATATGTCTTCTCTAGAAAATGACCAGCAGATAGCACACAACAAGAACCAGCATAACAAAGTAACTATTCTTGTAGTAGAAGACGATGATTATATTGGCTCGCTGCTCATGGACGTGCTTAACCAAGAAACGCCATATAATGCGTTACGTGTCAGCGATGCTTTGGAGGCTTTGCAAGCTATCGACCATGTGAAGCCGAGCCTCTTTATTACTGATTATCACCTGCCACTCATGAATGGGCTGGAGCTATCTGATCGCGTTCGTGCAATGCAAGGGCTAGATGACGTTCCTATCATCATGATTAGCTGCTTCTTACCAGTAGAAGAAGTACAGAAACGCAAGCTGGTCAGCTTGAGCAAGCCTTTCAACCTCGATGTCTTTCTGGATACAGTGGACAAGTTGCTCAGTCGGTGAGACCATAGTTTAAAGAAGCAGCGAATGATAGCAAGATGTGAGAAGAAACGTAGTACAGATCATTAGCTGCTTCTTTTCATGCTCCGGGAATTATTTCATAGCGACTGGCTGTTATATCTTTTTGCAGGGCTACCTATGTTATTTTATGCTTACAGATGACGATATGGGTTGAATCCTCGCCTAATCCTGAACTGTTCTGCCTTATGCCTTGTGATTACAAAGGAGGCATGATGAATCTTCTTTCATTACTGGCTGCACTAGCCAGCATCCTTCTTATTTTGATTGTGCTACAGGATGGCTTTGAGACCATTATCTTGCCACGGCGTGTCTCGCGCAAATTCCGCCTAGCTCGTATGTTCTATGGCACAATCTGGCGCTTATGGTCCTGGTTGGCACGCCGGGTGCGCTCAGCCCAACGGCGTGAAGAGATGCTCAGTTTCTTCGGGCCATTCTCCTTGATTCTCTTGCTCACCCTGTGGGCAACTATGCTCATCTTCGCCTTTGGCTTGCTGCAATGGGCCATGGCAGACGCCATCAGCGCGCCGGAGAAAGGGGTGACATTCGGTACGACGCTCTACATGAGCGGCACAACGTTCTTTACCCTCGGCTTTGGAGATGTTGTACCACATTCGGGGTTGAGCAGATTCTGTGCTGTAGCTGAGGCAGGCATCGGTTTCGCATTTCTCGCGCTAGTCATTGGGTATGTGCCCGTGATCTATCAGGCATTTTCGCGCCGTGAGGTTGGCATTACCTTGCTGGACGCGCGGGCAGGCTCTCCGCCTACCACATTGGAATTGTTACGGCGTCATATTTCGGGTCAGGATACTAGTGAACTTGCACAATATCTGCACGATTGGGAGCACTGGTCCGCAGATCTACTGGAAAGCCATCTTTCATACCCGGTCCTGGCGTACTACCGCTCTCAGCACGATCGTCAGTCCTGGCTAGCGGCACTCACTACCATCCTCGATACGTGTGCCTTGATGATGATTGGACTTAATGGCGAATCGCAACGCACAGCCACGTTTACCTTTGCCATTGCCCGCCATGCCGCCGTCGATCTGGCCCAGATTTTTAACACGCCACCTGCTAATGGCAAAGTGGACCGGCTACCAACGGAGACATTTCAGCAGTTACGCGCACAACTGGCAGATTTCGGCTTCGAGCTGCCCGACGATGGTCTGGCGGAAGCACAGCTGGCCGGGTTGCGCAGGATGTATGAACCCTATGTCAATGCCCTTGCCGCATACCTCTTGCTGCCGTTACCTGAATGGATCAGCACAGAATATAGTCAGGACGATTGGCAATCAAGCGCCTGGGAACATGCCTCCGTGACAACGCAGCTGGCCATGGCTCGTGCACAGGCAGAGAAGAAAAATATTGTAACTGCCCAGCAGCCAGGGTCCCCATAAAGGATGCCCAAAATATCACCATTTAAAGACAAAATGCACCCAGCGTTTCGCCACTATAATATCTCCCTTAGCAAAGGTATACTTGATACCTCGCGGATAGGCCCTGATCTGCAATTGCTGCTCACTGGGCCGTCCAGCTCGCTGCCAATCCATGACCAGCTCGCTAAGACGAGTGGCTAGTGTCGAGTCGCGGCCAAAACTGCGTATCCACAAGGTAAATGGTCGCGGATCGTAGCCATCGTGAGCGGGCAACGCCTGCGCGGGATCACGCGTTAATAGGAATAAACCATGCTCACTGAGCAGTCCAATGGTGCTTCCTAGGAGGCTCTTGCGTCCATGACGAAATAACACCGGCGCGACCTGTTCCAGATCAGTATTTACCAGACCAACTAGATTACACGTACCAGCCTCGTGCACAGAAAGCCAGAAACACAGGCAATAAAATAGTTCCTGATACGTGACCTGAATAGGCAAAGAGAGATCCTGCGCCGGACCACGCAGCCATTGGCAGACCTCCTCAGCATTCACTGTGCGCGGCTCAGCAAAGCGCAAAGAGAGAGACTCCTGTGGCAACAAGACCACGGCATAATTATCCTCAGCCGTAAAATAATTCTCTGCGGGAACGAAGGCCACCGAGACCTGCGGACCTCGCAAAGAGAGCGGCAAGACTAAGCGTCCATCGGAACGTAACTGCTCATACCAGGCGGGAGCAATATCAGTGGCATGGACCGTGAGAATGATACGATCATAAGGAGCCATTGCTGGATAGCCGTCAAAACCATCGGCACAGACGACCAGAACTTGCGCAAAACCAGCCGTCGCTAAATGCGCTCGTGCCCCATCCACAATATCCTCATCAATATCAAGCGTAACCACCTGCCCCAACTCTCCCACAATATGGGCCATCAATGCCGCATTATAGCCAGTGCCCGCCCCAATCTCCAGCACGCGTTGGCCAGGTTGCAACTGTAATTGTTCCAGCATAATGGCCATGATCGTCGGTTGTGAAGAGGAACTCACAATAGACTCGTTCAATGACTTCGTCGCAATGGCCTGATCTTGATAGACCTCCTCCGGTGCGACATGGGGTAGAAAAAGGTGGCGAGGTATAGCACGAAATGCAGCTTCTACCCTGGGAGTCGAGATATGTCCATTCTGTTTAAGCTGGTTAATTAATCCCTGGTGCAATGTGAGAAGTTTCTGCTCACTATTCACATGTTCTGGCGCTTCCAATGGCGTAACCTCATACCTTTCAATTGCCCTTCTTCTAGAGACATTGTACCATCCCTTCTACACATTGGAGGGAATTGTGCGGCGATGCCAATCCGTCAATTGCTGATAGGCATGGACAATGCGCAATACGGTAGCTTCCTCAAAGGGCTTGCCCGCAACTTGCAGACCGATAGGCAGACCATCTGAACTGAAACCACAGGGGAATGCGACAGTAGGCAATCCTGACAGGTTAAAAGGCATAGTCAGCCGTAGCATGGCGACCGCCGAATTTTCCAGCTCGCCATCGATCTCAATATCCTTGCCAGCCTGATCGGCAGGAATAGCAGGTAGAGGCTGCGCTGGCAGGACAAAGGCATCGACATGCTGCAAAGTAGCACGCAAACTACTAGAGAACCTACGTCGCTCCTGTAGTGCATTAAGGTAATCAACCGCTGTAATGTGTTGCCCTTCTAGGAGCCGTGTACGCACGATATCGCTATAGAGTGCGCGCCGGACAGGAAACCAACCTTGCTGCATATGCGCTAATGAGGCTTCTGGCTTCTGAATAGTACGGTAGAGATCCATCGTGGGACGTGGTAGCTCCACCTGCATAACCTCCACACCGCCTTCCTCCAGCACATACAGCGCTGAACGCCAAGCAGCACGCACCTCGGCATGAATGGGATCGACAAAGGCATCTTGCGGCACGCCGATCTTCAAGCCCTGTAAAGAAAGGGGACCGCGCCCCTCTACACCACCGATCAGCGTAGCAGTATAGCGATTTTGTGTAGTCGCTGGTCCAGAGACGCTATAAGGATCACGCGGATCGTACCTGGCAATGGCATCAAAAATAACAGCACAATCCTCAGCGCTACGCGCAATCGGACCAACATGGTCAAGCGACCAACTCAGCGGAATGACACCATGGCAACTGACGCGTCCATAGGTTGGTTTGAGGCCCGTCACGCCACAACAAGCGGCAGGGATACGGATCGAGCCACCCGTATCGGTCCCGATCGCGCCAATACACATGCCAGCGGCCACAGCCGCCGCCGATCCGCCACTGGAGCCACCGGCGGTACGCGTATGGTCCCAGGGATTACGCGTCGGAGGCGAAAAAGGGCCATAGGCAAACTCGTACGTATTCGTCTTGCCAATAATAATAGCTCCTGCCTTGCGCAAGAGATCAATCACTGTAGCATCCTCGTGCGAAATATGATCAGCCAGCACCTGTGAACTGGCGGTTGTGCGTACTCCTTTGACGGCGATCAGATCTTTAACTGCGATAGGGATGCCATGGAGTTGGCTGCGATAGAGTCCGGTCAGCATCTCACGTTCAGCCTGCTCTGCATCTTGATAAGCCTGCTCGCGCATAACAGTGACGAAGGCTTTGATCGTGTCATCAAGTTCATCGATGCTCTGTAAAGTCTCTTCAACCAGCTCTGATGGCCTGATGAGACCGGCATGAATCTCCTCTGCTACTTCACGTATAGAAGTGTAAGGCATAGCAGTGTACTCTTTTCTCAATAATGTTGTTGTGTCGGAATGGTTATTGGCAATAAGCCATGTGTCAGGGATTGTTAAAAGGTTTCCTGTCGTTAATTGTATCAGGTTGTGTAGCGGTTTGGTGACTGTTGTACGAAAGAGTGGATGATGTTAACACTTATGGAAGCGCTCTGAGCGTTTGGAGGATGGTGGTAAGGTCTTGGACGAATTGTTGGTACGATCACCTGGAAGGGGGCTAACTCTACTTTGAAGTCTTTAAAGGTCTTGAAGCCGTCTATTTCTATTTGGGTAATCATAATGCGTGCTAGAACCTCCTGCCTGCCTGTGTTAAACTGAGTTGGTTCTCTTCTAGTTACTGTTGGTGTCAGTGTATCATACTTCCAAAAAGCATAGCGTTTCGTTCTGTTGTCTATTTTCTCATTCTTTTCGTAACTTTACAAGACGCGTGTACTCATAGTACTAGACCATCTAGACCAGTAAGAAAACAAGCTCTCTGGTCAAAGATTTGTTTAATACCATAACGGCACGTGTCTTCCTCACCTCCCTTGCCGACACAACCGCCGTAACATACAATTAAGGGGAACAACAGTAGCGTAAGCGAGGAGAAAGTCTGTGCAGGAGCGTATAGGACAGCTTTTTGGCAATTATGAAATTCTCAGTCTGTTAGGTGTAGGCGGCTTTGCTGAAGTCTACCTGGCAGAGAATCGTTTTTTGGGCACATTTGCCGCCATCAAGGTGATGAAAGATCAGATGGATGCGCAGGATCTAGGGAGCTTCCTCAGAGAAGCACGCACGATCGCCACTCTGAAGCACCCCAACATTTTGCGTGTACTGGACTTTGGCATAGACCCTACTCCCTATATCGTCTTAGAATACGCCGCTGGTGGCACATTGCGCGAATGCCATCCCGCCGGGACGACCGTACCACTACCAACGATCGCCTCCTACGTTAAGCAGATCGCTGCGGCACTGCAATACGCTCACGACCAAAAACAGGTGCACCGTGATGTGAAACCGGAAAATATGCTCGTACAGGATGATGGGACCGTGGTACTGAGCGACTTCGGCATTGCGGTGATGATCCAGAATCGCACGATCTCGCGTAGCGCTCAGGATGTTGTTGGCACCATTACCTATATGGCCCCCGAACAGATTAATGGCAAAGCTCGCCCGGCCAGTGATCAATATTCGCTGGCCGTCGTTGTCTACGAATGGCTGTGTGGCGCTCGTCTTTTTGCAGGGGCAACATTTATTGAGATTGCCGTCAAGCACTGCACGGAACCGCCACCCTCCTTGCGTTCTCGTGTGCCCACTATTCCAGAGGCCGTGGAACAAGTTGTGCTAAAAGCATTGGCCAAAGAGCCACAGCAGCGCTTTGAGAGCATACGGGCATTTGCCAATGCGCTAGAGCTGGCGATTGCTGGTAGCGCTTCCGTGAAGACGCCTCCAAGCATCGATCTAGCGGAAACGATTCTGGCTTCGTCCAGCAATCTGCAAGCATCTGCGGAGACAATTCTGGCAACGCCCCCCTATCCTCAACCAGTTGCCCCCGGAACAAGATTTCTTACCTACAAAGAGCATAGTGGCTCGGTGGTGGCCGTTACGTGGTCGCCCGATGGGACACGTATTGCCTCCGGCTCGTTTGATAAGACAGTACACGTCTGGAACGCTACTACTGGTGAGACACTCTACACCTATACAGGTCATTCCAGTCCGGTGGTTGGTGCCGCATGGTCTCCCAAGGGATAGTGTATCGTCTCTTGCTCATGGGATGGGACCGTGCAGACCTGGGATGCAGCTACGGGCCAGCAAGTGTATCCGCGCAGAAATTGTGGCTCGATTGTGTTATGTGTGGCGTGGTCGCCCGATGGAAAATTGTTAGCAGCTGGCTGTAGCGATAGGACGGCGCGTGTGTGGCAGGTCTCTAACATGCAAGGCGAGTTTATTTATAGAGGCCATACTCGCCCGGTGCTGGCTCTAGCATGGCCCCCGCGCGATAGTACTCGTCTCGCTTCTGGCTCAGGTGATAGTACCGTGCAAGTGTGGAATGCCATGATGGGCGAACGGCGGGAGACGTACAATGTTGAGGCTGGCGAAGTGAAGACCGTAGCGTGGTCGCCGGATGGGAGCCGTATTGCATTCGCACCCGATGATAAGAGGGTTCTTGTCTGGTCTCCGAGTCGGCAAGGAGTCTTCAGTTATCTTGGGCATCAAGAACTTGTTTACGCGGTAGCGTGGTCGCCGGATGGGAGCCGTATTGCCTCAGCCTCTGACGATAAGACGGTACAGATCTGGAATGCTACGAATG
>VBJK01000554.1:1642-2840 GCA_005879655.1 Chloroflexota bacterium | reverse complement strand
ACCTTCTCTCTCAGGGCAAGCCCACTCCTCGGTTTAATGAGCCCGAAATGGCCACTCGGAATGTCGATCGCGATGTCAGTGGGAACGAGGGCCTGGTTCCACGGCGGAACCACCACACAGGCCGATGCGTAAAGATCGTAACCTGCAGACTCCTCACTCATCCTCTGAGGGATCTCGGCATCAGGACTGAGCCTCTTCACCAGCAAGGGCTCTGTCGTCACGGGCTTCATCGCAAACTGCTCCAAGTCGATCGCGGATGTCATGTAGGCCTTTATCATGCCATCGTCCTCCTCGTCCGTGGTACTCGATGACGTCTCAGACTCCTCTGCCTCCTCCCCTTCGTCCGAACTCGAACTGGCAGGGAGCTGGACCTCCTTCTGTGTGTATAGCTGCCCTTGGAGTGTTGCGCTCTTGCCTTTGCGCGAAATCTTGTATTGATTTTTGCTGTACCTGGCCACAGCGTCGACAGCATGCAACCAGTCTCGACCAAGGAGCACATCGTAAGTGCCCTGGGAGTCTATCACAGGCATCCTGAGTTTAACTTCAACCCCTTCAACGTTGATAACCTGTCGCGATTTTGTTTCTCCTACAGGCGCTCCCATAGAGCCATCTGCGAGTTGGAACGTGAGCTTGGACTCCCTGACGATAGGGATCGGTCCTTTTCGCGGCGTATTCACGTCGTCCATCGAGACGCTATTCCCGGGGTCAATGATGAGCCGATCACAAGGTATGCCCGCAACCCATCCTTTCACCATCAAGGCATGGCTAAGGCCTGCCGAGGCATTGAGTATGGGGTTAACGCGCTTCCGGTATTCCTTTCCATTCGCATAGACTTGTTTGATGGCCTTCTTTGCCTGAGTTTCGAACGAGGCACCGTGGCGTACGACGAGTTCGAGTGGGACGGGAAGTGTCTTGAATAATGACACAATATCTTGGTCCACAGTTCGAATCGCACGTAACTTCGTTTTGGTTCTGTTCTTCTTTCCTTCAGGTGCCTTTCCTTTAGCGCTAGATTCGGCCTCGTCCTTCCGTTTTCGCGGTACCTCAACTACGGGGACGGCGGCGTTTTCGTCTTTTGAGCTCGTTTTCACCATATACGAGGTAATTACGTCCGAATCTTCTGTTGTTGCCATCTTTGCTGAAGCTTTCTCTCCAGTCATTGGTTTCGAACCACTTGCCTGACTCTCCTTCATCTGCT
>VBJK01000554.1:0-1468 GCA_005879655.1 Chloroflexota bacterium | reverse complement strand
CTTTGTGATCATCATCCTCAACTGCACCGGGTTTCTTTCCACACGTTGGTAGACCTTCCAGGCTGCGAATTGCCTGTTCATTTCGTCCATGTTGAATGACATTTCTTCCCCCATAGTGCGGTAGAACTCCGGAAATCGCGGATCATCTTCGGGCTTCACGTCGACACTCGGGGTGGGCATCGCGGGTTGTACGGGAGGACTCAAGAGCGGATTTGGCCTTCCCAGACCTTCTGAGGTACTGAAGTCCCCTTCAGATATGTTTGCTGACTGATTCTTGATGAGCGGTTTTGGTTTTATGCCCTCGTTTGACTCCTTCTCATCGTTCTCTTCAGCTTGCTCGGTTGCCTCGATCGCGCGGGCATTGTTCACAGCAGTTTGGAAGCTGGTTGGTCGGGTAAAATGGACTTGTTTTCGGATTGAGGGCTTCAGGCCGGATATCCAATAGCTGTAGCAGTTTGCAATAGGCGGGGCATTGGCACCTGCTTGCCTGTGTAGGTTCCTGTAGCGCTCTTCGTACGCGCGAACGCTCTCACCTATCTTTGCCACTGGGTTCCTTAGTCGTTTATCCAGCTCTTCCATGTAATTGTCAGGCCTGAAACGGGCAATCATTGCGCCTTGTACGTGTGCCCATGTCGTGGTTGGATTGTCAATCAAAACCTGGTGGACCATATACCATGCTTCTGCTTCGCCTGTGAGATACACCTGGAAGTGTTGCTTCTTTTGAAGGTCTGTATTCCACCCGTTGGTAATACTCATCCTTCCAAAATGGTTGAGCCATGTCTCCGGGTCTTCCACATGCCCAGAGTGGTCTCTTTCACCAGAGAAAAGGCGGACTTGAGGGTTGTTCATTGGGGAGTAGATGTGTTGAGGGATTGGTTGGTAATGACAGGGAGATGGAGTCGGACACCAAGAGAAAAGTTGCCTGAAATTGCTTGAGAGTGATGCACCAATGCAACACATGGAGTAGCCACGTAAAGTAGGTCGAAATATCCTCTAGCACCCCCCACGTTGGGCGCCAAAATTGTACCGGGATGGTTCGGGAGGTGCGCTTGGCTCGAGAGACTCGAGTAGAGGATGTTGACCTTGAGGAAATCCTTCACAATCTAACAAAGCCTCTCAGTGCTAGCAGAATAGCCAAAGAGAGCGGTTTGAGTCTTTGTGCAAGGCAGATCTATCAAGTCTAGTCGCTACTACAAGAATACAGGGGCGCGGTGCAACACGTACTAAGCGCGAAAATGTAACTACTGCAACAATATGGGTTTTTCACTAAGTTTTGTGTGTATTGCTAAGTCAATGAGTATGTTACAAAGTCAAGGAGCTTCCTACTATTGTCTACTAAACCGACATACTGCCCTATCCTATGTATAAAACTGATGGGATCTGAAAGAGTAACTCACTAAAAGTAACATATCAGTAAATCAAGAAGTTCTAAAAATACTGCAAGTGATAAATGCAAGCAATGATGAGA
>VBJK01000031.1 GCA_005879655.1 Chloroflexota bacterium | reverse complement strand
TACCCTTTCAGATAGACATCAACAACGATCCGGCTAGGGTTGGTGAGTTTGAAAACATTGAAGGGCAACTGGGTACGAACGCCAAGACCGATCGTGCTTTGGCCTTCAAAACTGCCAGCCCATTTGGCGTCTCGGAAGATATTGAAGTCGGTCACGTTGACATTGGGCAACGGCTCACCAGACTTGGCCTGATACGTTACACGAGCATTCTCGTCATGATTGGGCGCACGGACGACGATCCTCAGTTTAGCGTCGCCCTTCAAAGGCACAAGGTCGCCTTTGCCATCGGTCAAGACGTTCTCGACATAGCGGATATCATACCCTGCACCGGGCGCATTCAGTTCAATCACTAGGCGATCAAAGCCCTCTTGTTTCCCAACCCTTATAGCAACAATTGAACCTATTGGGCCCTCGCTCTCAGCTGTTTTTGGTTGATCGTTTGCAGCAGCAGGAGCCGTTGTCGCTGAGCCATTACTGGTGCCAGTTGGAACAAGAGTTGCAGGAGCCGTTGTCGCTGAGCCATTACTGGTGCCTGGTGTCACGCACCCGGCTAACAGGAGTAACCATACTAGCAGAGTCCAAAGAAGACGAGGTTTTTGTTGCAACACTTGCCTCAAACTTTCTCTTGTCCTATTGTCTCAAGTACTTCAGACTGTTGGCACCAATAATGCCGTAATGGTAATGTGCCAGCAGACACAGGGGTTTCCATTGGCCCTACTTGTGCCGGTGCAATGCGATCACTGGGATCAGGCGCGTCGTCTTGGCCTGGTACTCAGCGAAGCCTGGGAAGACCTGTACCTGTTTCTCATAGAGCTGATCCCGTTCTTCTCCTGTGATCGGGGTTGCCGTCGCCTCAAAGACTTCGATCTCGCTCCCATTCCCGATCTCTACCGTCACGTGTGGCTCAGCCAGCAGATTGTGGTACCAATCAGGGTGGCTTGGCGCGCCCGCTTTGGAGGCAAAGATGATCTGGCGGTCTCCGTCTGGCAAATACGCCAGTGGGGTTGTGTGCCGCTGCCCGCTCTTGGCCCCTCTTGTTGTTAGCAGCAGTAACGGCTTGCCCTCGAAGGGTCCGCCGACCCGGCCTGTATGCGCGTGGAACTCCTCAATAATCTGGCGGTTCCAGTTGTTGATAGCTGTCATCATTCTCCCTTCTCCATGCATCCTCGCACGAAGTTGACCTTCTTTTCCTCTAGATTACCACAGCACGTCAATAGCGGTTGCCAACATGCCTGCAATACGGACAGGGCTTGCCAGTTTACCCGAAATGACGAAAAAAGCGGGTGGTGCAGGAGGGCGGTCAGCCCTCCTGACGGGGCGCGGGGTGTCCCCGCCACCTCTTTTTTCCTCTGTCGCCGAAGGCGGTAAAACATGTAATACGGGTAAGCTGGCAAGCCCTGGGAATACAGGTAATACGGGTAAACTGGCAAGCCCTGGGAATACGGAAAAGATACTAGCCCGTTGCAAGAGAAGTATGTTATACTTCTCTTAACCCTACCTTTTAGAAGCGGGGTTGTTAGGTAATTTCCAAATAGCTATTGGTAAAGGTCAGAAATTCAAGCTAGAAGAATATTTGCTGGTTAGATAAAAAAACAATATTTTTTGAGCATTTTATCGCTGGCTTTCGTGCAATGATGCCGACCTTTTTGCTGATCTGCTCAACCGAATATGCCTGGAATGTTTGAGAAACAGACGAGAAAGTTCTCAAGAAAGTTCTCAAGGAGGAGAGAAACACACATGACAAAAGCTGCCAGACTACGAAAGTTACTCAGTTCTGATCGCCTCATCAGGGTGGCAGGTGCCCATAACGGCCTAAGTGCCAAGCTTGTGGAAACTGCCAAGTTTGAAGCCATCTGGGCCAGTGGCCTTGAAATATCTGCCTCCTATGGTCTTCCTGACACCCATGTTGTCACGATGATTGAATTCCTCGAAGCCGCTGCACAAATGGACTTCGTCACCACTATTCCTATTATCGCTGATTGTAATACCGGCTACGGAGACGAATACAATGTCATGCATCTGATAAAGCATTACGAACGTATAAGGATTGCAGGAGTATGTATAGAAGATAAAGTTTTTCCAAAGATTAATAGCTTTATGCATGGACCACAAATTTTAGAAACCATAGAGAAGTTTTCAAGCAAAATTCGTGCCGCCAAAGCGGCGCAGGAGAACCCGGATTTTGTGCTGATTGCTCGTACAGAGGCATTTATTGCGGGTCTTGGCCTGGAAGCCGCTCTTGCACGAGCGTATGCCTACGCAGAGGCGGGCGCAGATCTGATTCTTGTTCACTCAAAGGCCAGCACTGCTGAAGAAATCGCTCAATTTATGCAGCACTGGTCGGGCGTTGTGCCTATTGCGGTGGTCCCAACGACGTATGGGGCGACAACAACACAGCAATTGTATGATCTCGGTATCAAAGTGGTTATCTATGCTAATCAGGGAATGCGCGCTGCGGTCAGGGCCATGCAGACCGTTTTCTCCACTATTGTGCTCAGTGGTCATACAAGCGAGATTGAAAGTACGATAGCAAGTGTGCGGGAAATTTTCGCGTTGCAAGGCATAGAAGGATAAATTCATGGAGAGAATTGGCTGGATTGGTACTGGAGTTCTCGGCACCGCTATCGTGAAACGGCTTCTCACACAGAAGAGAGCGGTGACCGTTTTTAACCGCACAGAGGAAGAAGCGCGCGTCCTGGTGGAAAGTGGAGCCTTGCTTGCTTCATCTCCTTGTGCCGTGGCACAAGAATGCAGCACCATTTTCTTGTGCTTGGTTGGGCATGACGCTATAGAAAAAGTAATTTTTGATCACGAACAGGGAATTGTTGCTGCTGGTGCCAAGGAACTCTGCATTATTGATACGAGTACTATTCATCCTTCTTTTGCGCGCTCTCTCGCCGAACGCTTGCTCCACATTGGCATTTCTTATCTTGAGGCCCCTGTATCGGGGGGGCCGGAAAACGCCCGCTCAGGCAAGCTTGCCTGCATTATGGCAGGCTCTGAGATGCACGTCCAAAAACATCGAGAGCTTATGGCAACATTTACAGCTTCGTTGCATTATGTTGGTCATTCAGGGAATGCGCAACTCATCAAAGTGCTCAATAACCTGGCTGAGAGCATCAATCTGCTAGGTGCTGCTGAGGTTCTAGCAATCGGTCTGCATGCAGGTCTTGATCTAGAGACATTGCATTCCGTTCTTCCAACTATGCGCGGCTATTCAACATATATGGGTGTCTTACTTGATAGGCTGATTAATCCACGTGATGAGGTCTCTTTCGCGGTGGCCAGGCGACTGAAGGACTTGAAACTGGCGCATCAAGTTGCTAGTGACTATGCTATTGCAACTCCTATGGGGGCTCTTGCCGAACAACTCTTTACGCTCGTTCTCCGTCAGGAAAGTCCTTTGGTGGATCAGACCGCCTGTATTCGCCTCTATAGAGGGGAGGAAAGGGACTATCCAGATGCTAGCATGTAGTGACTTTTACGATGGCTTGAGCAAATGCAATATCACGTTTTTCACTGGGGTTCCTGATTCGGTCCTCAAGGATATCTGTGCCTATATCACTGACCACACAGGCTGCAATCGCCACATTATTACTGCCAACGAGGGCAACGCTGTCGCTCTGGCTGTGGGTCATTATCTGAGTACAGGGTATGCGGGGCTGGTCTACATGCAAAACTCTGGCTTGGGCAACGCTGTGAATCCACTGACCTCGCTTGCCGATCCCGCTATCTACAGTATACCGTTGCTGATGTTGATTGGCTGGCGCGGTGAGCCTGGCACCAAAGACGAGCCACAGCATATCAAGCAAGGGAAAATCACGCTGCACTTACTCGAAACACTGGGTATCCCCTATAGCCTACTCCCGCAAGAGCCTGTAGAGGCTCTTCTCACTGTGCAGGAGGCTGTGCAGACCATGCAGCAGAGACTCTGTCCCTACGCTCTGGTGGTGCGGGCAGGAACGTTCCAACCTTACCAGCTCCAGCAACACATAGCCACGCCATACGAGATGGTCAGAGAAGATGCGATCCAGATCTTTGCCGATTGGACGCAGCCTACGGATGTTGTTGTATCGACAACAGGCAAAACCTCACGGGAGTTGTTTGAGCACAGGAGGCGGATGGACAGGATTGGTCAAGATTTTCTCACCGTTGGTTCGATGGGCCATGCCTCACACATTGCTCTCGGTATTGCACTCACTCGGCCAAAGAAACAGGTCTACTGCTTAGACGGAGATGGTGCCTTTATTATGCATATGGGGACGCTGACAACGATCGGCCAGCAGGATGTGCCTAATTTTAAGCATATCGTACTCAACAATGGAGCGCACGATTCGGTGGGAGGTCAACCCACGGCGGGTTTTGCGATTGATATACCTGCTATTGCGCAGGCCTGCGGTTACAAGCACGTAGCAACAACACAGACGCGTACTCAGTTGGTGGCCCATTTGGATCAGTTGCGCGCAAGTCGAGGACCAGCACTCTTAGAGATCCGTGTCAGGCAAGGTGCTCGTGCTAATTTAGGCAGGCCAACGACCACCCCCAAGCAAAACAAGCAGAACTTTACCGCCTTCTTGCAAATGGAGCAGGGCGAAGGGGGTCTTCCTCTATGAATCATTATCGCATCTTAGCGAATTGCGCTGAGGAACAGGCGTGCCAATTGGCGTCTCTGGTGCTCCAGAGCTATCAGCGCAGCCAGGTGAAGTTACTCAGCGGGCCTCGTCAGGCGCTAGTAATGCTGCGTGTACGCGAAAACGTAGCCAATAGTTTGTTTCATGCCGGTGAAGCGCTGGTGACGGAGGTCAAGCTGGAACTGGATGGGCAGTTTGGCTTTGGTATGATTCTCGGAGAGAACCCACGGCGGGCAATGGCAGTAGCTTTAGTAGATGCTGCACTCCGCAAAGGGGGATCGGTCGCCGCCCTCCTTGAGCGCGAGCTTACTGAACTGGATGGTCAGCTTACGCAGCGTCATCAGCACATGCAAGCCTTGGTTGCCAGAACCAAAGCCGAGTTTGATAGGATGGAAGCATGATTGCCCCGCATTTACAAGAAGAGACGCTTTACAGTGCTATGACTTTTCGACGGCTGCTCAATAGCCTGGCATGTCCTGGGAAAATCAATCAGCTTGCGTATCCTCACTTCATGGGAGAACCACCCTGTTACTCTGTGCGCGGAGTTCCTCCTGTTGCTGCTAATCTTTATGCGCTCGGCGCAC
>VBJK01000030.1 GCA_005879655.1 Chloroflexota bacterium | reverse complement strand
CTTTAATATTTCTTGGAGAGGCGTATATCAGTGGAAGAAGAGTATACAGCGATAAGCTAGTAAACAGAGTGCAGTAGGCATTTGCTAAATGATCGGGTTATACATTAAAAAGTGGCAGATTGAGCATAGCAGGTTGCTGGAAGGTCACATTGATGCTACAACGTAGAACGTTTGTACATCTTCAAACGTCATTTACTGTGACCTTCCAATAACGCTAATTCATCCACTCGCCAGGTGTACTTTTGCGGATACGTACGCCCCCATCGCGATCTTGCATCACCTTTGCATCCTCAGCGAGGCGCGCAGGCAGATCAGAGACATTCGTGCGATGCCAGAAAGCGGCAGGAAATAGACCGATACCAATCGCTAGAGCCGCACCTATTTCGGCGCGGTTGATCGATAGACCAGGAGGCAGGTGATATGGTACGCGCGTGATCACCTCCAGACGGATCAAAAGCGCGAAGACAAAGATCGCCAATTCAAGTAAACAGACCGCATAATAAGAAAAAACCTCGCGTTTCGTGCGCAGACGATAGAAAATCGCCAGCCCAATGTTCAGCACGCACAGAAAGCCACTAATCCACAAAGTAAGGGCAATCACCACACCCAGACGTTCACTTAACGTGGGAGCGGCCATTGCTACAACAGAAAGCACAGAGAGAAGATTTTTCAACCGGTACCTCCACCCAAGAACCTATGGTTACTGATAAGTTAACAACAAGTTAGAGAAGGCCACCTCTGTTCCTTTCAGGTTGACCAGCATGCCTATCTGGCCGCCATTGAGGGAATTATCCGATGTGGACCCTAAAGACTGATCATTGACAACAAAGCTGTATTTGTTTCCTTGCACCATAACTTTAAATGTATTTGTCTGATTTTGCCCGTGTCCGAAATGATACTCTTTGCCGTAAGGCTTATTCCAGAGTTTCGTCCATGGATTGACATCGGCACCAAAGCTGTCGTCATACTTCCAGAACTGGTACTCACCCCCTAATTTTGCGCTTGCAATGTCAAAGAGATAGAAAGTGGAGGCGAGGCGACCGTCCTTCTTACGATCGCTGTAGCGAATAACCAGGCCGAACTGGTTATTGACCGAAGTATCATCACCCTTTATTTCGTTGAGCGCCAGAGTGTAGACAAAAGGTGAGGGTAATGCTTCATCTGGCAACAGTGCAGTCGCTGCATGTGTATCATTATTACTAATATGGTAGGCTCCATCCTTAAATAGGAATTGTTGTGGTCCGTTGTTGGACACTTTCCAGTTGTGATCATTACTAGTGAGCGGATCAGCAACGATGATATTAGCCGAAGCCGTCGCGCTAGCTTGTGCTGCCTGCTTTGAGACAGTAGCTGGAGTCATGGCTGTATTGACGGTGTTGCCGCTAGGAGATTGCCGATTATGCGAACTCACCAACAAGAAAATGCCTGAGCCGAATACCACTAACAGTACCAGCACCAGTACAACAATCGTCTTCACTGATCCTTTATGGGGAATATCTTGGTATGACTGTGGATCAAACCTGGGTTCCGTGCTGGGTGAAGGCTGTGGTGTAGGAGGAGTAGCTGGTAACAAGCCAGTCAGATAACGGCCAGGTTGACCAGCGACAGGAACCTTCACAATCTTCATTGATTGTGTGAGACGTACCATACTGGTGGTGCCCTGTCCATCCTCAATGGGCACTATAGCAGGATTATTATTTGTTCTCGTCGGTGCTTCATTATTGTTTGTTCTCGTCGGTGCTTGTGGTAAAGGGGGAAGCAGTCTGGAAGCACCACCTAAGAGCGAACTCCCTAATATAAATTTATTGTCCAACGCTGGTGCTGGCGCAGGCTCACCTGTTGTGTTCTCTCTCGTACGCGGCGAACCAGTTTTTCCCAAAAGCAGTCCAGTAGGGGGGAGAAGTGTATTAGCAGTAGATGGCGCATGTTGCGGTGGTGTCGGTGAAGGCGGGACCACCTCGGCCATAGTAGGGGTAGACGGTGGTGGTAACATGTCTGTCAACGAGGGGAGCGTCATTCTGGTCTTTGCAACAATATCCGCTCTGGGCGGATTGTCAACGTTGGCTTGGTTGGTCTGTTGACCAGCATTTATCATGGGTTGCTTAGCTGTACGCAATGAGCGCCCTGCCTCAAATAGACCACGGGGCATAAAGGCCTGCTCATTGGTGGGATTGCGCAAAGTAGCCAATCCTTGTTGTGTTTCCTCTAACACCACGCCAGCCACTACCAAAGCCATACGGAATGCACTGGCCAGGTCCTGAGCATGCGCATAACGATCAGTGGGACGTTTCTCCATTGCGCGTAAAATGACCTGTTCCGCAGCAAAAGGAAGGTCTAGGCGAAAGGTACGTGGTGGAGGTGGGGAGGCACGTCACCATCTGGTAAAGAATACAACCTAAAGAGTAGAGGTCAGCGCGAGCATCGACTTCGCTACCAAGCACCTGCTCAGGAGCCATATAATCAGGCGTACCCACGGGTACACCAGCGCCAGTCAGACGTGACGGTCCCGATTGACCTTCGGCAAGAACCTTCACCAGACCAAAGTCGCTCAGCACAAGACGACCTTCCTGCGTCATCAAGATATTGGCTGGTTTAATATCACGATGGACCACCCCGCGTTCATGTGCTAGATCGAGAGCTGCTGCCATCTGATCCAGGTAATTTAACGCCTTTGCTAGTGGTAACTGACCCACACACTCCATTTCATCGCGCAACGTGCCGCCACTCATATAAGGCATCACCAGATACGCGAGACCATCACGCTCCCCATACTCATGCACAGGCATAATATTTGGATGCTCTAAAGCGGCAGCTGCATCGGTCTCACGGCGAAACCTTTCTAAAAACGCTGCATGGTGCCTGTGTGAAGAAGGCCACATCGGCAATAAGACCTTGACGGCAACCTGACGCCGTGGCCGAGATTGCTGTGCTAAATAGACAGCGCCCATTCCTCCCTGACCAATCAGCTTTTGCAGCGTACAGGTGCCGAGTACTGTGCCTATCAATGCTTCTGCGTTCATCTAAATTGCCTGTGGAGGCCCCTGTGTTTGTAGACATGGGGAGGAAACAGGCACTCCTTTCTTAGGGCTTGGGGTGGGTTTGCCTTGCCCGTAACCATAACTATAGCCATCACAATATGCCACTTTTTCCCAAAGGATCGTCTTTCCCCGTCCAAGTAACTGGCAGTCTTTGGGCAAAGCAGAAGGTGGTTCGCCTTTGAGGGTAGGATTGTTTAGGCGTGCTATATCGACTTGCACGTCTTCGACCACAATGGCACTGATCGGCAGTGCAAGGAGTTTTACGATACGTATCACTTCCTGCACATTGGTCTTGATCGACGGTGGAAGTAGCCCACTGCGTCGGCTCGTGGCGCGATTGTTGAAACGCTTTGGACGATACCATTTGCGGTTGCGCCGACTGCGTCGATGAGTGCGTCTGCCATCCATCTTCTCGGTCACATCTAGGCGGTGATGGATCTCACCTGAGAGCAGGATTTCCCCCCGACCTGCACATGAGAAGCCAGTGACGTGACTGCCCTTATCGATGCCGAGGGTGACAGGCTGGACATGCTCTTCGCAGTCCCAGAGCAATGGGATGGTAAACGGGCTACGGTGTTTGACTCTGGCCCGTCCATCGCGCAGCAACTTGCGGGCTTTGGACAGTTTACAGGGCATGAGCGGGTTGCCGTTCCGGTTGACAACATAGACAATAGACATGCTTTAAGCTCTCCTTTCAGAGTAAGTTGCCCCTCGCGGCTGTTCAATGAGGTTGTTACGACCTGCACACCTTCAGCTTTCGCTTACCCTTAATGCAGATCCACAGTGCTTGGAACTGGAACAACATCCCAAGGTGTGGTTCACTCATCAAACTGCTGCTCGCCATTGAGCCCGCTGGTAGCCCCATCAATCCAGTGAATTATTTCCCTAGACTGTTAGGGACTATCAGATACAGTTCTTTGAAAGCTACTTCTGTCCCTTTCTGGTTGATAATCATACCTACTGTTCCATCAGTAAATGACTTATCCTGTACTGTTGTTACCATCTTCCCATTGACGCTCAACACAAATTGCGTATCATTCATCAATACGCTGAACATATTCACATTTTGTGCCCCTTGTCCTTGGTGAAACTCTGGTCCAAAAGAGGCATGCCATACATCGGTCCAAGCATTGTCACCGGTGCCTTTGCTATCATCATATTTCCATAAGCGATAGGAACCGCCTTTAGTATTCTCAACCTCAAAGGTGTAGAAAGTGGTGTAGGTTTTCCCTGCCTTCACGGATTGACTAAAGCGGAAGATCAAGCCGAAAGAGTTGTTAGTGGTGCCATCGTCCCCCCGTACCTCATCCATTGTTAAAGTATACTTAACAGGTCCTGTTAAAGGAAAGGGCTGTAGAATGGTAGCCTGCCCCTTATCACCTTGATTGGTAATATGGTACGCTCCGTCTTTGAAGGCGTAAACGGTGGAGGGATTCGTCGGCCAGCCGTGTTGGTTTTGCGTGAGAGGATCGTGCAAGATAAGGTTCGGATCAGTGGCGGTCGTTGATGGTGCTGTTGACTTGGCTCCAACAGCCGGGGTACCAATAGCCTTGTTCGTCGCGGTAACGTTTGTATTGGTTGGCTGGTTATGTGTGCGCATAAACCAGATTGTGCTAGCAATACTCAACAGGATGGCTGAAGCTATGATAAAAGAGATGACTTTCATCGATTTCTTAGCTTCTTTGTTTGTTGAGGCTGCATCAGGCTTCACAATTTCTTGCGCCTGCACAGGCAAAAGTCCTGTGACATAACGCCCTGGCTGTCCAGCGACTGGTACTTGTACAACTTTGACTGGCCCGGTCAGCTTCACCATATTCGTGGTGGTCTGGCCCGCCGGAGCTGTGTTGGCAAACCTCGGCTGATCTTGAACGGCAGGGAAGGTTGCTGATTGTCTTGCATAGCTGGATAATAAGCCACCACCAATAGCGGGGGTAGGGGCGGTTGCTGGTGAATTCTCAGCAACTAGTGGTGTATTGCCTAGACTTCCCTCAATCAAAGGGAATTTCCCGGTACGTGAGAGTAGTCCTCCGCCCGACTGTGCATTCTGTTTAGGTGTGGTCGGTGCTACTGCCATGGCATTTGTCGTCCCGATCTGGGGGAACATGCCTGTTCTGGAGAGCAGACCGCCACTGACTACTCGCTGTTGTCCTGTTTGTAAGCCGTCAACCCTCACTATTGGTTGCTGCTTGGAAAAGAAGTCATCCGTGCCAACCTTCGGTTGTAGTCCTGTCTGCGGACCATTTCCTCCCATTTTAGGAAAATGGTCTGTGCTGGCAGTCCTACTGAACATACCACTGCCTTGAGCGAGCATACTCATACCTAGATTTATACCGCCGTCTATCAGCGCTGAGCGGAAAGCATATGCAAGATCTCGCGCCGTTTCATAACGCTCGGCAGGCCGTTTTGCCATGGCACGTAAAATAACCTGTTCAGCTGCCACTGGGAGATCGGGGCGTAGCTTTGTTGGTAGAGGTGGAGAGAGTTGTAAATGTTGAGCTGCAATCTGCATGGGCGTTTCACCCTGGAAAGGTGTTGTCCCTGTGATCATCTGATAGAGGATCACGGCAAGGGAATAGAGATCGGCACGTGCGTCAACATCTTCGCCAATCACTTGTTCTGGAGCCATATAATCTGGTGTACCTACAGGTGCTCCCGCTCCCGTTAAGCGAATCTGTGGTGTTTCTCCCTCAACAACAATCTTTACTAAACCAAAATCCGTTAAGAGCAAACGTTCCTCTGGCGTCATCAAAATGTTTGCAGGCTTAATATCTCTATGAATGACGCCGTGATCGTGTGCAAAATCGAGTGCTGCCGCCATCTGGTCCAGGTAATAAACAACTTTTTCCAGAGGTGACGGATTTTCACGCTCCAGCGCATCCCGTAATGTACCACCGCTAATATATGGCATTACTAAGTATGCCACGCCATCACGCTCACCATATTCATATACTGGAGTAATATTTGGATGCTCTAGGGAAGCCGCGGCATCCGTTTCGCGCTTAAACCGTTCTGAAAATGCTGTAAGTTGATGAGGACTCAAGGGCGTAATTGGGAACAAGACCTTAACGGCAACCTGCCGTCGAGGGCGAGACTGCTGCGCCAGAAACACTGCGCCCATGCCACCTTGACCAATCAGTTTCTGTAACGTACAGGTTCCTAACACTGTTCCAATCAATGCTTCTGCGTTCATGAAAACTCTTCCCCTTTTTATTCTGGACCTATAAGTTTGTCAGCTTGTTTATAGTCACCTCCACTCGTCCACTTCTACTAGGATATCCTTGTCTCTTTGTACATATTAGTTAACTTGCGCTATTCTGACAATAAATCAGGCTGATGAGCATGACCAAAGTAATGTGACCCTTCCCCATGAAGTGTATTACAGTGCTCATATAATTACTTAACTGAATAAACGGAGGATTGCCTACCTCTGGGGAGATTTTAGCCATAATATGCTAGTAAATAACTGTAAGTTGCCCGCCCACTGCAAGGCAACCCCTTGCAGCGGGCGGGCAACTTACAGTTATTTCCTGATCCCCTGTTGTAGTGATCATACCTCTCCTGCAAATGCCTGAGGATCTTTGAGATCATGTGCATCACGATCTTCTTCTGCATCTAGCAGCAAGATCTCCCCTTCGACGCGTGTAGCCATTGAGGGGACGGTACGGCTCTGCACAATAATACCATGTAAAAGAGACGAGGACGCCTGTGCTAACAGGGGACGCAGACGTTCCAAGCGCTCGCGTTGTTGCTGTAATTGCTCGGTATGTGTGGGTGACATACGCTCAGTAGACACACCGTCAGTCATGACTAGTGTAATACGTTCCCAAATGTCCTTCGCATCTAGTACCTGTCCTACCGCTGATTGTACCTGTTGGAGGAGATCAATCGTCTGGTTGAGTAACATCAGAATATCCCCTTCACCCAGGTCGATGCGCCGCAGGAGACCACTGAGCGACATACCGCGTGCCCATGCTAAGGCAACTCCGTGGAACTCCGTCACGACGGCTGGCGTATAGGTGATACCCGCGCGTCCTTCAATACCATGGATATGTTGAATCACGCGCCACAGCTCTTTACGAACTTTGATTAAGCGATTGTGCACCAAGCTCCGGTTATTGAGACGACGATCACTATCAAAGGTAAACCAGCTACATACCTCAGCCAATTCCTGGGCCATTAAACCGTCGAGGACGCCGCTCATGATTAGTTCGATAATAGCGATGCCAGCTGGATGAAAGATGCTACGCAGTAAGCGTCCCTTCAAGGTCAGTTGATCGTTCTGACCAATGTAGCCCATTGCGCGTAGGGTAAAGATCGTGCCGTCGAGTTCCGCAGCACCCGCGCGGCTCAGCGGATAGGCACCAATCTTCTGACGGCGTT
>VBJK01000110.1:28368-48827 GCA_005879655.1 Chloroflexota bacterium | reverse complement strand
CCGTCCGAATTGTCGTAAGTAATCGATGAATTGTCGCACGTTGTACTTCTTCTCTCTGGTCATCATTGACATAAAGACGGATACCGATGCGGGGTCGTCTGTCAGGGCAAGTGTCAAACCACTCCTGTAAGTATCAGGTATTACGCCAGTCCAGCCGAAAATACGTGCTTGTCAGGAGTATAGCAGAAAAGAGAGCCAGGATGATCAAGTCGAATGTCAAGTCTGTTTTCTGTCCTCCAAGCACAGCACGAAAGGCATCAGCGACATAGGTGGTTGGCATGAATTGTGCAAGGATGCGTAGAGGCACTGGTAGTGACTCCAAGGGGAGTACGACGGGTGACAAAACGCCAACGAAGAGGATCAATACATTGCTCAGGACACTCGACGTTTCGCCGTTAGGTGCAATGGTACCGAGCAAGGCTCCCACGCCTGTCAAGGGAAGAACTCCTAACGGGATGAGAAGAATGAGTGACCACGTTCCAGAGAATGGAAGCCTCAATAACAAACTCCCAAACACATAGATGCCTAGAATTCCTGGCAGTGCAAACAGCAGAGCGACCAAGATAATCGCAAGAACGAGCAGCAACTTCGATACGGGCAGGGCAATCCAATACTCAAACTCTTTAACTTGCCGTGCCCAGCCCATCTTGGTAATGAGAAAAGCCGCCGGACCTGTGGCTATTGACATGGCCATATTCCCACCAAGCAGATAGATTGCCTGTTGTGAGTTTGATACACCTCCTACAGAAACGATCACGAAAGCAAAACTCACGGGTATTAAGAGTCCACCCAGAATGTGGATGAACCATGTGCTCCTATATTCGGCCAACAAGATCTTCAGCAGTATCCAATATTGTTGGGCGACCGTTACCAGGGTAGCACGATGGCGCGCGTAGGGTGGATCTGCCGCTTTGCTCGTAGCTTGTGTTAGATGAAGCTCTTGGGGTTGCTGCGATGGAAGCGCTGTGAGATGGCTAGCCCTGATTAATGACTGTGGTTCCCTCCTTGAGGCTGGCACGTCATAGCGAGAATCTATAATATCTGGCCTCATAAACTGCCCTCTTTTGACATGGTTTGCCGAGCCAGTGCTAGTATCTGCAAAGTTGGGCCCAGGATGCGCTTGCCGTGATGCATGGCCATACTTATCTTGCTCTAGTATGTGTTGTCTATGAAAGTATTCAGCCAAGTTTTATATCTCCTCCCAGTTGTAAATAGACATCTTCTAGTGACGGAGTGACAATACGAAAGTCATCTAAATTTTCCATCCCTATATGCTCAAAGATTTGGTTGATTGTACTCTGTGTCTTAGCCCTGGAACAAAGAATGACCCAGTGCTGTTCTGTTAGTGCTCGTGTCTCCCCCAGAGACTTGAGTATGTTCGGGTCGATTTTTCTTTGGGTTAGGCCCAAAGGCTGCGCTTTGAGCAAGAGTTCTAGTCGGATGCGCTGATCAACCTGCATCTTGAGACCTCCAACGCTACCAAGGGCGAGCAATTGTCCATGATTGATGATGCCAACGTGTTCAATGACCTGCTCAGCTTCAAGGACATTATGTGTGACGATAATGATGGTCTTGCCTTGCCGATGAAGACAGAGCAGTTTTTCCCAGATGCGGCGGCGCACGACTGGATCTAGCTCATTGGTTGGCTCATCGAAGATCTGCACTGGTCGGTCCCCGATGAAGGCAAGGGCCAGACTCACCAGTTTTTGTTGACCGCCAGAAAGGTGTCGGATCAGCTTTTTACAGAGTGCTTCAAGCTCAAGTTCTTCTATCAAATGCTCCATTTGTTGGCGTGCGACCGTCTTAGAAACGTGCCGCAGTTGCGCTGTGTACAGCAGGGCCTCTCGTGGATACAAGTCTACCAGGGCCGACATACGCTGAGGCTGAAGGGCCACGTATTCAGGAATTACCTCAGGGTTCCTAGCAACATCTATCCCGAACAAGTGGATGTTTCCACTTGTGGGACGGGTTATTCCTGCTATCTGGTTGATGAGTGTTGACTTTCCCGCACCATTTGGCCCTAGAAGCCCGAAAATCTCTCCTTCACGTATTGTGAGCGTCAAACAATCATTCGCTTTCTTGGCCGAACCTCGATAGATTTTTGTCACTTGGCTAATATTATACACAATACCCATGTTGTGTTGTTTACCTCTGTAAGCTTAGTACATGAGAGTTTACTGCTATTATACACATTAATACCTGCTGCTGGCAAAAGTCAACAGGACTAAAACCCTATAAAACTTCCGCCTTGTCAAGACATTGTTGCAGCTGCAACGCTAACGCTTGGACATGAGGCTCTTCAACCATCGAAAGATGATCGCCAGAGACAGGATGCACCTCTACGGGTCCAGCAGAGAACGGAGACCATGACAAGGGGTCAGCTGCTACATCCTCGCTGCGGAAGAGGGTGATACGTCCTGGGTAAGGCTTCGGTCGATATCTCTCAAGGCAGTAGCCCAGCGCTTCATTTACTTGTATATACCTACGAAGTTGAGATACATCCATGTCGTCTGATGCTATTCCTGCATCTCTCAGCCGTTCTAAGAGATAGGCCAATTGGGCATCCGGTTGGAGACGGGATAGTTCTTCATATGGGAGCAACACCTTCTTTTTCCAAGAGCCACTGAGCGCCTCTGCTATTCTCACTATTGCTTTGGCATAATCCTCCACTGTCTCCTGGGGCTTCATAGAGGTGGGGCTTGCCTCGGCAGGTGTAGAAACATCCTGCTCTCTAGGATAGCTATCGAGAATGGCCAGCAAGGCCACTGAACTTCCTTGTGCTTGTAATTGTTGTGCCATCTCGAATGCCACATGTCCCCCGAAGGAGTATCCCCCAAGAAAGTACGGACCATCCGGCTGAATTTTCAGCAACTCATCAGTATAGTAGGCAGCCATCTCCTCGATACTGTAGAAAAGGTCCTGATCAGCGCTAAGGCCACGTGCCTGTATGCCATAGAATGGCCGATCATGGCGCAGATGCTTAGCGAGATGTAAAGACCAATACACATCTCCAGTACCATCATGCACACAGAAGAAAGGTGTTTTTGCTCCTGCCTGTTGAATGGGAACCCACGGAGTCATCTGGCTTGCCCTAGCGGGAAGCCCCCCTACTTCTTTTTGCAAAAGAGCAGCAGCTTGCTCGATAGTCGGTGCCTGAAACAGCTTTGTGAGAGAGAGTCTCGAGGACCCAAACTGCTTGTTCATACGATTGAGTAATTGCACGGCCAGCAAGGAATGCCCTCCCAACGCAAAGAAATTGTCATGGATACCGATCTCTTGTACCTGCAACAACTCAGCCCAAATCAAGGCTAACTGCTCTTGCAAGGGCGTTTGTGGTCTCCCCAGTGCCGTCGCCCCTGGAGTCATTTCCGTGTGCTTGAGGAACTGACTCCTGTCGGGGACTGGTAGCGCCTTACGGTCAACTTTGCCATTGGATATGAGTGGCAAAGCATCCAAGAACACAAAGAAGGCTGGGACCATAGAAGAAGGCAGTTGTTCCTGCATATAGCTTCGTAACTCCCCTGCCATCTCTGCATTGGCTTGCTCTCCTACGACATAAGCTACCAGATGTTTCTCTCTTCGCTCATCTTCTCGTATCAGTACCACAGCCTCTCGGATTTCAGGATGATGCAAGAGCACTGCCTCTATTTCACCCAGCTCGATGCGTTGACCGCGCAGTTTGATCTGGCTATCTAGCCGTCCCAGGTATTCAATGCTACCATCTGCTCGGTAACGAGCCAGGTCTCCTGTACGGTAGAGGCGTGCTCCCGGTTGAGGACTGCCTCTGTAAAACTTTGTGCTACGCTCGACGAACGGATGAGGTACAAAGCACTCGGCGGTCAGATCAGCGTGCTGGTGATAGCCCCAGGCCAGATTGATTCCGCTGATGCAGATTTCTGCTGGAACTCCTATAGGTACTGGTTGCAGGTGCCTATCCAGCAGATAGATCTGCGTGTTGGCAATGGGATGACCAATCGGCACACTGGCACCAGAGGCCCGGTCATGCTCAGGCTCGCACGGCCAGTACGCCGCGTTAATGGCTGCTTCTGTGGGACCATACAGATTGTACAAGAGGGCCTTGTGAGATGCCAGGAAGCGCTTCTGCAATGAAGGGGAGAGGGCCTCGCCTCCACTCATCACCAGATGCAAGCTCTGGCAGTCTGACCAGTCAGGTTCTTGCAGAAAGGTTTCTAAGACCGAAGGCACGATGTCCAGTACGGTGACAGCCTCTCGTGCGATCAGAGGGACCAGGTAGGAGCTACTCTGAGACCATTCGGCAGGTGCAAGTATGAGTCTAGCACCTGCAAGCAGAGGCCAGAACAGCTCTTCCAGCGACATATCGAAGGAGAGGGCTGTTTTCTGCAAGAGGCAATCAGTCGGAGTCAGTTGATAGGTCTGCTGTTTCCAAAGCAGGGTATTGCAGATGCCTTGATGGCTGTTCATCACCCCCTTGGGCTTGCCCGTTGAGCCTGAAGTGTAGAGCACATAAGCTAGATGCTGCGGTGTGACTTCACTCGTTGGGTTCAGAGAGGACTCATGGCGGCTCCTTGCTTGCCACAAGCCATCCAGACAGAGGATGTGGCCCTGTATCAGGGGGAGTGTTCTCTTGAGATGGGTCTGGGTGAGCACCATGACTGGTTGAGTATCTGAGAGCAGAAAGGCCAATCGCTCACTGGGAGTACTTGGATCGAACGGCACAAAGGCGGCCCCAGCTTTGAGGATGGCCAACAATCCAATGACGAGGTCGAACGAGCGTTGCAGATAGACCCCTACCAGCATATCTGGTCCCACGCCTATGCTTTGCAGAAGAGAGGCCAGGTGATTGGCCTGTGCGTTGAGTTGCCCATAGGTGAGCACTGCCTCTTCAAAGACGAGCGCTACTGCTTCTGGGGTCTGCTCGACTTGCTGCGAAATCAGCTGGTGCAGACACATATCCTGCCCATAGTCTGCATGTGTCGCGTTCCACTCTACGAGCTGTTGCTTGCTCTCTTCTTCGTCCAGTAGCGGCAGATCAGAGAGGTGAGCCTGCGGGTCTTGCACAATGCCTTCGAGGAACGTTTGGAAGTGATCGAGCAGGCGCGTGACGAAAGCCTGCTCAAACAGGTCCGTACTATACTCCAAATCACAGTGCAACCCTTGCTCTGTCTCAGTCATTGACAGGGTCAGATCGAACTTGCTAGTCGTCCCTTCTACCGAGAGCGGCACGACTTTCATCCTGACCGGATCTGCTCCTTGAATGGATCTTCTCTCCCCTATCATATTCTGCATGACAAACATCACCTGGAAAAGTGGGGAGCGGCTCATATCTCGCACAGGTGCAAGTTCCTCCACAACTTTCTCAAAGGGGATATCCTGATGAACATAGGCCTGCAAGCAGACCTCACGTACGCTTAGCAAGATTTCGAGAAAGGTTGGATTGCCTGCAAGATCTGTGCGCATCACCAGCGTGTTCACGAAGAAACCGATCAGTCCTTCAATCTCTGCAAAGTTGCGATTGGCAATGGGCGTCCCCACGGCAATATTGACTTCTCCGCTGTAACGAGCTAACAACACTTGAAAGGCTGCCAGCAGTGTCATGAACAAGGTAACATTCTCCTGGCGACAAAGACGCCGCAATCCTTGCACCACCTCCCCAGAGATCTGCGACTCTTGAGTGGCTCCTCGATCCGTCTTCACCGCTGGACGCGGATAGTCCGTGGGCAGTGTCAGCAGCGAGAGCTCTGCCAATTGCTTTCGCCAGTAAGCCAGTTGCGCTTGCAGCACTTCCCCCTGCAACCAGGAGCGTTGCCAGAGCGCATAGTCAGCATACTGGACAGATAAGGGAGAAAGCGCTGACGGCTGCCCTGAAACATTGGCCTGATAGAGCTGGATCAGTTCGTTCATGAGCACCTCATCAGACCAACCATCGCTGACGATGTGGTGCAACGTCAGCAACAAGACGTGCTCGTGACTCTCCAATCGCAGTACAGCCCCGCGCAATAATGGTCCCTTCGCCAAATCACAGGGATGGCGCGCTTCTTGTCGGGCAAGCTCAAGAGACTGCTGCTCTCGATGCTCTGACCCAAGCCCTTGCAGATCGATCACCAGCAGCGTAGAGCCACTGACCGGGTGAATCACTTGCACTGGCTGACCCTCTCGCTCGCTAAAAGTGGTGCGCAGGCTCTCATGTCTCTGGATGATTTCCAGCAGGCTCTGATCCAGGCACTCTATGTTGGGGACCTCCCCAAGCAGGCGATAAGCACTGGGAATCAGATAAGCAGTGCTCTCAGGTTCCAACTGATCGAGGAACCAGAGTCGTTCCTGGGCAAAGGAGAGCGGGATGTGCTCTGGACGTACCATTGGTACCAATGGTGGGATCTGTATCACCTCACCCTTGCGGAGTGCCTGCTCGACCTGCAATGCTAACCCTGCTATGGTTGGAGCATTAAACACAGCTCGCAATGGCATCTCTATGGAGAACGCTGCTCTAACCCGTGCCATTAGTCGCGTTGCCAGCAAGGAATGCCCTCCCAACGCGAAAAAGTTCTCATGGACCCCCACCTGTTTTAGCTTGAGAATCTGCATCCAGATAGTGACAAGAACCTCCTCTATTGGTGTTCGTGGAGCGCAGTCGCTGGCGGGTAGTTCCTGACGCTTCTGCCCAATCGTGGTGAGTGCCCGGCGGTCGAGTTTCCCATTGGGGAGTCGTGGCCAGCGCTCTAGCAGTACAAACGAGCTTGGCTCCATAAACTCCGGCAAGTATGCCCGTATATGCTCTTGTATGTTCTTAAGTGCTTGTCCCTGCTGCGGACGTATACGAATACTATCCTCAGCGAACAAGCGCTGATAGAAGTCCGTTTGTTTATAGGCAGGTTGGTGATGGCAGGAAAGCCAGGTAAAAGTCACCGTCTCCCTATTCTGCCTCGCAACCCGTCCATGCAAGCGGTAATTGGGGTTGATACCATTGTCGCTGAGCATACCCTGACAGAGCATCTCTATCACATCCCCCTCATCCACCTCTATACCAGGACTAAATACGGGAAAGTATACCGGGAGCCAGGAGTATCTGCCTTGCAAGATATCGAGCGTTTGCCCAGGAGCAAGATCGAGGATCAGCCAGAGCAGAAAGCCATCGAGCCGAGTCCGCTGCGTGATGGTGAGCCGCACCTGCCGATTATACTCCACTTCAGCCTGACCAGTGTAGTGCAGATCCTCAAAAATCTCTCCATCAGAGATCAGATGGGACAATGGAAAGTTCATGATACACAGTCGCAGATCGAAGGGAGCGCCTACTTGCGCAAAAACTTGGCTCACATACTGGCTGGAGACCTCTGTGAAGGCTGGCCTCTCTTGCAGTTCATCTGGCAGTCTCACAGCTACGATCTTGGTCAGGCTACGTCTGGGAACTACGACGGCTTGTGGTGTGAGCAAGTGACCAATATTATTCAAAATGACCCCAGATCCCTCGGCCCCCCCAATGGCCCCGAAGATCTCTGAGACACAGACCTCTGCCAGTTCGGGGATCTGTACCTGGGTGGCATCCCCATGAAGCACCTTGATCTGCTCTTGCATACCAAGTCGGTTGACCCACGCCTGCGCCTGCTGATAGGACTCCTCCATCATTTCTATTGCGTACACCCGCTTGGCTCCTGCCTCCACGCACAAGCGGGCTAGGATCGCGTTGCGGCCAGTTCCTACATCAACGACGATCTTGCCCGCCACCGTCTGTGCAAGGGCCGCTTTGTAGAGGGCATTGCGGGCATCATTGTGCGTCATCTCGGAGTAGATATGTTCGTCATAGACAGGATACTCTCCAACCGAGGGCCAGAGTTCTACCTTTTCCTGCTCAGGTTGCAGTACGAGGTATGCTGTGAGACGCTTATCCTCTGGTCTTTCTCCCTGGACTAGCACTGCTGCCTCGTCTACTGCTGGATGCTGCAAGAGTACGGCCTCGATTTCTCCTAATTCGATGCGGTGCCCCCGCAGTTTTACTTGCTGGTCAATACGACCCAGATATTCAATGGCTCCATCAGAGCGGTAACGGGCCAAGTCTCCCGTCCTGTAAAGCCGCTCTCCTGGAAGGATACTCCACGGATTGGGGACAAAGCGCTCTGCCGTCAGATCTGCGCGGTTGACATAGCCTCGTGCTAGTGCCAGTCCGCCAATATATATTTCGCCTTTAACTCCAATCGGCACTGGCTGCAAGTGGATATCTAGCAGATAAATCTGGGTATTGGCGATAGGACGGCCAATAGGCACCGTACTCTCCGTATTCTCCCTCTCACAGATCCAGCGAGTCACTTCAATCGTTGCTTCGGTAGGACCATACATATTACAGAGTTCTGCATGATTACAAGCGAAAAAGCGCTCCTGCAACTCAGCCGGAAAGGCTTCTGCTCCACACAACATATGGCGCAGACTCAAACATTGCTCCAATCCAGGCTCTTCTACACAGACTTGCAGTAATGATGGAACCAGATTCAGCAGCGTAGCCTGTTGTTCAGCTGCAAGCTTGAGCAAATAGGTACTATCTTTGTGCCCTTCGGGATGGGCCATAATCACTCTGGCTCCGGTCGTCAGTGGGAAAAAGATCTCTCCTACTGATACATCGAAGCTCAGAGGTGTCCGCTGAACTATACTATCGCCAGGCTTGAACTGAAATACGCTCTGCCTCCAGTGCATATTATTGGAGATGCTGCGGTGTGTCACCATGACGCCCTTGGGTCTCCCTGTCGAGCCTGATGTGTAAATCAAGTATGCTAAGTTTTCGGGCTGTACCGAACAGTTAAGATTGTCAGCGTGCCAATGTTCGGAGGGAGATCCTTGTTGTGGAACCGTAGAGGCAGCGCAAGGGTCTTGTCCACCACTAGTGGCGACGACAGAGATCATCTTAACGGCAACGCGAGGCAGTCGCTCACGCACATGTGTCTGGGTCAGGATAAGAGAGACCTGTGCATCCTCAAGTAGAAAGGTGAGACGTTCTTGTGGCAGAAGCTCTGGATCAAGCGACACATAGGCTCCCCCTGCTTTGAGAATGGCCAGTAGGGCTATTACCAGTTCCAACGAATGCTCCATACACACACCTACTAGCACATCAGGGCTAACCCCCTCCCCCAGCAGACGATGGGCGAGCTGATTGGCTTGCCTGTTAAGTTCCCGGTAGGTGAGCACAGTCTCCTCAAAGACAATGGCAATGGCATCGGGAGTCTGCTCTACCTGCTGCTCAAAAAGCTGGTGCAGGCACAGGTCTGCGGCAATGGGACTATCGGTCGCGTTCCACTGCACTAACAGTTGCTCACGTTCCCTTTCTGTATGTAGTGATATGGTTGCCAACTGCTGCTGTGGGTCAGCCACCAACTGTTGCAGGACCGTGTCTAGATGGCGGAGCAAACGCTGCATGGTTGCTCTTGTAAAACGCCGACAATCATAGCTCACCTCCAAATGAAGAGGCTGTGGTGCGAGGAGATGCTCGCCATGCTGGTCCCTGCCCGTCCCTGGTTCTACGCCAATCGTCAGTGGATAGTTTGTTCTTTCTACTATCTGGAAACCTTCAACTTCAAAAAGACCCTTTTGCTCGGTCAATGCCGCTTGCACAGGATAGTTCTCAAAGACGAATAGGCTCTCAAAAAGTTCCTGATCGCGTGGGACTTCACTCCAGCCCTGCACTTGCACCAGCGAACTATTCTCATAGAACCATTGCTCAAGCTGTTGCGTTTGCAATCGTCTCAGCCAGACTCCCACCTCTTCTTCATCCTGGACTTGCACACGTACAGGTACGGTGTTAATGAATAGTCCGATCATACGCTCCGCACCCACAAGTTCTGGTGGGCGTCCTGCCACCACATTTCCGAAAAGCACGTCATTTTGTCCACTGTAACGAGAGAGTACCAGTGCCCACGCTGCTTGCATTAGCGTATTGAGCGTCACATGCTCTCTCTTCGCATACTCCTGCCACCTTGCGCTCGTCGCAGCAGCGACCTGCAATGTCTCTTTTGCATAGATCTCGTCTGAGCCATGTTCTCGGACGCTCTGATCTATTCCCAGTGGTGTTGGGGCAGTTATCCCGGCCATAGTTTGCCGCCAGTATGTCTCGGCAGTCTCACCCTTGTGCGCAACCAGCCAACTGATATAGTCCCGGTACTGGCGACGCAGCTCACATACCGTGACCTCTCCTTGCACTGCTGCTGTATAGAGGGCCAACACGTCCTGTAACAACAAGGATAGGCTCCAACCATCGAGTAGCAGGTGGTGATGCGTCCAGATCACCTGCGTACGCGTCTCGCTCAGTTGCACGAGGGTTAAGCGCATCAGAGGAGGCTGATCCAATGCAAAGCCCTGATTACGATCAGCACGTAAGAATGTTTCCAGATCAGCCTCTTGCTGTTGGAGCGAGCGACCCTTCCAATCTAAGACGTGAAGCGACCACTCTACTTGCCGAAAGACAATCTGCAAAGGTTCATGCAACTCTTGCCACACAAAGCCAGTGCGCAGGACCGCATGTCTCATGATAACCTGCTGCCATGCTTGCTCAAAGGCATCTACTGCTAACTCGCCTCTCAGCGTGCAACTGACCTGTTCTATATAGACCCCTGACTGAGGTGCAGAGAGCGTATGGAAGAGTAGTCCTTGTTGTAAGGGAGTGAGTGGATAGAGATCCTCAATCAGGCCATCCCGCCCTGCTAGCAGGCGATCGAGGGTCGCTTGATCCAGACAAGCTAGCGGGAAGTCCGAGGGCGTCAAGCCTCCTGCCCCAGGCTCAAGACAGTGGACCAACAGGTCTCGCAATGCTTGTAGGAACTCTTGTGCTCTTGCCTCAATCGTTGCCTGCCGATGAATCTGCTCACTATAGGTCCATTGCACATGCAATTGTTCTCCAACGACCAGTGCATTCATATCTAAGAGATAGCAGTCTCGGAGGTACTCATCAGTGACTGATCGAACTGTCCCAGATAGTTGAAACTCACTTCAGAGGGCAAGGCAGACGCAAGCTGCTCTCGCAGTTCAGGGTCGTCAGACAGATAGCGCAAGAGGCCATAGCCCACCCCTTTATGGGGCACACTGCGCAGTTGTTCTTTGATCGTCTTGATCCATCGGCGCTGTTGGGATAACCTGTCCGATGGTTCCATCCCACCATTCTGTTGCAGAATAAAGACTACCGGGTACAGGCTGGTAAACCAGCCTACCGTGCGGCTGACATCCAGCATTTCGTCTAAGAGTTCCTCACGACCATGCCCTTCCATATCCAACCTGATGCTCTGCGTTCCCATCCAGCGTGTCAACGTCTGTACTAAGGCCACCAGCAAGAGTTCCTGAATGTGACTGCGATAGGGCAGAGGAGCCTCTTGGAGCAGGAGTCGTGTCTCCTCCTTCGTCAGTGTTATATTGACGGTACGTGCCCAGTCCCATGTGTTACTTCCCACAGAAAAATCGCGTGGGAGAGAGACAGTCGATACCTGGGCAACCCTTAGCCAGTAGGCTCGTTCTTTTTGCAACGGAGCGGACTGAGCTAGCTCTTGCAAATGCTCCGCCCAACGTTGGAAGGAAACCGTCTTAGCAGGCAAAGCTATCGGTTCGTCCCTTTGTAGCTGAGCCATCGCTAGTTGGAGGTCCTCTAGCAGCACGCGCCAGGAAACTCCATCGATGGCTAGATGATGAATCACTATGAGTAGCCGTGCTGGTTTGCCATTTCCCAGCTCAAACAGGACTACACGCAGAAGGGGACCGAGTTGTACATCCAGACTGGCCTGGATGCGATTGGCTCTATCCGCGATGCGCTCGGCGTGTTGGCTTGCGGCAATCTGAGTCAGATCGAGTCTCTCGATGGTGACAGATCCCGCTTCCGCGACACTAACGAGTCGTTGCTGCCAACCAGTCTCTGTATGTTCATAGCGCAACCGCAAGACATCGTGTCGGATGAGCAATGAGTCCAAGATCTGTTGCAGAGGCTGTAACTTCCAACTAGCAGGTACCTGCAACATCACGGATTGGTTGAAATGCTGGGGCTGTAACAAATCCTGCTCGAAGAACCAGTGCTGGATTGGTGTGAGTGGCACTGGTCCGGTCACCTCCGCTTGTTCGCCCGATAACTCATAGGCTTCCTCCAAAGGTCCTGCAACGGTGGCCAGTTCGGCAATCGTCGGGTACTGAAAGAGCTGTTTGAGTGTCAACTTGCGCAAACCTGCTTGTCGAGCACGTGCAACAATGAGCATACTGAGAATGGAGTCACCTCCCAAAGCAAAGAAGTTGTCATGCAGCCCCACTTGCGTTCGCACTCCTAGCACCTGTTCCCAGATGGCTGCCAAAGTGCGTTCGACTGGCTCGCGGGCAGCTACAAAGGTGAGTTCGTTACGCCCAAGAGTTGTAGGAACCGGTAAGGCTTTACGATCCACTTTGCCATTGGCTGTCAGTGGCAGGGCTTCCAGAAAGACTATATGCGTTGGTACCATATATTCTGGCAATTGCTCACGGAGATACCCTTGCAGGGCGGAGGTAGCCTCTGCCCAAGATTCCTGCTCTTTCAAGGGGAGGTTTTTTTGTGCGCCCACTTCGGGGGTGGGGGGTGAGGAAAGATCAGGGAATACCCCTGAAACCCCGCCAGGGGCCACTCCCCTGGACCCCGCCTCTCGTGACGCCGCCGCTGGAACCACATAGGCTATCAGATATTTCTTGGCTGACAGAGGCTGTAGGGACAGTGCCTCGTCTCTGTCCTGCCCTTCTTCGCGCAGGATAACCGCAGCCTCTTGCACGGCAGGATGTGCTTGCAAAGTCGCTTCAATCTCTCCTATTTCAATGCGAAAGCCATGCAGTTTGATCTGGTGATCGATCCGCCCAAGTAGTTCGATTTGACCATCTGCTAACCACTTTGCCAGATCACCTGTCCTGCACATGAGCTTGCCAGGCTCAAAAGGATTGGGCACAAATTTTTCTGCTGTGCGTGCAGGTTGCTTCAAGTAGCCCCGTGAAAGCCCTTCTCCTGCAATGAACAGTTCGCCCATCACGCCAACGGGTAATGGGTTGTAGAAGGCATCCAGGATATACACCTGCGTATTTTGTATCGGGTGTCCAATGGTAATCGGTTGTGCAAGTTGATGCACGGAGATGGGTAGCAGTGTACTGATATCATCGATCTCGGTGAGACCATAGATGTTGACGACTACTGTGCCGGGGCCGAGTTGGGTAAAGGTTTGCTGTAGTAACGAACGTTCGAGCTTTTCACCACCTACGAGAATATAGGCGACTTCGTTGGCCATGCTACGTCCAGAGAGCGTTGTCAGCAAATGGTCGAGATATGATGGCACACAATCAAGCAGGTGAAGCATACGCTCTTGCATAAAAGTCAGGAATTGCAGGGCGTCCAGTTTGATTTCCTCTGCAATGATGTACAGGGTTTTACCAAAGGCGAGTGTGGGGAAGATCTGATTGACGGAGATATCAAAGCTGATGGATGTGAGCAAGGAGACATGCCGTACCTCTGGATGAGCAAAAAACGTGCGTAATGCAAAACACAGATTGACAAGCGAACGATGCTTATTGAGCACGCCCTTGGGCTGACCCGTTGAGCCTGACGTGTAGATGACGTATGCCAGATTTTCCGCCTCAACCGGGCCATGCAGATTTTCTGCTGACTGCTGAGCGATCAGCGACCAGTTACTATCAAGACACAGGAGTTGTGCGTCAATAACAGGTAATCGCCCACGCAGGTGCTCCTGAGTGAGCAAGAGCGCAACCTGGGTATCCTGTATCATGAAAGTCAAGCGCTCTGCCGGATACGCGGGATCGAGTGGCACATAGGCCCCTCCTGCCTTGAGCACACCCAGGATTCCTACGACCATCTCAATGGAGCGTTCCATACAGATCCCCACCAATAGCTCAGGACACCCACAAGGGCTTGCCCCTATAATGGACGGATCGGCTTGTGATGCGCATTCGTTCCATTGTAGGGGCAAAGTCGATTCAGTTCTGCATAGGTAAGCGCCTCGTCTTCAAAAACTAGCGCCACGCAGTCTGGAGTCTGCCTTGCCCGCTGCTCAAAGAGCTGATGGACACATACCTGCCGAGGATAGTCCGTCCTTGTCGCATTCCACTGAACCAGCGACTGCTCACGCTCTGCCTTCGTAAGTAGGGAGATCGTCGCTAGTCGCTGCTGTGGATCAGCTACCAACTGCTGGAGACAGTTCTGCAAATGTCCGAGCAAACGTTGGATAGTTGCTCGCTCGAAGCGCTGACGATCATAGCTCGCCAGCAAGCCCATACTGGCTCCTGGCTCCGACTTCGCCGCTGGTGCCACAACGATAGTTAGCGGATAGTTAGTGTGTTCTATGACATGGACGCCTTCCACGGGGGCCAGCTTCGTGGCAACATCCACGTGTTTGCCCTCCGCGCTTAAGGTCACTGGTACTGGATAGTTCTCAAATGCCAGCAGACTTTCAAAAAGTGGATGTGCACGTGGTATTTCACTCCACCCCTGCACTTGTACCAGAGAACTATACTCGTAGGATCGTTGCTCAATCTGTTGCTCTTGCAGCCGTGCGAGCCAGACTCCTGCTTCTTCTTCACCGTTCATTTGTACCCGCACTGGTACCGTGTTAATGAACAAGCCGATCATACGCTCAATTCCCGCCAGTTCTGGCGGTCGTCCCGCTACCACCATACCAAAGATCACATCTGTCTGCCCACTGTAGCGTGCAAGTACCAGTGCCCAGGCCGCTTGTACCAGTGTACTCACGGTCACGTGCTCTCTGCTCGCATACCGCTGACAGTTTGCCGTTGTCGCAGCATCAACCTGCAATACCTCTTCTGCATATACGCGGGCTGCTTGAACTTCTCGCTCTCTGCGATCCACTCCCAGTGGTGTTGGGGCGACTATTCCGGCCAGGACTTGCCGCCAGTACAGCTCGGCGGTCTCGTTTTTCTGCTCGGCAAGCCAACTGATGTAGTCACGATACGGGCGCGGCTCTGCGTCTGCTAGGCGCTGTCCCTGGATTGCTGCTTCATAGCAAGCTAACACCTCCTGTGCGAGCAGAGAGATACTCCAGCCATCCAGCAGGAGATGGTGGTGCGTCCAGATCACCTGTGTACGTGTCTTGCTCAGCCACACCAGCGTCAAGCGCATCAATGGGGCCTGCCCCACGTCAAAACCCTCTGCACGGTCAGCCTGTAAGAATGCTGCGAGGTCAGCTTCTTGCTGTTCTGGTGGGAGATTCCGCCAATCCAGAATACTTAGGGGAAGCTTCACCTGCTTAAAGACGATCTGTAGAGGTTCACTTACCTCTTGCCAGACGAAGGCCGTGCGCAGGATCATATGCCGTGCGATAACCTGTTGCCATGCTCGCTTAAAGGCTCCCACCTCTACCTCGCCGCGCAATGTGTAACTCACTTGTTCTATATAGACTCCCGACCGAGGCTCAGAGAGTGTATGGAAGAGCAGCCCTTGTTGTAAGGGTGTGAGCAGATAGATGTCCTCAATCAGATGCTCGCGTTCTGCCAGCAACCGATCGAGGGTAACTTGATCGAGACGCGCCAGCGGGAAGTCCGCAGGGGAAAAGCCTCCTGGGGGAGGCTCAAGGCACAGCCCTGATCCTATCATCTTCACCCGTTCGCTCTGTTGTTCCAGGGGTTGCGCCACCATTGCCAGTTGGGCAATAGTCTGGTGTTGGAAGAGCTGTTTGGTGGTCAATTGCAAACCTGCTTGTCGAGCGCGTCCAATGATCTGCATACTGAGGATGGAGTCACCCCCTAGCGCAAAGAAGTTGTCATGAACGCCCACCTGAGACAGACCGAGCACCTGCTGCCAGATATCCACCAGAGTATGTTCCGCTGGCTTGCGAGGAAGCTCAAAAGTGGATTCATGACGTACAAGCACTGGCGGAGGTAGGGCCTTGCGATCCACTTTGCCATTGAGTGTCAACGGCAGAGCTTCTAAGAAGACCACATAAGAAGGCACCATATAGTCAGGCAATTGCTCGCGCAGATACTTTCGCACTTGTTCAAGCGTGAGAGACTCTCCAGCTTGTGCTACCACGTAGGCCGCTAGAGCTTTCCTGGCTTCATCCTCCTCTCGCAAGACAACCACTGCCTCTTTGACAGCAGGATGTGCTTGCAAGGTTGCCTCAACTTCTCCCAATTCGATGCGGAACCCCCGCAATTTGACCTGGCTATCAATGCGTCCCAGGTATTCAAGACGCCCGGTGGGTAGGTAGCGGACCAGATCACCCGTGCGGTAGAGACGCGCCCCTGGCTGTGCGCTGGCACGAGCTATTGCCCCGGCAAAGGGATGAGGCACAAAGCGCTCGGCTGTAAGAGAGGCATTCTGCCAGTAGCCTCGTGCCAGGCCCACCCCTCCAATATACAGCTCTCCTGCTATCCCAGATGGTACTAGTTGCTGATGTGCGTCGAGCACATAGCACTGTACAGCGGGCAGAGGACCACCAATAATGCTACCTCGATGGACCTGCACATCAGTCTGGGTGATAGGATAGTAGGTGACATGTACGGTCGTTTCGGTAATGCCATACATATTGACCAGTTGTGGGTGTTGATCTGCATGATCGGCGAACCAGGGACGCAGACGGCGGCAGTCGAGAGCCTCTCCACCAAAGATAACTAGCCGTAATGCCAGGTCCATACGCTCTACAGACGCTAGGTCTGCCTGTATCAACTGACCAAATGCGGACGGCGTTTGATTGAGGATCGTCACCTGTTCAGTTACCAGCAGGTGGTAGAACTCAGTTGGTGATCGACTTTGCCAGTAGGGCACCACCACAAGCCGACTTCCGTACAGCAGGCTGCCCCATATTTCCCAGACGGAGAAATCGAAGGTTGAGGAGTGGAAAAAGGTCCAGGTATCCTGGCTCTGGAAGTGGAACCGGTCGTTTGTGATCGCAAATAAACGAGTGACATTGGCATGTGTTACCATCACGCCCTTGGGTTTGCCGGTGGAACCGGAGGTGTAAATGACGTAGGCCAGATTTTCCGGCTGTACCCCCGTCCACCCACAAGGGATGCCCCTACAATGGGACGAACGCGCATCACAGGCTGATCCGTCCCATTGTAGAGACATCCCTTGTGGGTGCCCTGGGGAAGCCTCAACGCAGATCGTCTCGATACCAAAAGGCGTGAGTCGATCATACAACTGTGTCTGGGTAAGCACAACAGGAACCTGCGCGTCTTCAAGTAGAAAGGCTAAACGGTCCTGCGGATAAGCGGGATCGAGCGGAACATAAGCCCCTCCTGCTTTGAGCACAGCCAGCAAGCCTACGAGCAGTTCCAGCGAACGCTCCATGCACACCCCGACCAGGCAATCAGGCCCAATACCGATCTCGCGCAGACGATAGGCCAGGTGATTGGCTTGATCGTTGAGCTGTTGATAACTCACCTGTTGCTCTTCAAAGACGACAGCAACGGCATCAGGAGTCTGCTCTACCTGCCGCTCAAAGAGTTGATGCAGACATAGATCCTGCGCAGCGTCGGTTTGGGCACTAGTGGCGTCATAGCTGGTAGTATTCCATTGCATCAGCAATTGCTCACGATCTGCCTCTGTGAGCAGAGGAAGAGTTTCAATGTTCTGCTCTGGATGGTGCACAATCGTTTCCAGCAGCACTTGCCAATGCTCCAGAAGACGTGTCATAGTTGCATCCTCGAAGAGATCAGTATTATACTCCACCACGGTATGTAAGCCCGTATCTTCTTCGTTGAGCATCAGACTCAGATCGAACTTGGCAGTTTGGCTCTCAACCGACATTGAGCGAAAGCTTAGCCCTGCCAGTTCAAACGACGGCAGGGGTGCATTATCCAGACTAAAAAGCACCTGAAGTTTTTCAAACGGAACATCTTGATGAGCATAAGCCTGCAAAGCTACCTCACGTACACGGGCGAGCAGCTGTAAGAAACTGAGGTTCCCCGACAGATCTGTACGTAACACCAACGTATTGACGAAAAAGCCAATCAAGCCCTCTAGCTCTTCTCGTGTACGATTGGCAATGGGTGTACCTACCACAATGTCCTGTTGCCCACTGTAGCGCATCAGTAGTACCTGGAAAGCGGCCAGCAGCATCATAAATAGCGTCACACCTTCCCGCTGGCTCAAACTCTTGAGTTGCTCTAACAGCTCTGGGGATACCAATAACGATTGCTGAGCACCTGCATAGCTCTGCACTGCTGGGCGGGACCAATCTGTAGGCAGTTCCAGCAGGGCGGGAGCGTCTGCCAGTTGCTTGCGCCAGTAGGCTAGTTGAGACTCCATCACCTGCCCCTGTAACCATGCTCGTTGCCAGAGAGTATAATCGGCATATTGGATCGGCAATGCAGGCAACACGTGGGATGCAGCCTTGCTCCCATCCTCTCCGTTTATCTGAGCCTGATAAAGTGCAGCGATCTCGCGCACAAAGATGCCAGTTGACCAACCATCGGAGACGATGTGATGGAAGGTGAGCAAAAGCACATGTTCCCACGTGGCAAGAGGTGTGGGTAGGGTCGCAGGGCGGGCACGAGGCACTGTCACTACGGGGGTCTGCTGGCCCAGACGCAGTAGGTAGACGCGTAACAATGGACCATTTGCCAGATCAAAGGGACACTGTGCCTCAGCATGGGCTAATGCGTTTATCTGAGAATCCAGCCTATCAGCGGAGATGCCATGCAAGTCAATCACGCGTATGTAGATTGGCAGAGAAGGAGCGACAACTTGTACAGGTTGCTCCTGTTGCGTAGGGAATGTTGTACGCAACACTTCGTGGCGCTGCACTATCGTGGTCAGGCTCCGTTCGAGGGCATCTACACACAGCCGTCCAGCGAGACGAAGTGCCGCAGGCATATTATAAAAGGCACTTTGTGGCTCCAGTTGCTGCAAAAACCATAGCCGTCTTTGTGCAAACGAAAGGGGGAAAACATTGCCTTCTCTCTGTTGCGGGAGAATCTGGTCTTTTTGGGCAAGCGCTACTTCATCACCTTGCAATTGCTGTGAGAGCAGCTTTTTCTGTAACTTTTGTGCAAGCAGCTTGCGCTTCTCTGGTGTAAGTTCTGCAATGCGTTTGGCGAGTTCACTCATATGCTTCCCTCTTTATCCTATATGTCTTCTATTTTATTGATACTTGTTGAATAGATTTTAGTTTCTGATATATCTTCTATTTCTCTTAAAAATATTTCATGCATCTCTTCTTCTGATAGTCCTCCTAGCAATGTAAACATTTGGGCTACATTTTCACTTTTCTCTTGCTCTATTCGCTCGGTTTGTAGTTGCTCGATGACAAGTGCTATATCTGCAATAGTTGGAGTTTCAAAGAGACGACGGAGGGGTATCTCTACCTGAAATATGGTGCGTATACGAGCCATCAACCGGGTTGCCAGGAGTGAATGTCCCCCAAGCTCGAAGAAGTTGTGATGGATACCGATCTCTGGCAAGTGCAACAACTCTGCCCACATGCTTGCTAACTGCTCTTGCAGTGGTGTTTGTGGCGCGACCATCTCTTTGCCCTGTGGTAACTGACGCCAGTCGGGAACTGGCAGGGCCTTACGGTCTACTTTGCCGTTGGCCGTCAGGGGCATAGCTTCTAGTAAGACCACTCTCGCGGGCACCATATAGTCAGGGAGTCGTTCGCGCAGGTACCCTTGCATTTGCTCTGCGGTGAAGGACTCCCCACTACGAGCTACGACATAGGCCACCAGATATTGCGAGATCTCGCTCTCCTCTTGCAGCACAACCACGGCATCTTGCACAGTGGGATAAGCTCGCAAGGTCGCCTCTATTTCGCCCAGTTCGATGCGGAACCCTCTTAGTTTCACCTGCTGGTCAATACGACCCAGATATTCAATGGCCCCATCGGCCCGATAGCGTGCTAGATCTCCAGTTCGGTAGAGGCGTTCTCCAGGAAGGGAACTCCACGGATGAGGAATAAAGCGCTCTGCTGTCAGGTCCGCACGGTTCTGGTAACCTCGTGCCAGGTTGACACCGCCAATATACAATTCTGCGGGAACTCCTATCGGCACTGGCTGTAGGTTACTATCCAGCACATAAATCTGGGTATTAGCAATAGGACGACCAATTGAAACTCTATATTCGCCGGACAGGCGCAGAGCACTCTCCCGGTCGTCACGCTGACACTGCCAGGCAGTTACGTCAATGGCCGCTTCAGTTGGCCCGTAGAGATTGTGCAGCTTCACCTCTTCTGCAACAGAGGCGAAGAAGTCTGCTTGCAGCGCTGGTGTAAGCACTTCCCCGCTACAGATGACTTGTCGCAAGCTGGTACAGTTTTCCAGCTTGGTTTTGGCGTCAGTGGACGTGTGCCAAAGGAAGGCTTGGAGCATGCTGGGAACAAAGTGCAACGTGGTCACTTGCTGCTCCACAATAAGCGTTCTCAGGTAGGTCGGGTCTTGATGGCCGCCTGGACGGGCCATGATTAAAGTGGCACCTGTTAAGGGGGGCCAGAAGAACTCCCACACGGAAACGTCGAAGCTAAAGGGTGTTTTTTGCAGTACCCGATCACTGG
>VBJK01000110.1:25138-28341 GCA_005879655.1 Chloroflexota bacterium | reverse complement strand
CTGAGTATTCATGCTCCCTTTCGGTTTCCCTGTAGAGCCGGACGTGTAGATCATGTAGGCTAGATTGTCCGGCGAAACCTTGCTCTCTAGATCGAGAGTAGGCTCCCCGACTATGCGTTCCCAATCGGTATCCAGACAGATGACTTGGGCATGACCGACAGGCAACACTGTCATGAGATGCGTTTGTGTAAGGACTACAACAGGCTGGGTATCTGTGAGCATCCAGGCCAGTCGTGTCTTTGGATAGCTTGGATCAAGCGGGACATACGCTGCTCCAGCTTTGAGAATAGCCAGCAACCCAACAACGAGTTCGAGCGAGCGTTCCAGACAGACACCTACCAAAACATCCGGTCCAGCACCAGTTCGCTGTAGTACACAGGCCAGTTGATTGGCTCTGTCATTCAGTTCCCGATAGGTCAGAGCCGCCTCTTCAAAGACGACCGCGATGCCTTCCGACATTCGCTCCACTTGCTGCTCAATGAGTTGGTGCAGACACAGGTCAGGACTCATGTCCTTGGCAGTAGCATTCCATTGTACTAACAGTTGTTCGCGCTCCCTTGGAGTGAGCAGGGGCAGCATCTCAATCTGTTGCTCTGGATTACGCACAATCGCCTCTAAGAGCACCTGCCAGTGTCCAAGCAGACGCTCTATAGTTGCGGCATCGAACAGATCAGTACTGTACTCTACCTCTATAAGCAATCCCCTTTCACTCTCAGTAAGCTCCAGGCTTAAGTCAAATAGTGCGGTGAAATGCTCTTTCTCCAGTTGTCGAACGGCTATATCTGGCAACTTAACGTCAGGGGCGGGAACATTCTGTAGGGCGAAGAAGACCTGGAATAGGGGTCCATGGCTTAAGGATCGTTCTACTTGCAAGGACTCTACCAGTTTTTCAAAGGGCAGATCCTGATGGGCGTAGGCTTGTAGTGCCACTTCTCGTACACGGGTCAACAACTGGCGAAAGCTGGGATTGCCCGACAGGTCAGAGCGGAGTACCAATGTGTTGACGAAGAAGCCGATCAAGTTCTCTAATCCTGCCTGCCCACGACCAGCGATAGGTGTGCCCACTGCAACGTCCTGTTGACCACTATAACGCATCAATAAGACCTGAAAGGCGGCCAGCAGCGTCATAAACAAGGTGACGCCTTCCCGCTGGCTCATACGTTTCAGTTCTTGCAGGAGAGCAGGCGACAAAAGCAGAGATTGCTGAGATCCGGCATCGCTCTGCTCTGCTGGACGGGGGCGGTCAGTGGGCAGTTCCAATAACGCTGGGGCACCGCTGAGTTGCCGTTGCCAGTAGGTGAAGAGACCCTCTAAGACTTCGCCTTGTAACTCTTGTCGTTGCCAGATGGCATAGTCTGCATATTGAAGCGGCAAGGCAGGTAGCGAGAGGGGTGCCCCATTCATTTCAGCCTGATACTGGGCTGAGAGTTGACGCAGCAGAATGCCCATCGACCACTTACCATCAGCGATGATATGGTGTAATGTGAACAGGAACACGTGCTCCTGTCTGGCTACCAACCGCAACATATGGATACGCAATAAGGGACCATGTGCTAGGTCAAACGAGCGACGCGCATCTTGTTGTGCTAAGCGCTTAACTTGCTGATCACGTTCGGCGGCAAGCAAACCATGCAGATCAATCACAGGCACTTGCAGCACAAGATCAGGTGCGATAACCTGCACAGGTAGCTCCTCTTGCACAGAGAACGTCGTCCGTAATATTTCGTGCCGTTGTATGACTGCCATCAGGCTACGTTCCAACGCCTTCATATGCAGGGGACCTGAGAGATGAAAGGACTGTGAAACCACGTAGCGGCTGCTATCAGGAAGCAGCCGATCCAGAAACCACAAGCGTTCTTGGGCGAAGGAGAGTGGTATAGCACTGCTCTCTCTCTTTTGTGGTGTGATAACGCTCGGCGTGCTAGACTCTTGTGCTCCGATCTCATTTTGCATCCGCTCGATAATTACAGCCATCTCGACAATAGTTGGGGCCTCGAATAGACTACGTAGAGGCACTTTTACCGCAAACGCGGTTTGGATACGTAACATCAACTGGGCCGCTAACAGCGAATGGCCTCCTAGCTCAAAGAAGTTACTATGGATGCTTATCTGTGGCAGGTGCAGCAATTCAGTCCAGATCCCTGCTAGTTGCTCTTGCAGTGCTGTTTGTGGTAGCACCATCTCAGTGCTTTGGTGCAACTGATGCTGGTCGGGAGCTGGTAATGCCTGGCGGTCGATTTTGCCATTGGGTGTCAGAGGCAGCCTGTCCAAGAGGACTATGTTGGCTGGTATCATGTATTCTGGTAACTGCCTGCGCAGGTGGCTATGCAGTTCATCGCGTGTTGGTCTCTCTTCGCCCTCTGTGACTACATAGGCTATCAGTTGTTTCTGTAGGGATGTGGAGGGGCTGTGGCTTGTTCCGGCGAGGGGTGCGACACTGTGCCTGTCCTCCCTCTGTTTGCGGAGAATGACAACTGCTTCTTGAACAGCCGGATGCGTCCGTAAGCTTGCCGCGATCTCCCCCAGTTCAATGCGATAGCCTCGCAGCTTAACTTGCTGGTCTCTGCGGTCCAGATATGCCAATGTGCCATCACAACGGTAACGAGCCACATCTCCCGTGCGATAGAGCCGTCCCCTAGTGCAGAAACACGAGAGGTGGTAGGGATTGGGCAGGAACCTTTCCGCTGTCAGCCCTGGCTGGTTGAGATAGCCGCGTGCCAATCCCTCTCCCCCAAGATAGATCTCGCCTGCCACGCCGATTGGCACAGGCTGAAGATGCGTATCCAGCAGATAGACCTGCGTATTGGCGATTGGGCGGCCAAGTGAGACCTCTTGCACATCAGACTCAAGCACAGAGGCAGTAGACCAGATGGTGGTTTCCGTGGGGCCGTACATATTGTGCAATTGGAATGGGAGCGTAGTATCATCCCTGCCCGCCTGTCCAGCCTCTACACTCAATGACTGAAGCTGCTTGACCAGAGCAAGTGGCAGCTCTTCACCACCGAGCAGCAGATGAGATAACCCGTGCAAAGCAGTCGCAGCAAGAGGCTCCATCAAGATCATATGCATAAGGGAAGGAGTACATTGCAGATGTGTGACGCCATACTCAAGCATTTGGGCAGATAAGGAGATGTCTCGTAACTGCTCAGTCGGGGCACCCACAAGGGACGGATGGGCTTGTGAGGCGTGTTCGTACCATTGTA
>VBJK01000110.1:8210-25015 GCA_005879655.1 Chloroflexota bacterium | reverse complement strand
GTCTGCAAGCTCTCAATTATGGGGAGACAGAAGTCAACAGTTCCCATCAGCCCACTGCTCTCAAAGTAGCGTACAAAGGCATGATCAAGCAACGCCTGCATATCATCCTCATGAAAGGTATCGGCATTGATATCCAGCCCCAGACTGCGAGCAAGTGGCTGGAGAAGATCAACCGAGCTTCTCAAGTACGCACGAAAGGGTTGACGAACCGTTTCACGAACTGTTTCCAGGTCGGTGCCAATGAAGGTATGGAGCATCAAGGTGATGTTACCGATTTTGCCTTGTGCATCGTGCCCATGTTGGTGCCATGCTGCTCGATACACAGCAATTTTGGCGGCCAGTTGGTCCAGATCTTGACCAAGCAGGTGTGTGAGCACATTCACTCCGGCTTCTCCTGCTAAGCGAAACGTCTCAGGACTGCCCGCACTGGTGATCCAGACGGGGAGTTCTGCTTGAACTGGTCGTGGAAAGGTCTTCACTTCGATACTCTTGCCCGTTCCCCCTTGCAAGGTGATGCTTTCACCGCGCCACAGCTTGCGTACCGTCTCTATATCCTGTTGCATAATCTCTCGACGCTCGGCATACTTATTAGGGGCAAAGACAAAATCGTTGGTGTGCCAGCCAGAGGCAAAGGCGATACCCACACGCCCATGTGAGAGGTTATCGACGACTGCCCATTCCTCTGCTACACGGATGGGATTATGCAAGGGCAAGACCACACTGCCAGCCCGAATCTGGATGTGTTGTGTCACCGCTGCCACAGCGGCGCTGGTGACAACAGGATTGGGATAGAGTCCACCGAACTCATGAAAGTGCCGTTCCGGTGTCCACAGCGCCTGAAAACCATGAGTATCGGCAAACTTTGCGCCCTCAAGCAGCAATTTATAGCCATCCGCAGTTGTCTGCTTTACAGCATCGTTGGCAAAATAAAACAGGCTAAAGGCTAGTGCATTTCCACTTGACTTATTCGGATTTGGTATGTATACCCGCCCTGCGGGGAGCCAGTGGAAGCCAATGCCCTTTTCCGACGACCCGTTGGGGATTGAAAGGAGAACGACCTGAAAACCCTGTGTAAGCGTCCAGAACAATTCCAAGACGGAGATATCGAACGAGATACTGGTGACTGCCAGCCAGATGCCTGGGGTTGATGCCTCAATGTGCTCGTCCATGCCGCGCAAGAAGTTCACTACATTGCGGTGACTGACCATCACTCCCTTCGGAGTCCCGGTCGAGCCTGAGGTATAGATCACGTAGGCTGTATGGTCTGGCAGTGTTGTGTTTACGAGATTGGTGCGACTTTGCTTAGACCCGTGCGCACAGGGCAATCTCTTGTGGTTGCCCTGCGGGCGGGAGGTCCAGACTTCTGCAAACTGATCTAAACAGAGCGTCAACTGTCCATGATTGGGCAGATGTGCCAGGAAACGTTGCTCAGTGAGCACGACAGTGGGTTGGGCATCTGTGAGCATCCAAGCTAAACGCTCTGTCGGATAAGCGGGGTCGAGCGGTATGTAGGCCCCCCCGGCTTTGAGAATGGCTAGGAGTGCTACTAGCAGTTCCAGTGAACGTTCCATACAGACTGCGACCGGCTTATCAGAGCCGATGCCGAGCGCACGCAGACGATGAGCCAGTTGATTGGCCCGCGCATTGAGTTCACCATAGGTGAGAACGTGAGGATTATGGTTTGTTCCAGCCTGCTCGCAGATCACAGCAATGGCGTGCGGCGTTTGTGCGACCTGCTGTTCGATGAGTTGGTGCAGACAAAGGTCGTATGGGATATTGCTAGCTGTGTTGTTCCACTCCGTCAGGAGTCGATGCATTTCTGATGCTGTAAGTAGGGGAAGCGTTTCGATGGGCTGGTCTGGATTACGCACAATCCCCTCTAAGAGGACCTGCCAGTGGCCCAACAGCCGGGTAATAGTTGCTTCGTTGAACAGATCTGTATTGTACTCTGCTACTGTCAGCAGCCCTTGCTCCATCTCAACAAGCAGTAAGCTCAGATCGAATCTGGCTGTTAGCGTCTCAGGCTCTATCAGATGGCAGGAGATGCCCGGCAGCGCCAGACCTGCGAGGGGGGTGTTCTGTAAAGTAAAGAAGACCTGCAAGAGTGGATGACGGCTCAAATCCCTCTCTATTGCTAGTTCTTCCACCAACTTTTCAAATGGCAGGTCTTGATGCGCATAAGCCTCAAAGGCTACCTCTCGCACGCGACTGAGGAGACTTTGGAAGCTGGGATTACCCGACAGATCTGTGCGCAACGCTAATGTATTAGCGAAAAAGCCAATCAAGCCTTCTAGCTCCCTTTGTGACCGATTGGCGGTGGGAATACCCACGACAATGTCTGGCTCTCCACTGTAGCGCATCAGCAAGACTTGAAAAGCCGCTAGGCCGATCATAAACAGCGTGACATTCTCAGCTCGACTCAAGGCCCTGAGTTGTTGCAGCAGATCAGCAGAGAGTAGCAACGATTGCTGAGTGCCCCTGGTGGTCTGTACTGGTGGTCGCGGTCGATCGGTAGGCAGGCTTAACATCGGTGGTGCCCCCACTAATTGCTGCTTCCAGTAGTCAAGCTGTTTCTGTAGGACCTCGCCCTCAAGCCACTGTCGTTGCCAGAGTGCATAGTCTACATACTGGATTGGTAACGCAGATAAAGTTGGAGATTGCCCCTGAATAAAAGCACTGTACACTTCGCTCAGTTCGCGGAGCAGTATATCCATTGACCAGCCATCAGAGATAATATGATGCAGGGTAAGAAGCAAGATATGCTGCTGATCTGTTAGACGGAGCAAGTGGAAACGTAGTAATGGTCCGTTCTCCAGATCACAGGGGTGCTGAGCTTCTTGTGTGGCCAGGCGCAGCTGCTGTGCTACTCTCTCCTGCTGATTCAGCCTTTGTAGGTCAATGACTGGTAGCAGGGAAGGGGCTTGTGGTTGTCCTGGGGGGTTCACAGGATGGATGACCTATGTCTGCGCACCAGCTCCACTACACTTTTCTCAAAGCACTGGACATCTAAGAGACCGCATAGTTGGTAAGTCCCAGGGAGAAGATACGCCGTATCCCCTGGCTCCAACTGATCCAAGAACCAGAGCCGCTGCTGCGCAAAGGAGAGCGGAAAGTGTGTAGAGGCGGTGCGATCATATGCTAGCAGGAGTGGAACTTGCCCCTGCTCTTGTTCCTCGCCTTGTTGCAAGACATCTTGCTGCTCTCTCATTTTCCAGCGGCGTAAAAGAAGCTCACGCCTCTGAGGTGAAAGCGTAGCGATACGCTGGGGAACATTGCTCATATGTTCTGCGCCCTTTCTGTCTGCTGGCTATCAGCGGCGAGGAGTGCTTGCACCTCATCATCAGTCAGGTGCTCTATGTCTGCAAGGTCTTGTAACAAGCGTGCATCGTCAATGCGCTCAGCATTCTTTTGCAGGATAACGAGCGCGAGACCTGCCACAGTAGGTTCTGCAAAGAGCGTACGTAATGAGATGTCAACGTGGAAGGTGTCGCGCAAACGTATGATCAACTTCGTGCCAAGTAAAGAATGACCACCAAGGTCTATGAAATTATCATGAATGCCGATCTGCTCGATGCCAAGGAGGCTTTGCCAGATAGTTGCAATTTGCCGTTGCGTTTCGTTTTGCGGAGCGACATAGGGTGTCTGCAAATTTGGGCGCTGCTCCGCACTGCTTGCTGTCAAGTGCGGTACAGGCTCATCATCTCGATCTTGTAGTCCGGTGCGTTGGAGCGCTTCAGTCTGCTTCAATCTGGCCAGGACGCCATCGGTCGAGACGATGACTTGAGTAAGCGCGCTGTTGATCAGGACACGCCTGAATACCTCTACTCCCTCTGGCGGTAATATGCCATTTTGCAGACGCTGTCGTATTTGAGCGTTGTAGCGATGAGAGTTTTTATAGGGTTTGAGAGTATTAACGGCCATACCTACCTCTTGCCAGGTATCCCAGTTAATCGAGATGGTCTTAACTTTCTGTTGGGCAGTATGGTAAAAGGCAAAGCTGTCTAAAAAGGTATTAGCTGCGCAATAATCTACTTGCCCCGGTTCAGCTGTGAGAGCAGTGAGTGAGGAACAGAGCACGAGAAAATCAGGGTGCAGATCTTTGAGGACAGCTTCAAGCACCAGCGTCCCCTTCACTTTTGAGGCCAGAACTCCTGCCGCTATGGCTGGCGTTTTCAGTTGGATTAGCCCTCCACCGGGAGTACCTGCTGTATGAATAACTCCGTGCAAATCCCCAAAGCGCTGACGTACCTGCGAGATCACAGTCTGCATCTGCTCAAGATCTGCCACATCGGCTTTCACCACGAGTACTTCAGCGCCTGACTCCTCTAGCCTCTGTACTTGGCGTATTTTACTTGCCACTGCATCCTGTTCATTAGCGACGGCCAGCCTGCGATCCCACTCTTCACGTGCAGGTAGAGCCGTACGTCCCGTCAAGACTAAGCGCGCATTCACCTGACGGGCCAGATACTCGCCCAGTGCCAGGCCAATGCCACCTAAACCTCCGGTAATCAGGTAGACTCCGTGTTGCCTCAGCGGAAGCTGCTCTTCTGCGACTGGAGGTAGTGGCACAGACTCTATACAGTGAACCCACCGATGGGGTCCACGATAAGCAACCGTGACATCTGAAGACCTCCATCTCAATTCGGCGATGATTTGGCAAACCAATTGCTCCCAGGCCAGTTCCATCGAGGCTGTTGGGATGGTGCCTTGCCCCTGTCCGATGGCCATAGGGAGAACAATATCAATGCTGCGGAAGGTGATATGTGGGTACTCATGGGGAGCGACTTTGCCTACTGCTAAGGCTGTTGCTCTTGCCGGACAAAGTACTTCCCCGCCCATTACTTCTTGCAAATTATTGGAGATGATGGCTATCTCTTGCGGCTGCTCGCTCCCTTGTTCACCCAGAGTTTGTGTGAGAAAGAGCAGACTGTAGAAGCCAAGTGTCTGAGCTGTCTCGAAATAGTCGAGTCCCGCTTGTATGTGGTCCATTGCTATCACCAGCCACATATGGACAATACGCGTAGGGACTATACCACGTGCGTTTATGTCCTTGAGCAACGTGTCATAGTCCTCTCGGCTAGCGGGACGAATGGTGTACTCCCAATCATTCATCTTGCCAAATTGCGTTCCCACACGCACTGTAAGGGCCATGTCCCCCTGTCCTCGCAAATGGCTGACCAGCTGGAAGCCCAATCCCACAGAGTCTATAAAGATAAGCCAGCAGGCTTTGCATGCGGCTTGTTTGGAGAGGGAAGCGGGCAATGGAGAACGTTTCCAAGAAGGAACGGAGAACCACTGGGTCAGGTCTGGCTCTTTGCGCAACTGCATCGAGGAAGGCCCCTGATGACTTTGTGTGGGGGCCGTAGGGACAGGGTTTGCTCCCGTGCATGCCATGATGGGGGAGACCCAGTAACGTTGCCGTTCAAAGGGATAGGTGGGCAGAGGAATACGACGGCGTTGTTCACCAGCGTAGAGTTGGGACCAATCGATGATTACCCCCGCACACCAGAGCTGCCCACTGGTATTGAGCAAAAAGCCACGGTCTGAGATTTGGGTTTGAGGATGACGCAGAGAAGGCAGGATGATATGGTCCGTAGGGGCACGGTCAGGCCCCATCCCTGCGGCCTCCATCCGCCGAGCCAGAGTCGATAAGGAATGTCCCGGCCCTACCTCAAGCAAGACCATGTTGGCAGAGTCGAGCAGCAGTTGCATGCCCTCGGCAAAGAGCGCCGTCTGACGCCAGTGCTTGGCCCAATACTCAGGATCAGTTGCTTCCCGCTCAGTGATCCATTTTCCAGTAACGTTGGAAATATAGGGGACCTTGGCAGGGTGCAGACTCAGCTTTTTTACGGCATTGCTCAATGGTGCTAAGAGTGGCTCGACCATCTGAGAGTGGGAGGCATGCGAAACATGGAGCAGTCGGCAGGCAATCCCTTGCTCACCCAGAGCATTTTGCAAGTGAAGAAGAGCATCGCCCGGACCCGAAACGACACAATCGGTCGGGCTGTTGTGGGCCGCCACAGAAAGCTGGGCGTTAAGTAAGGGGAGGATCTGCTCCTGGGGCAAGGAAACGGCCAGCATAGCACCATCGGCCAGTTGATCCATCAGTTGGCCGCGTAAGGTGACAAGCAAGAGGGCATCTTGCAGAGACAACACACCAGCCAGACAAGCCGCCACATATTCGCCAATGCCATGGCCAATCATGGCCGCAGGACGAACTCCTATCTGCATCCATAGTTGAGCCAGAGCATATTCGATCACAAAGAGAGCTGGTTGGGCTAGCGCCATCTGATCCAACTGTTTCTGGGCTGCTTCTTCCTCTCCTGTGGGCGGATAGATAACTGTGCGCAGATCAGCATGCAGGTGCGGGACTAAGAGCATAGCGCACAGATCAACCTGTTCTCGAAAGGGTGGTTCTGTCTCGTAGAGTTCTCGTCCCATGTTTACATATTGCGGTCCCTGACCGGGGAACATGAAAACAACTTGCTGCTCCCCAGCAGGTGCGACGGAGAAAATGCCTTGTTGCGCTTCAAGTTGGTGCACAGCATCTGCAATGGTCTGACAAACTAATATGCGTCTATGAGGAAAGGCTTGACGACCAACCTGGAGGGTAAAAGCGAGGTCTGCCAGATGCAGCTCAGGATGATTTTTTAAGTAGTCAAGCAGATTGACACTCATGTGCTCCAATACCGAGCTTGCCTTCGCCGAAAGGATGAGCAACTGCCAGGATGGTAGGGCTTGTGCTTTGCGCCGATCCTGTGCTACATACCAATCTGGAGCTTCTTCTAGAATGACATGTGCATTGGTTCCCCCTATGCCAAAAGAACACACTCCGGCACGGCGTGGCAGTGTAGAAGTCGTCCATGCGGTGAGTTGAGTGTTCACATAAAAGGGACTGTTGGCAAAATCTATCTGCGGGTTAGGCTGTTCATAATGCAGGCTGGGAGGGATCATTTTATGATTGAGTGCCAGGCACGTTTTGAGCAGTCCAGCCACCCCTGCTGCGGCCCCCAGATGTCCCATATTGGATTTGAGTGCTCCAATGGCACAGAAATTTTTGCGTTGAGTTCTGGTACGAAATGCCTGAGTAAGTGCAGCAATCTCAATGGGATCTCCCAGTGGGGTTGCCGTTCCATGTGCCTCAATATAGCTAAGGGATGCGGGATCAATATCACCTACCGCCATAGCCTCTAAAACCACTTTCATCTGACCGCCAATGGAGGGAGCGCTATAGCCCGCTTTCAATCTCCCATCATTGTTCGTTGCTGAACCCTTAATGACTGCATAAACGTTATCGCCATCCGCCAGTGCCTCCGCCAGACGCTTTAAGACGACAATACCGACGCCACCATTGGCGAAAAGAGTTCCTTGCGCTTTAGCATCAAACGGTCGGCAATGCCCATCGGGAGAAAGGAAACCATCCTCTTGATAGAAATAGCCCATTTCTTGTATTGGGCGAGCTACCACACCCCCCGCTAAAGCCATGTCGCATTCACCACTTTTCAAGCTCTGGCAGGCCACGTGAACCGCTACTAGGGAGGTTGAGCAGGCAGTTTGTACAGTCATGCCCGGCCCTTGCAGATTGAGCTTGTAAGAAACACGCGTGGTCAGGTAGTCGTTGGCATTGCTCATGACTCTCAAGAGTCCACTGGCAGAAGGAATGGTATCCGCCTGTAGGCCATGGAAGTACATATTCAGCTCTGAACCAGCGTAGACACCGATCAGGCCCTTATAGGTTTCAGGATTATAGGCAGCATCTTCCAGTGCCTCCCAGGCACACTCCAGGAAAATACGTTGCTGAGGATCTATCAATTCTGCTTCGGTTGGGTTATAGCCAAAAAACGTGGCGGCAAATAAGTCAATATTTTCTAACCTTGCTGCAACCCTGACGTAGTTGGGATCATTGAGCCAGGATGCAAGCTCGCTCTCTGGTATCGAGCCGTAATATTTTAAGAGTGATGCCCGCAATTGATCTTCTGATAGCTGAGCGATGCACTCTTTCCCCTCTTGTAAGTTTTGCCAGAACTCGTGTATATTTTTGCAGCTAGGCAAGCGACAACTCATCCCTATGATCGCAATGTCTGTCTCAGATACTATTGCATCATGCATCTTGCCTGTCCCTTTCCGTGTGAGTTGGGCCTGCCACCGAAGCACGGTGACGAAGTCTAGTCAACCTTTCCCGCTGGCGAGATACTTTGCGCCTCTCGGTGCGCTGCGGTTGCTCTACATCATGAGGGGGAGAAGGCTGAACCTGCTGTTCAACCCTTTGGGTGAGAAACTCTGCCAGTGTGTGAATAGTTGGATACTGAAAAAACATTTCAATGATTGAGAGATCGCAGTCAAGTATCTTGCGGAGCCTGGCATAGGCTCGAACCATCAGCAGAGAATTGCCTCCCAAATCAAAGAAGTTGTCGTCGATACCCACTTTCTCATGACCGAGCGCCTCTTGCCATACGGCTGCTATTGTCCGCTCTAACTCTAATATCGGTGCTCTATACTCTGTTCCTGGCCTATTGGATGGGGTCTGCGGTACTGGTAAATTCTTGCGATCTACTTTCCCATTTGCTGTAAGAGGCAGACTCTCTAATACCATGATGTCTGAGGGCAGCATATACTCCGGTAGTTTCTCTTTCAAGAATGTGTATAGCATGGCGATGGTGACTGGCGAAGCAAGCCTGCCTGTTTGTCCTGTCATGGTAGGGTTTGTGCTTGGTGCCAATTCTCTGCTTGCCTCGCCTGCAACATTTGTCTTGTTGCCTGGCAAAAATGACCAGCCGGTACTGCGGCCAGGATCGACGCGCCCACCGAGCAAGGTGTGTAGCAGGAGATGGCGCTCGGTCAGCAGAAATGAAGCGCGTATCGGCTCAAAATTCAGGCCCCCCACCGGGCAGAGTCCTATGTGTTGTTGCACTGCTGTCATCATCAGTAATTGGCCCATATATCCCGCTTCAAGCAGACAAAAGTCTCTAGCAGATTCCCCGTAGAGCGTAGAGATGGTCGTCAAATCTCCAATCAGAAAGAGCGAGAATGCGGACTCATCGAAAATGGGTTGGTTGATCGGAGCATGAATACCGGAGTCAGGGTGCATATGCTCTGCAAGCATGACCAGCTGAGATGATTGAGGGTTATAGTAGTAGATTCCTCCTGGAACTCCTTCGACACGCTGCGCTTTAATCGCCAGATAGGTCTGGACTGGATAGATGCCACCAGCAGAAGGATAGCGGTACTTGGGCAACCCCTCAAGCTCGGCCTGGCTGAGGGTGCTCAGGAAAGCACTGAACTGCCAGAAGGGGATTGGCTCTGGCAAGAATTGCCGATAACTGAGACGTTCTCTATGCGCTTGCAACGTGTCTGGATGGTTTGTAGGATGCGCCACATCAATGACCAGTCGTTTATCTATCTCCTGGCGTATGCTTGTTTGGCCGAACCCTACTGCGAGATGGGACAACGCATCATCGTACATTTCGTCCGCAGGGACCGTCTCTTGCGGCTGCCCCGTCTCTGCGGATTCTCGCAAGACGACGTAAGCCAGCAAACGTTTATGACCATGAGGATCGTTTATGGTAGTGACAATTGCAGCTTGCACTGCTGGATGCCATGACAGCGTTCGCTCGATCTCTCCTAGTTCGATGCGGTGGCCCTGTATTTTGACCTGGAAATCCTCTCGACCAAGAAATTCGATATTGCCATCTGGCAGATAGCGACCCAGATCGCCTGTGCGATAGAGTCTCTCCCCGGTGAGTGGGTGGTGGAAGAAACTGGCTTGTGTCTTTTCCTCATCGCGCCAGTAGCCCATGGCTAGGCCAACACCACCAATATAGAGATGACCGGGAACCCATATCGGACAAGGCTCTAGCATATGATTCAAGACGAACAAACGCTGATTGCGCATGGGCTTGCCGTAAGGAATGCTTTTCCAGGATGGGAGGGTGGCATGGATAGGGTAGAGAATGGACCAGATCGAGGCTTCCGTTGCGCCTCCAAGGCTTATCACCTGGAGAGCTGGCAGACGCTCTTTTACCTGTTCTGGCAAGGGCAATGGTATCCAATCTCCGCTCAGCAGGACCAGTCTCAGGCTTGTTTGTTGCCATAGCGAGTTAGTTAGCTCTATAGAGTCTACAAGTATCTGTAATAGTGCCGGGACGGTATTCCAGATCGTTACCCGTTCTCGTACAAGCAGGTCCAGCCAGGCGGCAGGATCTCGCAAGCTTTCTTCAGGCGGCACAACAATTGTTCCTCCCGCTGCTAGCAGACCAAAGATATCGTAGACTGAGAGATCGAAGTTTAAGGCCGAGAGCGCGAGCACACGATCCATGCTGCTGACGCCAAAGCGTTGATTGATATCTAAAATTGTATTGACAGCCCCTCGATGGTCAATCATCACTCCTTTGGGCAATCCAGTAGAGCCAGAAGTGTAGATCACATAGGCCAGATCATCTGGACTTTGGACAGGATTAAGTCTCTTGACCTCTTCTTGATCCAGATCAAGGCTATCCACACAGATGTGTTGTACATCCTCTGGCCATGCAATTCGCTTATCAAGCCACGATTGAGTCAAGAGAAATTCCACTTGTCCATGCTCTAGCAGCCAGGTTACTCGCTCCTGGGGAAGCCTGGGATCGATTGGCAGATAAGCTGCTCCAGAGAGCAAGACGGCCAGGACTCCCACAACCTGCTCCCATCCCTTCTCCATGACTACCGCCACTAGTTGGTTCGGGCATGCTCCCAATTGCCTCAACTTGTGCCCCAAAACCATAGCCTCGTGCAGAGTTTGCTGGTAGGTCAGGGTTCGTTTTGTAGAAACCACGGCCAGTTGCCTGGGCCTCTTTGCAACTTGCTCCAGGAAAAAACTGTGCAGCAGGCCCTCTGGAAAGGCCGTTTCGGTGGCGTTAAGCGAGGCCCATTGAGCAAGCTGTGAATTGGGTAGCAGTTCACAGGAAGGAGCTTGCCAAAGCTCATCATCTGTAGCCAGCCTGTGCAGGAAACTTGTATACGCTTCAAACATCGCATCCAAAAGGCCGGGGGGGAAGAGTGTTTCAACAGCCTGCCAATAAAGCAGGAGATTCCCGCCTTCTTCTAATACCTGATGGTCGAGCCAGACCTGAGGAGTTTGCGTGACACAATAGATGATTTCTTGCCAGGGGGCAGGATGCTTCTGAGCTGACACCTCCGCCAACAAACTGGTGAAGACGACTGGCATCATGGCCTGTGTGGAAAGGGGTCTGTCTCTTTCTCTACGCAGGCGAGCTAGATCGCGTAAGACGCGCACACCACTATAGTAGCGGTGGTCGAAATCACGCCACATTTGTTCTTGCAAGTTCCTTGCCCGCTGCGCAAAGCTAGCAGGCAGAGAGTTATCGACAGCTAGCATGAGTAATGAGGTAAAATCTCCCACCAGAGCATTCACCTCTTCATGCAATGGCAAACGATTAAACGTGGTGAGATTGATGCAAAAGCGCGGACTCTTGCTCCATACCGTCAGTACCTCTGCAAATGCAGCCAATAAGATCCCGGACGGCGTAAGTCCAGCTCGTGCTCCATGGGCTTTCAACTGTTGCCACAACTCCGCCTCGATGCGTGCTTCGCGGTGGACAAAGCGTGGTCGGGACAGCGTTGCTGGATCGATGGCCAATGGCAGTTCCGGTGCTGCTGGAAGGTCTGCAAGACGTGCAGCCCAATAGTCTCGTGAACGTCGGTACAACTCCGTATCCTGTAGCCGGAGTTCTGCCAGGACGTAATCCCGGAAGGAGAGTGCTAATGGGGGCAAAGGTAGCTCCGGTTCGTGATACAAGTGAATAAACTCTTGGATCAGGATACGTATACTCCAGGCATCGACAAAGAGGGATTCTATACTGATGTGTATCCTGATGCAGCGCTTGTGCAGACGTGAGAGACGGATTTCCAACGCGGGCCACTGCTCAACGGCAAAGACCTGATGATCCATGGCCTCTCGGATGTGCGCCAGTTGTGTGGCCATATCCTGCTGCTTGAGTCCCGAAAGATCGCTATACGCGATACACAAGGGGGGAACATGCTCAAGGATCTGCTGCTGCCCATCTGGCAACATAATGGCACGCAGCATGGGATGTCGCTTAATCAACTGCCTTAAGATGAGCAGTGAACGTGCTAAATCTAGATCGACCGCTTCAACCTCTATATAGCCATGATTGCCTACCCTACCCAGCTCAAACGTGGTGTTGCGACCAATCCAGTAAGCTTGTTGCACATCGGTGATAGGGAAAGGCTCATAGAGTTGGGTAGGATCTGGTGCGGTATCTTGTGTGTTGACATCTAATGCTCCACCAAGCAAGCTATGGAGATAAATACTCCCCTCCTCCAAAGCGAACAGGTGCTCGATCTTCTTGAAACCGATCCCGCCTGTCTGGCAAAGAGCTATCTGATGTCCAGGGGCAGACATCTCTAGCAGTTGCACGATTTCACCAGCCTCAAGCAGGCAGAAGTCTCTACTTAACTCTCCATACAGCGGCTCCATGGCTTTCATCTGACCAATCAGGAACAGCACAAACGCTGCTTGCTCAAAGATGTGCTGATTGGCAAAGCCAAAAACCTCCCCCTCAAGCTGCACAAGAGGCGTGATCAATGAGAGCTGATGTATCACAGGATGATAATAATAGATGCCATCATCAAATCCCTCTATGCGTCCAGGCTTGATATAGACATACGCTTGTACTGGATAGAGACCGCCCGCAGACCCCCACTGGTACCTGGGCTTCCCCCCAAGTGTGATTTGCCGCAAACATCCCAGCAGTGCGCTGAACTGCCTGAAAGAAAGAGGTTGCTGGAGAAACGTGCGAGCGCTACGACGTTCGGCATACTGATGCAAGATCCCATTTTTCAGCTCTGGCACCATGAGCTGCACCGCAGGTGTTGTACTTCTCACATGGCGCAATCCTGGTTGCGTGCTCTTAAAGCGTTCTCGCGCTACCGGATCGAGGATGAGATTGGAAGAAGCTGAGATATGGTTTCTCCCCACCTCTGATGTGAGTGCTAGTGCATTTCCACTTGACTCGTTAGGATTTGCTGTGTATTCTTTTCCTCGCGGGAGGTTTACGGAGCCAGTGTCCTTTCTCTGATTGGAGATTGAATTGGAGGTTGAAAATGCAGCAATAGCATTGATACTCGAAAGGCGGAACAACTGGCTAAACTCCAGATGGATATGCAACTGACTCTCCAGCAAATTGGCAATGCGGAAGATATTCATAGAAGTTGCCCCATATTCCAGGAGATTTCGCGTAGGATCTATCCGCTCGACTTTGAGGACACCTGCTATCAGCTCTGTAATCTGCGCGACCAGAGCAGATTTCTGGGCAGAGAGAGTGCCAGACGCCTGTCCCGTATCCACTGCTTCGGGTCTTTGCAAAGATGATGCCTGAGTAGAGAGAGCTTTCCGATCCACCTTTCCGTTAGGTGAGAGTGGCAACGCATCCAGAAACAGGAGACTCGTAGGTACCATATAACTCGGCAGGCGTTGCGCAAGAAAATGGCGAACATCATCAGTTGTGAGAGCATAGCTTGGTTTCTTGACCAGACAGGCAACCAAGCGCTTCTCGTCCAGGTTTTCTCCAAGCGCTATAACTACAGCTTCCTGGATAGCTGGATGATGAACGAGCGTTGCCTCGATCTCCCCCAGCTCAATGCGATGACCCTGCACTTTAACCTGGAAGTCTTCACGTCCGAGAAACTCGATGGTCCCATCGGGCAAGTAGCGTCCCAGATCGCCTGTACGATAGAGCCGCACGCCAGTTCGTGGATGCTCGAAGAAACTGGCCAGAGTCTTTTCCCCATCTCGCCAGTACCCTCTGGCTAAACCGATTCCAGCAATATACAGTCTCCCTGGTACCCAGACCGGACATGCTACGAGGTCATCGTTGAGTACAAAGAACTGCTGGTTATCCATGGGGCGGCCATAGGGAATGCTGGAGCAAGACCACGGTTTATGGGCATGATCTGGCGTCTCAATTGGATAGAGAATAGACCAGATAGATGCTTCCGTGGCACCGCCTAAGCTGATTACTTCGATGTGAGGATACAGCTGCTTGAGGCGATCCGGTAAAGTGAGTGGTATCCAGTCTCCACCCAGCAGAGCTAAGCGCAGATGCTCAGGGAAGGGGCTTATAGGGGTAGGCCCTGTGTCTGATCCTGCTCTACGAGAATGGGCCTCGACATATTCGACAAGCACTTGCATGAGAGCTGGCACGGTGTTCCAAATCGTAATCTGTTCTTGCTCGATCATTCTGAGCCAAGAGGCCGGATCTCGTAGTATTTTCTCGTTGAGGAGGACGATAGTTCCGCCTGCTGCCAGCAGACCAAAGATATCGTAGACTGACAGATCAAAGTTCAGGGCAGAGAGTGCGAGCACGCGATCAGCACTGTTGATAGCAAAGCGTCGGTTGATGTCCAGGATGGTATTGACTGCTCCCCGATGATCAATCATGACGCCCTTCGGCACTCCGGTAGAGCCAGAAGTGTAGATCACGTAGGCCAGATCAGTGGGATGTTGCAGAGACTTTAACTCTGGGATATCTTCTTCATCTAGATCAAGGCTATCCACCCAAATGCGCTTCACATGCTCTGGCCATGCAGTTCGCCTATCAACCCACGACTGGGTGACTACCACCTCCACTTGTCCATCTTCTAGCAGATACCATAGGCGTTCTCTGGGCAGACTGGCATCAAGAGGAAGATATGCAGCCCCTGAGTGCAAGATGCCAAGCACGGCAACGACTTGTTCCCAGCCTTTTTCCATCACTACTGCCACCAGTTGATTAGGACGAACCCTCCATGCTCGCAGTTGATGGGCCAGTTGCAGTGCCCCAGTAGCAACTTGCTTGTAGGTTAACAAACGGGTTGCAGACATGACGGCTAACTGATCAGGCCGCTGTGCCACCTGCTCGTGAAACAATGTGTGTAGCAGTTTATCTGAAACAGGGGCCTCGGTTGCATTTACCTGTGCAAATAAGGCACGCTGGTGCTCTGGTAGAATATCCCTCACTGCCTGTGACCAGCGCTCCTGCCGAATTGCCAGGTCTTGGAGCAACTGGCAATAAGCTTCAAACATGTCATCGATGAGACCTGACGGGAACATAGCATCAACAGACTGCCAGTGAAAGACAAGCTCTCCTCCCGTCTCAAGCACTTGATGATCTAGCCAGACCTGGGGAGTCTGGCTTACACAATAAAGCGTTTTTCCCCAGGGTGGGGGTAAGGGATTAGTCGTATCGGTAATGAGCAGACTGGTAAAGACAATGGGCATGATCGCACTGAAGCCCTCTCCCTGCATCTTGACCAATTCTCTTAACACGGCTATGCCACTGTAGGAAGAATGATCCAGGTCCTTCCATACTTGCTCTTGCATACATCTGGCACGGTTTTCAAATGTAGCAGGTGACGTGTGATCAACGGCGAGCACCAGTAAGGAGGTGAAATCACCTACAATCTCATTCACCTCTCTATGTAAGGATAAGCGATTGAACGTACTTAAATTCAGACTAAAGTGAGCTGTCTTACTCCATCTTGCAATAACCTCAGCAAATGCAGTCAGTAGGACCCCAGAAGGCGTCACGCCAATTTTTGCTGCATGGGCCTTGAGTTGTTGCCAATGCGCTCTCTCTAGTCTGGCCTCCCGATGCACAAAATGCGGTCGCTGCCATGTTCTCTCGTTTTCGGGGACCAGTGGCAGAAGAGGAGCTGGTGGCAGAGAAGAGAGGCGTTCAAGCCAATAGTCACGCGCACGTTGATGCGCGACGCTGTTACGCAGAGACACCTCAGCCAGTACATAGTCGCGGAAGGAGAGAGTCGGTGCAGGCAGCAAGAGATCTGGCTCGTAGTACAAACAGATAAATTCATGGATCAGCGTATTCATGCTCCATGCATCAACAAAGATGGATTCTATGCTCAGGTGGAGGCGAACGTGCTGCTCGTCTAAGAGTGAGATCCACAATGCAAAGGCAGGCCACCGCTCGACCGGGAGGATCTGATGGTCCAAAGTCTGGCGTATGTGCCCCAACTGACCAACTTGTATCTGAGACTCTTGCCCGCGCAGATCCACAATCTTCAACTCAAAGAGCGGAACCTGGGCAAGGACCTGTTGCTGTCCGTCAGGCAAGATCACCGCTCGCAGCATATCATGCCGCTCAATCAAGCGTCGTAAAGCTCGCTCGAACCGCTCAAAGTCCAGATCAGTGGCTTCCACTTCGATATAGCCATGATTACCCACATTGCCACTCTCAGCGGCGTAGCGTCCTACCCAGTAGGCTTGCTGAACATCGGTGGTAGGGAATGGTTCATAGCGATGCTTGGGATCAGGCTCAATCAGTACGTCCCCTGTGCGACTTGCCCCCAACTCTTGTGCCCGCCTGATGAGTACAGCGCATGCAGACGGTGTGGGTGCGGTTAAAATATCTTTGAGTGTAAGTTCTACCTGCAATACCTCTCGTATGTATGTCAGTAGGCGCTGAGCTTGGAGGGAATGTCCGCCTAATGCAAAGAAACTAGCGCCTGCGTCCACTTTTTCCAGCCCTAGCACATCTGCCCACAGATCTGTCAAGACATCGACGACTTCTCGTCCGCTAATCTCAATCTTGTTAGGACTGGACAGATGTAAACGGTGTGGAGCGGGAGCGCGTTCTTCTGGTGGTGTACTGATCTCCTCAATGTCCAACCAGTCAGGCCAGAGCCGTTCACGCTGCCAGGCATACGGGGGTAAGCTGACACAACGATATTGCTCTTGTCCATACAGCTCAGACCAGTCAATCTCAGCACCTTGCATATAAAGAGCCTTGAGA
>VBJK01000110.1:0-8153 GCA_005879655.1 Chloroflexota bacterium | reverse complement strand
CCAGACGATAACTGTGATGTGTTCTGCGCAGACTGGCCGTGTAACAAATATCACGAAAGGCGGGTGCCGTCTCAGCAGTGCAAAGAAAATCTCGATAGGCTGCGGCCAGCTCATCGAGAGCTGGTTTATCCCGTGCGGATACGGGCAGAAGACGGTAGACCTGTTCATCATCGTTTTCGTGCTGGCGCTGTTCTTCATCCACCTGGCTCCGATAGGCAGTGAGAACAGCATGAGCATTTGCACCACTAAATGCGAGTGTCGTTACCCCTGCGACCTGTGGATAAGCTGTCTCTGCGGCTTTCTCCGGCCAGGGGATGCACATCTGGGGTACCGCTAAATGCAGGTCGGAAAGATGAATATCAGGATTCAAGGTCTCTAGATTCAACGTGGGAGGGATGTGCTGATGAAAAAGCGAAAGGGCGACTTTCATGACACTGGCTATACCCGATGCAGCATCTAGATGGCCAATATTCGTTTTGACCGATCCTACGAAACAGGGATGTGTACGCTCTAGGCAGTTGCCCAGCACTGCACCTAAAGCTGCGGTCTCGATACTATCCCCGCGCACAAATCCTGTGCCATGCAGTTCAACATAATCGACTTGAGCTGGATGAAGACCCGCTTTGCGATAGGCGTCTCGCAGCAATGCCTCTTGCGCTGTCTGGCTAGCAGCAATAATCCACTAGTTGTGGCCATTGTGATTTGCCGCTATAGCACGAATGAGTGCATACACGCGATCAGACCCGCTGACTTGAGACAGAGGCTTGAGCACAACAATGCCAGCACCTTCACCTCGCACGTAGCCATCGGCTGCCGCATCAAGCGTTTTGCAGCGCCCGTCTGCTGAGAGCAGTCCCGCTTGAGAGACCATGATCATACTGTCAGGCGATAATGTCAGGCTGACACCACCGGCAAGCGCAAGACTTGCCTCGCCAGCCCACAGACTCTGACAGGCAAGGTGAAGAGCAGAAAGTCCTGATGTGCACAAGCTATTGACCGCAACACTGGGACCTCTGAGATCAAAGAAATACGAAAGACGATGTGCAGCTGCACCATCGGCGTTGCCTAGAGCCGTGTAATCGTCCAGTTGCGACCAGTTACGAGCACGTAAACGCAGATAGTCATTCCAGCCAATGCCAAGCGAGACACTGGTCTGACTGCCAGCCACTTGCTCCAATGGTAATCCAGCATCCTCCAGGGCTTCCCAGGCCACTTCTAGTAAGAGACGGTGTTGCGGGTCCATAGCAGTGGCCTCACGAGGGAGCATGCGAAAGGCCCGCCAATCAAACTGGTCTACCTGATCAAGAAAGCCTCCCCAACGGCTCGCCATTTTTCCGGGTACGGTTCGATCAGGATCATACAGCCTTTGAATGTCCCAACGATGTGCCGGGACCTCTTGAAGCGCATCCTGGCCTGTGTGTAAAAGCGTCCAGAACTCCTGGAGATTATTGGCCCTCGGAAAACGACATCCCATCCCAATAATCGCTATTGGCTCCTGTTCAATATCCTGCATCTCTATCTTTCTCATGAATACAAACCTACAAAGTTCTAGGATTGACTGGGCATCTGTTCCAGGATAAGATTGGTAATAGATGCGATATCGGTAAAGAAGTCAGCAGATAGTTTATCGGTGGAAATGTCAACCTTAAAGCATTGGCGAATAAAACGTAGTAACTTTACCATCTCCAGAGAGTTGATGAGTCCCCATGCCAGGAGAGGTGTCGTTTCATCCAGGCCGATATCTTTGCCACCCAGGACATCTTGCGCAATATAATTTTTTAACTGTTCAACAATGACCGTGCGGTTCATCTCGTACTCCTTTTCTCATCTTGTAGGAGATATGATAATGCAAGACGATCAATTTCGCCATTCCTTGTGATAGGAAGATCACAAATAGCATGAATATCATCTATAATCATAGAGCGTAGTAAATGCACTGAACAGAGTTTTTTAATCTCTAAGAGCGAAGGAGGCGCATTATTGGCACAAACCACGAAGGCGACCATGCGGGCCTCTAAACCTGTACCAGTGACAAGCACTGCCGCCTTAGCAATGGCGGGATGTTGCTCAAGTACGGTCTCAATATCGCCAGGCTCAATGCGATAGCCACGCACTTTTAACATCTGATCACATCGACCAACGTAGGCATAATTCCCATCAGCGAGCAAACGCACTAGATCGCCAGTTCTGTAGGGTTGATCTCTCTGGGGTGGTTGTCCCCAGTAACAAAGTTTTGTGGTAGCCAGGGTACGCATGTCACAATCCCAACTCGCTGGCAATCATATCACGTAACATTTCAGATGTCCCCGAAAAAACGGTTGAAGGAAGTGCATCACGCAACATCTGTTCTATCCCATATTCACAGTTAATGCCTGTCGCACCATAAATATGGATGGCATCAAGTCCCCCCAGGACAGCGGCTTCGCTGACCGCTAGCTTGGATAACGAAATATCTAACACGGCATCCTGCCCATGGTCAAAACGCCAGCAAGCACGATAGAGCAAGAGACGAGCTGCTTCAAGTCTGGCTTTCATATCAGCAAGACGATGGGCAATAGCCTGGTGCTTGGCTAATGGCTTGCCAAATTGGCGTCGCTTTTGGGCATGGGTCAGCGTTCGCTCAAGCAGGCGTTCCATCTGTCCCAGGTAAGCAGCAAATAGGCAGGCGCGCTCCCATTGCATTGATCTCTTGAAGATGTGTGAACCTTGTCCTTCGTTGCCAAGTCTATTGCTGGCAGGTATACGGCAAGCATCAAAAGAAATGCGCGAAGCTGGAGTACTTGTTAGCCCCAGTTTGCGGAATGGTTGTCCAATGGTCAGGCCAGGGGTATCTTTCTCAACGAGAAAGGTACTGATGCCAAGATAGCCATGAGCAGGATTGGTGACAGCATAGACCACAAAAAGATCAGCAACAGGGGCATTGCTGACGTAGCTTTTCTGACCTTCTAAGACATAGAAATCGCCATGGCGTTCAGCGCGAGTTTTTAAGGCAAAGACATCCGAGCCAGCCTCGTCTTCCGTAATAGCATTTGCGCCGATGAGCCTTCCAGAGCACAAGCCTGGCAAGACCCGGGCTTTCATCGCGTCATCCCCATACTCCACAATGGGCATAGCACATGCAAAAAGATGAGCGGATGCCGAGAAAACCAAGCACATAACCTCGCACCCAAGCCCAAACGCTTCAATAGCCCGCGCAGTGGTCAATGCATCATAGCCACATCCCCCATAGCTTGTTGGCACGCTCAACCCCAGCAACTTCAAATCTCCACACAGCAGCCATTGAGCACGTGTCCACCATTGATCTGAATGCATCTCTCTCATAGGCAGTTTGTTTTGTACAAGAGAGAGCAGGCGGTGATAGATTTCGTCCTGCGCCTCAGTCCAAGAAAAATCCATGTTTTATCCTTTTATGGCGTTTGATGTATGACTGAAAAATGGGCATAAATGCCAACATCAAAGTCGAAATGGGACACGGCTATCTCCTTTGTGCAACTGCAAAGTGTACTCCCATTGGAAATGAGAGTGCACCCTTTTTTGCAAACGGCTGTAGTTCCTGACTGACTTCCGTCTTCAACTTCGCCAGAGTGATTTGATCGACTTGACTGGCTATGCTCGAACCAGTGATCAAATCCTCGACAAACGTTGTGGGGGATGGAAAGCGTATCATCTTTACCTCTGGGCGAATGGTGATGTCCTCAAAACCAGCATCGACCATCAAGGAGCGCAATTCCTCTACATCCCCTAAAGAGAAGGGAAGAGATAAGATTGCCGCAGCCTGCGGACCAACACAGCTCGCCAGTTTATCCACTATAATTGCGAAACCTGGGCAGTAGTCAATAGCTTGACCGACCATTAGAGCTAGACGACCTCCAGACCTTAATACACGATACATTTCACGTAGTGCAGCCAGCCTATCGGGTACAAATTGTAGCCCGCCCTGGCAAAAGACAATATCAAACGTTGCATTGGGAAAAGGAAGCATGAGTGCATCACCTACTCGCCATTCGATAGACACACCGGAAGGTATCAGTATGGAACATGCAACCTCTATCATGCCTGGGTTGATATCCAGACCAATCACCCTGCCGTGTGTGCCAACATACTGAGAGGCTCTGCGTGCCACTACACCCGTGCCACAGGCCACATCTAAGATACTCTCCCCTTTGCGGGGTTGAGCCAATGCAACCATTTGCGTGGACCATGGGCCAAAAATGGCCGGGACCAAACTCTGTTCATAGACTTCCTGCCACGTTCTCGGTTGTGTCATAACATATTGATGTACTCATTTCGGTTGTAAGTTGGTATTTCATTATATGACATTACTTAGCTGTTCACAATCTCACCATATGGCATCAGAGTTTAAAGATGAGAAGTTTTGATTGTACAGCACTATAAAGTATTATAGAGCAAACTATATGTATTTAGGTGATATATGCCAAAATGGCTAAACAGGCCGGGGCCTAACCAGAGAGTCTGGATACTCCTCTCAGCAAAAGGGGAGGGATGTTAGAGGACATCAGCCGCTTCGATCCGTTATTCTTCAACGGTAGTGGCTCGTTTTCGGCATCCTCGCTTTCTCCCCAGCAGCCATATAGATCTGTCGGATAATAGCATGATCTACACTGTTGATCATATCTCTCCAGCCAACTGAAATCTTGCCCAACATTTTGCTCGACAGATAGCCGTCATGGACCAGTTTTGAGGGAATCCCAATGCCCTCGGAGCGAAAAAACATTTCGTCACCCACAATATCGCTATGAGCACTGATAACCTCAAACCTCACCTTTGAAAAACCACCTCGTTTCAAGAGACCAGGCAATTCTCGACCAATTTTAGGATTTCCCCCTTCGTTATATCTCGCCTGACAGTAAGCATCATATAGCTCTCTCAATGCTGGAATATGGGGATAGGTCATAATGTGCATCTCAAAATCATTATCAACAAATATGGCTTTTCCTCCAGGTTTTAAAATCCGCAAAACCTCGCGTATGGCACCTACTGCATCCGGCAAATGTTCAAGCACCATCCTGGTGAGAGCGAAATCAAAAGAGTCGTTCGTCAGATTGGTTGCCATAATAGATCCTTGCAGAACTGTACAGCGATGCCGTTTTTTTTCTGCCAGGTAATGTTTGGCGTAATCGACTAACAAAGGATCAATCTCTAGAGCCGTAATATCGCAGTGAGGGAAACGTTCTGCAATCTACTGACATCCCATCACGCAAGCCGAACTCCACATAATGCTTCAACTCGCTGTCCCAAAACAGCTCAACCTGTGCTTTCAACCGCTTGATTTCGATTTCTACATTACTAGCAATGCTCTTAATGTCGTAGGAGCTTTGTTGCGCCATCGCTTCTAACCTCTGCCTTAAGATAGTTCTGGCTTCTCTATTGGCTTGTTAGCACTAACTATTGAGCACTTGAGAAAATCAATAAAACATTAAAACGCTAAAAAAAGAGGATAGTAAGAATTGTTAACGTTCAAACGCTCGACATTAGCGTTAGCCGTTCAACGACGTTCAAAGCCGATAAACGTTTAGTATTAAGAAGTCTCTATCAAAACTAGGATATACTTAGTATATCACAAAGTGATAGAGTTTTCAAGCTCTCTCGTTTTAACCTTCTCCTTTCATCTGCTCATAGCTTATTTGGTTAGTACAGGAATGACATGCATTAACTCTAACGTATCTAATGGCCTTAATAGCCAGCGTCGGGCCAAGCATCACCACTGCTGCCACTCTCTACTTTTGTGAGACATTCATCGGCTATCTCCTTCCCACACTCTCTTGAGGAAACCAGAGGCAATGATGAGCGAGTACAGAAAGCAAGAGGTCTACTGAGGCGCAATATGACTGGAGACGGTATCTCAACTTATAGCTCGGATCAAGCCACTGCGCTGCACTGCTTTTTAGAGCTGCCCGACGCGAGGTTGACTTGAGTGCCTTGTTCCTGCCACATATATGTGTAACGGCTACCGTTGCAGGTTTGAGCGAGTTCCGGCCAGCTCTCACTGATTATCTGCTGGATGCACAACAAGACGACGGGAGCTGGGCAGGTTATTGCTGGTTTGAACCAGCTTATGCTACCGCATTGGCGGCTAAGGCCTTGCGGGCTGGTGGTGAGTCTCGTGCGCAAAAGGCCGTCGAGCAGGCCGTGGTCTGGGCACGATCTCGCATACAGGCCCTCCATGAGAAGAAGCCTACACCCTTTGAGCTTGCAAGGAACTCTCGCTGTGCCAGTCATTGTGCCTTTCCTGGAATCTGGACCATGGTCCTGGTAGGCGTAGTGTCTGCCCCCAGAATGATGGACTGACCAATCATGCCTTCATTGCCGACTATTGCAGCCTCAAGGGACGAGGATGGAGTTGACAGTGCTGAGAGAAGTGAAACCTTAGAGAGCAACCTCTTTCAAGATGTGGCGAGTTTGGGAATAAGTCAGATGCTTCAAGCGTTTTCATATATAGAAGTCTTCCTCTTTTTTGACAAACACTGAGCAACATCCCCCATCAGTCTTATTTTGAGGCTTTTTGTCCCCAGATCTGGGGCAACAACATTTCTTTATTTCAATCCAATGAAATCGCAGTAGTCAATGCTGCTGTGAGCAACCTTAACAACTGAAGAGTGGAAAACAGAACAGTAACTGTACCATGCAGTTTCTGTCAATTCAAATAAAACCAGCCAGATGATGGTTGGGATCACTCGAACTCTCAGCACGGATATCCTTGATAAAGGATGATGGACTGAGAAAAATGAACCAAATGGCGAGTTTGATCCTGGCTCAGGATAAACGCTGGCGGCGTGCCTAACACATGCAAGTCGAACGCGTCTGGGGGCAACCCCAGGCGAGTGGCGGACGGGTGAGTAACACGTGGGTGATCTACCCTGTGGTGAGGAATACCAGCGAGAAATCGCTGACAATACCGTATAGGTTTCCGGCAAGGAAACAAAGCTGAGCAATCAGCGCCACAGGATGAGCCTGCGCCCGATTAGCTCGTTGGTGGGGTAATGGCCTACCAAGGCTGCGATCGGTAGCTGGTCTGAGAGGACGGTCAGCCACACTGGGATTGAGAACGGCCCAGACTCCTACGGGAGGCAGCAGTGAGGGATTTTCCGCAATGGGCGCAAGCCTGACGGAGCAACGCCGCGTGCAGGATGAAGGTCTACGGATCGTAAACTGCTTTTCCCAGGGACGAGAACGGACGGTACCTGGGGAAGAAGCCTCGGCTAACTACGTGCCAGCAGCCGCGGTAATACGTGGGAGGCGAGCGTTATTCGGAATTATTGGGCGTAAAGGGTGCGCAGGCGGTTTGCTAAGTTTGTGGCAAAAGCCATCGGCATAACCGATGGAGGATCACGAAAACTGGCAGACTTGAGGGCGAGAGAGGGACACGGAACTCCGAGTGGAGCGGTGAAATGCGTAGAGATTCGGAAGAACACCAAAGGCGAAGGCAGTGTCCTGGCTCGTTTCTGACGCTCAAGCACGAAAGCCAGGGGAGCGAACGGGATTAGATACCCCGGTAGTCCTGGCCGTAAACGATGACCACTACAGGTATGAAGATCGACCCTTTGTGTCTGGTAGCTAACGCGATAAGTGGTCCGCCTGGGGAGTACGACCGCAAGGTTAAAACTCAAAGGAATTGACGGGGACCCGCACAAGCAGCGGAGCGTGTGGTTTAATTCGATGCAACGCGAAGAACCTTACCAGGGTTTGACATTCATGTGACATCCTTTCAAAGAGGGCTTCCTGGTGACAGGCACATGAACAGGTGCTGCATGGCTGTCGTCAGCTCGTGTCGTGAGACGTTGGGTTAAGTCCCGCAACGAGCGCAACCCCTCTCGTTAGTTGTCATGTCTAGCGAGACCGCCACACAAGACGTGGAGGAAGGCGGGGCTGACGTCAAGTCAGCACGGCCCTTACATCCTGGGCTACACACACGCTACAATGGTCGGGACAAAGGGTGGCCAACCCGCGAGGGGGAGCCAATCTCAGCAAACCCGATCTCAGTTCGGATTGCAGGCTGCAACCCGCCTGCATGAAGTTGGAGTTGCTAGTAACCGTGAGTCAGCACATCACGGTGAATACGTTCCCGGGTCTTGTACACACCGCCCGTCACACCACGAAAGTCGGCAACACCTGAAGCCGCCGCGCTAACCGAG
>VBJK01000029.1 GCA_005879655.1 Chloroflexota bacterium | reverse complement strand
CGAGCGCACATTTCGCTGGCTGACCCTGGCACTCTTCGCGTACATTGGCTCTGCATTCCTCGCTCATCCTGATGGTCTGGCTATGCTCAAAGGCACATTACTACCCACATTTCGTCTTGACGGCACGTTTATCGCCACCTTGGTTGCCATTGTTGGCACCACCATTTCGCCCTATCTCTTCTTCTGGCAGAGCAACCAAGAAGTTGAAGAAGAGATCAGCGAGGGCAAAACCAATCTGGCGCAACGCAAAGGGACAACAGTCAAAGAGTTGCGCATAGCCTCCTGGGATGTGACAGTGGGCATGTTCATCTCGAATCTGGTCATGTACGCGATCATCCTGGCCACCGCCGCTACCTTGTTTCGCACAGGAAAACACGATATCCAGTCTGCCACCGATGCTGCTCAGGCATTGCGACCCTTCGCCGGAAACTTTGCAACTGTCCTACTTGCCATCGGCTTGATTGGTTCAGGCTCTCTGGCAGTACCGGTCCTGGCTGGCTCAGCAGCTTATGCTTTATCGGAGGCATTTGGCTGGAAGTATGGACTTGATGAACATCCAGGTAGAGCTAAACAATTTTACTCAATCATCGCCATCTCTATGGTGGCTGGCATGTGCATGAATTTCCTGGGCATCAATCCGATAGCGGCACTCTTCTGGACTGCCGTGATCAATGGCGTATTGGCCCCGCCACTGCTGGTTTTGCTCATGCTGATTGTGAATAACACGACCATTATGGGCAAATGGACGAATAGCTTCTGGCCGAACGTCTTCGGCTGGCTGACGACGATCCTGATGTTTGTGGCGGCCATTGCACTGATACTTACGCTGGGAAAATCCTAGCGGCCAGCGTAATTTTCACATTTCTGCTCGCGCTTTTCTTTGCCCTGCCTGTGAGTTCCTTTCACTCACGCACCGTGAAGGAAGTGCAACAAAAAGAGCTAGAGTCATGATTTCTAACTCTAGCTCCCAACAGTTCTTTCTCTCATACACAATTATGCATGAAGCGCTACAAAGCTCGACTTTATCAGTACTTGCAATATCTCTTCTACCGTAACTGCGGGTAACGAGCGTCTAAGCGAGGCTTTGATCTCTAGCACTGTCCTTTTACCGTTTATTTGTTGCCATACCAGTAAAAACATCCGTCGCTGCTGAATAGGCCAGCTGAGGAGCCGTTCGCCTGGTAAAAAGGTGACGACCCTTGATACCGCAGCATTGGAGAGCTTGGAAAGACTTGGTGTAGCATACCGAGCATTAGGCTCTTCAGCAGAGAGTGATTGTACTACTGGCACTCTATACGTCTGGTGAAAGACCCACTCAAATGGCCCTCTCAGACGGTCCAACTGTAGAATTACGTCTTTTAAGACAGGCGTGCGTTGTCCGTGCTCGTCTTCCATCGAGCATGAGGCGACAGCTCCCTCGACAAGGTACATACTGACACGCTGAGGCCCTTGCAGACCAGGGAAACGGCGAACCGTAGCCTGAAGGACTCCGGTTCTTTTATATTTCTTGAATAACTCTAAGCTGAAGCCAAGGCCGACACTAGCGTCACTGCTATTTCTTTCCATACAAATCTCCTTGTTAGAGATGTTTGGCGTCCTTGCTGGATGCCGTCCTGTAATGAAGACAGTATGCGCGATAAGCCGTGTCAGCGCAATGACAACTAGTAGACAACTTGCATAGTTTTTTTATGAGGATTCGGGTATAGTATCTTATGTCAGGCCACTCAGCAATGATTAATGACAGGAGAAAGAGATATGCTACGACAAAATTTTTCGTCAGGTGCTCCTTGGGAGTCGGTTGCTGGCTATTCACGTGCGGTACGTGTCGGCAATATCATTCTGGTTGCCGGTACAACTGCGATTGATGAGCAGGGGAAGCTGGTCGGGCGTGGCGATGCCTATGCACAAACGAGACAGATTATCCAGATTATTGAGCGTACGTTGCAGAAGGCAGGAGCTAGTTTGCAGCATGTGGTGAGAACACGCATGTATGTGGTAAAGATCGATCAGTGGGAACAGATCAGTCGAGCACACAGCGAGTTTTTCGGCGCGATTCGGCCCGCAGCTACGATGGTGCAGGTGAGTCGTCTGATTGATCCTGAGATGCTGGTGGAGATGGAGGTTGAGGCTATTGTTGATGAGTGATGGGTTTTGTGGCTTGGCCCTCGCCACAGATCCTCCAGGTGACAATCCTACAATGAGCGCACGATCTTACCTAGTGCTCAGTAACGCCTCTTAGCACTCGTGCGAGGACACTGGTCGATTGAGAAATAGCTGCATTAATCGCATATTATCATTAAATATTCATAGCACTCTCATATGGGCTTAGCATGTTGTAAAGATTAAAGGTGCTTTACGCAATTTGGAGATTAATTCGCTTTACCAATAATATATTGACTCATTGAGAGTACTACTCAGTCTCATAACATTATTCACATACTTTATGATTTTCATCCAGAAGCATAAATACACATTCAACAAATTCACTATATTTTTGCTTTTCCTTCATAATTTGTGTCAAGTTAAAGTACTTGAAGATTGTTCCATCTTCTTTAATACGTTGTAGCGCTTCTGGTGTAATGCAGCTAGCTACAAGAATTGTCTTTGCTTGAGGAGCAGAACGAAGAGTATCTTCAAATGATTTTTTTGCTGCACCATATCTCTCAAGTGCTCCAGCGTGGTCAGTACCACCTTTTACTTCTATTACACCACTAGTTGTTCCATTTCTACCAATGAGAGAAATATCTGGTTCACTTGAGAAGAGTATTGATGTCTGATTATTGAGCATGATTCCTCGATAGCTTCCGATATTTCCTAGTTGTGTTTCAAAGTATTCAGGGGTAAATGGCTCCATATTTGTACCATTTCTGGGGATAAAAGCAGATAGTAATCCTAACTTAACTGCCTCTTTAACGAGCAATCTTTGCACCACTTTTTCTGCTTCTTCACCTATGGCATTCCGCCATGCACCATCTATTTGGGCACCAGTTGATGTAAGCAAGAGTCCCTGCAACTCCTGTTCTGTAAAGCTTTGAATAGAACTATCAATAATCAGAGACATGTGCTCGTTGAATAACCGAACAAGCAAAGATATTTGTGTATCATTTAGAGATGTCTTGTTATCCTGGTCTGTTTCATACTTTGCGACATTGACGCCAATGAGATAGCTGACAGATTTTTGGGAAAGCGCGGCTATATTCCTGTAATAGGCAAGGAGAACAGGGTATTCTCTCAACAGTTTTGGATGACAAAACACCTGTATGAGTTTTAGATCCTCATGTTTGCTAATGTATGTGAATGCATCTTCGCTAATGCCCCAGTCTGCTCTCTGATCCCAATTATACAGTTCTGCCAGAGGGGTGATGTTTGCTACAATGGAAGGAAATGTCAGCACTTTGTATTCTTTCAGCTTGCGATAGAAGAAAGTAGAGCGCAACTGGTAGTTTATTTGGTGTGCTTCAATGAGCAATTGATCTCGTGTTATAGCCATACGATTATCTTTCTCCCAAACATAAACACATTTACGTAATTCTGTACGTCCATGATTGCCCATTTGTTGGCTACTATTGCCTTTACCTCGGTTAAGTGTCCAGATATGTTTTGTTGTCAGTCCAAACGACTGAGCAAAATCTGAGAGTATAAGATCAACAGGCACTTCTTCACCAGCATACTGGACATTATCATTCACCATAATCACCGTTCCGCCGGGTTTGAGAATACGAGCAAGTTCGTAAACAACAAAACACATTTCATAGAAATAATTGCGCACTAAGGATGCGATACCAGGATTATTCAGCTGCTTCTGCGCTAGATATGTATCAAGAATAGACAGAACTTCTTGTAAAGCTCTTTGTTCCTGGAATGTCGTATTAATTATATCAAAATCGACTTCACGCCCCAAAAACTTATAATATTCCTCAATTCTATCTCTTTTGCTCTTATTCTCCACAGTACATGAGAGCAGCTCCTGCCGTAGCTGTTTAACTTGCTCGTCGTTACATCCCAGATACACTAACTCAAGCGCATAGGTACGAGTATAGTCATAGCGATTTGCATATGGCGGTGATGTCAACACTACGTCGATAGAGCTTTGCGCAATGCGCGGAAGAACGTCTAAACATGATCCTTGGTACATTTCGGGGCTGGTTAGTAATGTGCGGGGGGGATCAGTATCCTCAAATAGTGATTGTTGTACACAATTACCTTCAAGATCTGAAATAATCTGCTTGAGTTTCCTGGTTATCGCCTCTTGAAAGGTGAGAATAGGCCCCTTATTGAAAGGTATATTACCTAAAGAACGGCCAGAGCGCATATCCCAACGTAAATACTGTCCATCCTTTCTCGTATAGCTAATATCTTCAAGAGTACAAAATGCAGCAAAAAGAAGTAACGTTTGTATATCTGTATCGTTAACCATTTGCTTACAATAGGCAATGTAGCCTATAAGCTGTTTTTCTTCCTCTTCTGGAAATGCACCTTTAGTAATAGCAATATGTTTCAGTGAGTATGTCTGACCATGATATTCAGCAAAGTTTATTTGCAGAAGATTAGCAACAGTTTGCTTAAATATTGGCATGTTTACCCGATTTGCAGCAAGACGAGCTTGAGTTGCATAAATGCCAACTGAAAGTAACTCAATGCCTTTTGTATACCATCCCAACGCACTGGCAGCGAATAAAGCTGCTCCTGCTCCTGAAAATGGATCAAGTAAGATGCCTGGTTTAAATGGTCTAAGAAGATAATGAACGAGACCTTCAGAGAATAGCAACCTGCCTGGGACCTTTGTTGTACTAGCGATGATCATTGCAGGAGTATGGCTCATTATCAAGTATCGGCCAAAGCAGGCGTCTTCTCCACAACCTCCACCGATCCCAACAGACGAAGAGTACGAAGCATGGGTGAAAAGCTGGCTAAATTCAGCACGGGAATATGGTATACAAAAACTCGGGTTAGATGAGCGAAACGATATCAAAGTGGATAGGCCACTTTATGTGCGTAGTATTGTGTGGCCGGATTCAAAGGATGCAACTTTTTATGAATCCAGAGGCTGTCCTGCACTTACCAAACGCGGTCTGGACGGGCGTCCGCATGGCAGCGTGAACAGATTCACTTTTTTCTACCCCACTGAAGATTCCATAGAAGTCTTTACAGGAGATATTAATGCTCTTGCCTCGATGCGTTTTGAAAACACACAAACCTACTACTACGAACATATTGTTGGGATCGAAACATCTGCATTTAATCTCAATAACGGAGGAAATTTGTACGTTATGCAAAAATTCGATTTGCATGTGTCAAGTGGTCAACCAATCAGCGCAAAAGTGTATGTGCATGACTTGAATGTTTTTGAAGAAACTGTGCAAGCTCTGAGAACCTTACTCAAGGATAAAAAGCAAGGAAGACGAGGAGGCAGTTACGCTCCATAAAATTCCTAACTCGCCCATGCCCGCCAATATGATAGAATGTGGCAGGAGATGATGCAGAATGTGTTGACACAAAAATTTTGTGGAATCTATTATATTCGTACAATAGTAGCGCAATGTCCTGAAGAGTAAAGCGCTAAAGAACTGATCTACAGAGCACAAGAACTGGATTGCGTGAATAGTGAGAAGGGCAGGCAAGATATGTACCGTGTTATCCTCGATACCGATGTCGGCATAGACGATGCATTAGCGCTTTTTTTAGCGTTAAGCTCACCTGAGATTGAACTTGAAGCCATTACCACCGTCAACGGCAATGTACCCGTTGAGATCGGCACGCGTAACGCTCTGGCGCTCTTAGAACTTACTGGGCGCACGGATATTCCTGTGGCACGCGGCTGTGAGCGACCGCTGGTACGGCCCAGTTGCGCAACATGCCGTTGATCTGCTTATTGAAAGAATTATGGCCAAGCCGCAGATGATCACGTTAGTCTGTATTGGGCCGCTGACGAACGTTGCGCTGGCGTTGCGCCGTGAGCCACGTATTGCAGAGAATATCTACGAAGTAGTGATCATGGGTGGTGCCCTCCGTGTACACGGCAATGTCACGCCAACGGCAGAGTACAATATCTATGCTGACCCCCATGCCGCGTATATCGTACTCCATGGAGGATGGCCCATACGCTTAGTCTCCCTGGATGTCACCACAATGACACTGCTAAAGCCTGGACAGATAGCTAGCCTGCCGGATAATCGGGTGACACAGTTAATCAAATACATGACTAACTACTCCTTCCGTTTTTCAGCTGCATTAGACAATACCCACGGTTTCCCTATGCATGACCCTCTGTGCGTAGGTGCGGTCGTGCAGCCCGATCTTATCGCATGGCAACCTTGCTATGTTGACGTTGAGTTAGCCGACGGTGCGACCCTGGGGACCACTATTGCACAATTCGATCCTCGTGATAGGCCGCACAGCTGGCGACCCAACGTCCATGCGTCTGTGACAGTCGAGGCGGAACAGTTTATACAACTTTTTACGGAGCGCTGTAAGTTTTATGATGAGGGGCCTTGATCAGTGAAACAAACCTCATAGAAGATGGGGTTCAAAGAATATGAGTTCGTCCTCAGTTGTGATATGATATACATGCAATCATACCATTGAGCAGGCACATATGTCTGTGCTTATAGATAGACAATTGAGGAGGTTTTCCCATTATGGGAGCTGAAATATCACATGTTGGAAAGTGCGGTACATGTGGAAAGCCAGCAATGTATGCACATTCATTTCCACAGGCCAACCGTTATTTCCGTTATTGCGAGAAACATGTGCCAGAATTTGTACTAAAAGAGATTAATAGACAGAACGCAGAAAAAGCAAAACAAAAAGGAACAACTGCTAAATAGCATACCCACCATTATAGAATCGCTTGGTTGCTATCTTTGGGCGATATCGTTCCAAAGATAGCAACCAGACGACTCTATTTGCCTTTTGCATTATTCCCGCTTGCGCGAGGTGGTAGGGATTGGGGGTGGCATTTGGCGAAGCCTCCTTGGCGGGGTTTGGGGTGTCCCAAAATCCTCCCATCCCCCAAAGGGTTTGGCGATTATGCACTAGTCAGACGCTTTGTGCTTACAAGCATCTATTCCTGAATGGTCGGGTGTTCTCGGTAACTCAGCAATTTATCTACTCGCTTATGCTGTCTTCCCTGCAAGCAACTGCTCAGTATGTGAAGGGCGCAACACCGAAACAATCGTTGCAATCACGCTTAACATAAACGAGACCAAAAATGCTTGATGCAGACCGGCAAGGAAGATTGGAATGATATATGCGAAATTCCCCATGCCCCCACCACTGATAAAGACCCGTTGTACAGCCTCAAAGGGAAGCTTACTCAGAGCCAGCGGAAAAACGATGGCAATACTGAGCATCTGTCCCGTATTGTTGAGCATATTGAGGATGCCAGCTGCGGCACCGCGCGTGTGCGGCTCTACCGAACTCATGATCGCGTTGGTATTGGGTGAGGCAAAGAGGCCGGACCCTCCCCCCATGATTGCCATATAGCTTGCTAATAGCCAATAGGGGGTATGCTGGTTAATAGTTGTCAGTGCGAGCAGTGCAACTGTAGAAATACCCAGACCAATGGTGGCCAGAATACGCGAGCCAATATAATCAGAAAGCCGTCCACTGATAGGACCAATCACCATAAAGGCTGCGCCAAAGGGAATGAGCATCAGGCCTGCCATTAACGGATCTTGCCCGTAGGGTCCCTGTAAGAAAAAGATCATCAGGAAGAGTACAGCACCCCGCGCGATACCGTTGAGTAAGCCACTCACATTCGCCAGTGCAAAGAGACGGTTACGGAAGAGGCGCAGTTGGATCAGTGGTACCTTGATCCGAGGCTCAAAGACCAGGAAGATTGCCAGACAGACTAGACCAACGATGAGAATAGCCGCACTGACAGCCTGAGGTAGCAGAGGAAAGGCTAATAAACTCAGTCCTAACAGGAGTCCCGTCAGCGCAACCGTCAGGAACACTGCTCCGAACCAGTCCATCTCATGACGTTCTGGGGCGCGTACAGGCTCGCGCAGACGCCATATGCCCCAGATCACGCCAAAGACGCCGATGGGCACATTGAAGAGAAAGACCCAGCGCCAGGAATACTGCGTCAATAACCCTCCGACGATAGGACCAATCAGAAATCCTGCCGCACCCGCAATCTGGTTAATGCCCAATCCCAGCCCAACCTGACCCTTGCGAAACGCATCAGTCACAATCACCGTACTATTCGTAATGAGCAGCGATGCACCCATGCCCTGAATCATACGCCCCACAATCAGATCACCACCGTGAAACTGCGGCTGTACCAGACCTGACATGAGAGAGCCAAGCGTAAAGGCAATAAACCCACTATTGTAGAGTAATTTGCGCCCAAAGATATCGGCCAGGCGGCCAATAATAGGTGTCAATGCTGTGAGGACGAGCAAATACCCCAGTAATACCCACATGATAGTGAAAAATGTAGTGTGCAAGTCCGCCAGGATTTTGGGTAATGCGATCAGCAATGCTGAACCCTGAATCGAGGCGAGTAGAGCACCAACCGTTGTAACGGAGAGTGCCGTCCATTGATAACCGTCCCTGGAATGTGCAGTCTGTTCCTGTGTGGAAGCATCAACGGAATTATTGAAGATGGGAGGTATATAACTCATCTGCTGATCTACTGACTTTCTACTTTCATCCTTTTGAAAGTATAGCATCTTCGTTGATGTAATTCATAGGAGAGCTTATATACCTCTCCCGCTACGTAGATCAAGCCATGGGTAGCTGGATATGGAATGTAGAACCTTCGCCCGCAATGCCCTTACTTTCGACCCAGATCTTGCCCTTCATCGCTTCAATCAGGCGGCGTGAGATATAAAGTCCCAGGCCGGACCCTCGTACCGGGCTATTCATATCGCTTTCCATACGGTAGAAGCGTTCAAAGATGTGTTCCTGCTCTGCTAAGTGAATGCCATTGCCTTTATCCGCAATGCTAATCATCACCATAGCTCCCCGCCCACAGTCAGGGCAAGAACGAGCAGTAATAGTGATGGGCGTCCGTGGTGGCGAGTACTTGAGCGCGTTTATGCTGACATTCATCAAGACCTGACGCAGACGTATGGGATCAGCGCGTACTTGCAGGTGCGTCGGGACCTGCATGTGCAACTCGCGCTCCTCTTGTGTCATATGCGGCTCAATGAGAATAATAACGCTACTCACCATGTCTGACACGGAGAGATTCTTGAGCAGTGCTGACCTGATCTCTACATCGGCATCCAGACGGCTCGCATCCATCACATTGCCCAGCAGAACAGTCAATTCATCACAACTGCGTCGAGCTTTTTGCAGAAATTCGCGGCGCTGGTCAGAAGGAAGCGTCTCGTCGTATTCCGCGATAAGCTCGATATAGCCCTGAACTGCTGTCAAAGGCGTACGCAACTCATGGGATGCCGTAATCATAAACTGATCCTTCATCTGGTCCAGTTCTTGCAATTGTTGATGCGCACGCTGTAAACGCCAATACAAACGAGCGTTCGTAAATGCGACACCAGCCTGCTCGCCAAAGTCCTGAGCATGCCGCAGATCCTGAGTATCGAACGGCGGTTGGTCCTGTGCTTGTCCACGCGCAAAGATCAAGATACCTATAGGATCGCCGCGTGATGTCAATGGGATAAGGATCGTCGTACGCACATCCAGGCTGGCCAGTTTTTCACGTAGCGAAACGGGGGAAGGAGAGGATAACACTTCGCTCGACTCATCGGCATGAGGCATTGCTGATGAAGTGGGAGTATCATGTGGCGCGATCGCCCCCAGCGGTGGGTAGTTATAAGCGGTTGGTTCCGTCTTTATATACGTGAGTTTTGCCTGAAGCGAAAGCAGCGGCTGGGCTTCATATTCGTCCATATCAATAGCAGGCCACGCGTCCACCTGTAGCGCTGCTTCCTCTGGTGCAGAGTATGCAGCGATAGGCGTTAGTTGATCCCCATTTGTTGTGTAGAGGAGCACATAATCAGCATATAGGGCACGTGCCCCCTCTTTACAAATCAAGTGACTGATCTCAGTCTGTTCCACCACAGCGGCATTCAAGCGTGTGGCCATATTGGCCATCGCTTTCGCAAATTCCTCATGCTCGCGTGCTTCCTGATAGAGACTTGCATGCTCAATCAGCCGTGCCACCTGCTCCACATACAATTTCAGCATCGTCGTATCACTGCTACGCAATGCCATAGACCCCTTATACGACACACCAAGGGTCCCAAAGTTTCTGCCCAGATACATCAGCGGAAAGAAAAACATCGTCGAAACTTGCACTCTGCCCAGCCAGTCCTGTACTACAGTGGGCAGTTGGGCGTGCTGGACATCCCAAGAAATCGTCATCTCTTGCGCAGCAAGAAAGGTACAATACAGAATAGCATCATCCTGGAAACTCCAGTTGATAGTAGGTGTATCCACCGCAGCTACATTAACAAAGACCAGTGGTGGTATACCAACGGGATGATCGTGTTCCTTCGCCATCAGTAACATGGCAGCGTCAAAGCCCATATCTGTCACCGCCATACCAACTACCCGTTCACGTAGATGGACAAGATCCAGTGGTCCCGTTAAGCGTGTAACGATACCGTGTAAGCGTTCAGCCATCTCGCGCTGATGTTCCTTATCTAGCGAGAATGCCTCATTCTCGCGTGCCGCCAGAGAGTAGCGAATGACTAAGAGTATGCCACTCAGCGCCGAAACCATCACTAGCATAACTGAGATGTGATTATGGATAGCTTCGCTATAAGCCGTCAGCACAAGCAGAATAATCATTGGGGCATAGACAGGCATATTTTGCAGGTGTCGCCAGATCTTCATCAGTAACGGACTCTCCGCCAGCGATAAGAGCCGCCCGCCCGTGGGCTGCTGGTGATACGCTTGATACACTAACGCCCTATATTGATAGAGAGACGATAAACCGATTAAACAAGAGCCGAGTAGCCAGAATGGACTGAGATAGGGAGCACAACTTTGGTACGTAGAAGTGCTAATGTTTGTATACGTGTAGACAGAATCAGCGATAATTGCAGAGCCAGCACCCGCCGTAAGTAGCAACAAAGAAGAATGGAGCACTGGTTCAGTGCGATGCAGTAACAGGAGTACTACAGCCAGAATAAGCAGCAGATCCCAGCCAGGATAAGAGAGCACAGTTATCAGTCCTGGGAGGAGAAGAGGCATAGTTGCATGATTAGTAAGTGAAAAGTAAAGAGGGCCAATTAGAAAAGACCAGCTTATACCTAAACAGCACAACATTGTAATCATTGCATCGAGTAGTATACATGGACGAAAACGGGAAGTAGTGGGCATAAGTAATATACCAGTTAATAAGAGAGGATAAACGAGATTAGCAAAAACATCGGCTAATGATGGGAAGCTCGCCTTGCCTGAAACTTCCTGATACATATAGTACATAGCGCCAATAGACAACGATAACAGGGCCATACCAATAAAGACCCATGCCGATTGATGCCGTCGTTCGAGCTGTAGACCACCGTACCGCCCTCTATAAGCCGTTTGTAAGCACGAGATACTACCAGCGAGCGACGCTATGGCGCAGGCCCCACCTGCAAAAAATACGGTGCCCTCACTGCCACTGCCGCGAAAAAGCAGCAAAAAAAGGATAAAAACGACAAAAACCGCAGTTGATGCCGTTGCCAGGGACGTATAACGATTGAGTTGTTGGAGATAGGCACCTGTTAATTTGTCAGTTGAAAATGTCTTCATTGGAAGGTTGACTCCCGGAGCACCGCTTTTCCTCAGCATCCCCTCGTAGTATATCCAAGATACAGTCGGTGCGTCAACAGTTATTCATGGTATGAAATAACGGTGATATACGAGCATAGGTGGATTAGTGCCGCCAACCAGCATATACTCGTATATCACCAGCATTGTATATATGCACTAGTACGTAATCCCAGAACCTTTTGGGGAATGGGAAAATTTGGGGACAGCCCAAACCCCGCCAGGGTGGCTTCGCCCCCTAGCCCCCAATCCCTAAGAGAAGGCTACTTCAAGTTTACTCTAACCTTTCGATCCATCGTGAGATATTGCAACTTCAAGGTACCAGAACGGTTGCCGTTTGCGTAGTAATGGTTTGCTGCGCACGGCATTACCTGGTATACACTCAAATTTGTCATAGGCCAATTCGCCGGTAAGTGAGCCAGCCATAGCGCCAGGGGTATATTCTAGGGTACGTGTAGTACGCCTTCCTGTACGCTGCTCACGAGTATCAATCGTCATCATCATCATGCCTGGCTCTTCCTCGTCGGCGACTACCTCTGTGCGAGGGTGGCTATGTGCGGTAGGTGGAAAAATACCACTGCTACCGTTAGCTTGCCAGCTGCCATAGCGACCACTCCAATTGACGAGTGCCAGATAGACA
>VBJK01000550.1 GCA_005879655.1 Chloroflexota bacterium | reverse complement strand
AATAATAATAATAATAATAATAAAATATTAATTAAAATGAAAATTGCAGTGATGTCAATTTTGACTCGGTCAAACCCGAATATTCGAATATTCGATGTCGAATCGCGGTTTTGTCAAATCATTTGTTTTTATAGATTTGCAAACCCAAATCCGCGATTCGTCCTCGAATATTCGAACATTTGACGTCGAGATTGAAACCTAGTATGAGAGTAGACGTGTGCAAATAACACGCGTTTTTACACGAAGCCGCGCGTTTCAGGGTATCTATTTTTGAAATAAGCTTCCTTTGTCTCGCTAATAAAGCCCATATCCACGTTCCTTTGTTAGAAATCATTAATAAAAGGCAAGTTATCGCCCACATTCACAATTACCAACGTCCTTGACAATGCCGCCTAAGAAGAGGCGCATTAAAAACTCGATAATCCAGTCTTCGAGTGCCATGGCACGTTTTTCGGGGGTTGATGACGTGGACGATGGCGGCGGAGCGAAAAGGTCGATTTTGTGTGTGATTTTCATGATTTCGTTGATTTGAGTATCATAGTATGTTTTAGTGCAATCAATAACATAAAAAAACAAATGGATTGCCCGTGATTTCGATGAACTTCATGGCGAAATCGTCGATTGAAGAAAAAGTCATTCTTGGTCAAACGCGTCATGAGGGTAAGTGGTGATCCTTGGACCTGTTGCACTTTGAACCGAACGGACCAATCAGAGTGCGAAAAGTCCAATTTGTGGCTGAAAATCAAGAATATGACTGGTGGCCGCCCGGGGGTCAGCATCGGCCCTCAGCGTAGGGTTGCCGAAAAGAACGAGAGAAACGGCAGCGCTAAAGGTTTAATTATTACATATCCATTCTACGTAATCCTCAGTCGAAATCCTCACTCTAAGGACACTCTTGTCTTTGCCGGTTTTGCTTTGGGAATGCCGTTGGCTTTTGCGTGGATTCCGAATACAATTGCGGCCGCCGGCAATTGCAAGGCAAGTTCCGATCGCGCGGCGCTTGATCTGATGACCGTCGGTTTTGATATTTTTTTCAAGGTGGTATGAATAACGGGGTTCATAGTGGAGTGGATAAAGTGATTTGTGCTCGTGATTGAGGGTCATGATGGATGCGTGGTAGGTGGAATGGAGGGTGATGCCTCGTATATATATATGCCTTCCTGTTGACGACTAAGCGAGCGTCGACTTGATTAGGGTAGAATTATGATATATTGTATTCCCACTACGAAATAGGAAAGTAAGGATGAACTGAATCTTGAATATTTGTCGTGTTCTTATCCATTTCCTCTTCATACATCAATTCGTGTAACAATTCAGGAGAAAGTGGTGTCCGCAGCTGTTCAGAATTGAATGGGCGCATGATTGAGATGTTTCGTAAAGAACGAGCTCGAGAGAGCTGAACGTAGACAGATGCTTGAGGAGATGTATCTCGATCAGATGGTTTTGCAAGATCAACGAGAACAGAATCGTAAGTCTGACCTTGACACTTGTAATCAGTGATGGCATAAGCAAGAGTGACAGGAAATTGACGAAGTTTCGCACTTCTGCCATGGCCGAGAGTGGCGGTAAAATCGGTAGTGAATAAAGGGAGAACGAAGAACGAAAGTTCAGATACATGAATGCTGCTGTTTGACAATCGACTGAAATCAACAAACGTGACAATCGCGCCATTGACAAGGCCTTGAATTCAGCATTAGAAATAAAAAGAGGACAATGAGAATGTATCTACAGAGACATCGACGTTTTTAGTTATCATCAATGAAACGCCTGAAAGCAATCGTAGGATTGCATCTCCTTTTGAGTTACGAGTACCGAGATTGATCGTGTAGACTTCATCTAATCGTGTTTTCTTCATTTCTAGGACGGTGGCAACACAATACAAGATTGGAGTGCTAGTGAGTCGTGCGAGTTCCTCCAACTTGACGTTGTTGATAGCTTGGCGGATCGAGTGGCGACGAACAATAGTTGGCGTAGATGAGAAGTCGGGAAGAGCAACGCCGATTCGAGCATTGAGGACATCGATATCTTCAGGTAGAGGAGCACGATAGCGAATGCGACGGAGAAGAGCTGCATAATCCGGATCTTCAGCTTGTCGCATCTGCTGATGTAAAATGACTACCGCATTAAGGGACCGCCATAGGGTATTTCCATAGGCATGGTTGCGACGGATGTTGTCAAGGACCAAGGTAGAGATCGAGAGTATTTACGGAAGGAAACTGAAGGAAATCCCCAAGGACGATAATATTTACACCGCCAAACAGTTCGTCCTTGTTTGATTTGAGCTTGACGAGTTCGGTATTGAGTCTTTTGAACGTTTTACAGTCTATCATTGAGATTTCGTCAATGATTAGGTATCGCCTTTCGGACCACAATTTAAGCCTTTGAGGGGTTGCCGGGGACCTTCTCTGAACATCGCCGTCTTCTACTGGGATTCCAATTGCGCTATGCAAAGTTGAGTCACCAATGCTTACAGCAGCTGTACCGGTACTAGCTGTTGTGACGAGTTCCCTCTCCCTTCCGATGAATTTAAACCAAGTCGTAGCTGTCTGCCGAATTTGCTCCTTTCAAGAGTGTGATCAGAGACGATGTGGAAAGCTCTGCTTTGCTCGGAGTTGAGATTGAATTGCTGAATCAGAGAGTTGATAGAGTCGTCATGCGATAGGAAAACGGTCGGTACAATTGGTGACAAATGAGGAGTTACGTTATTGTGGAGAGGAAGTGCGGCGTTGGAGAAGGACTTGAGATTGGCTTGAAGATGAGATCGAGAAAGTGACAGTTGTTGAATTGGTTCAAGAGGCAAGGATGATATAGAGCGAAAGTATCCGTTGTTGTGATTGGCATCAATAGCTTCAACGACAGAGATGTCGATATGAATCGTAGATAGTAAAATGGCGTGTTCGACAAGGAAAGCATGAGATAGAGCTGTGTCATTGTCGACAGAAAAGATAACGTCGTCTTGAGCAGCAATGTCGGGAACAATTTCGTCCCATTGGGAGATGCCTCGTGCGGCCTGTTGTAAACGATCGATGATACTTTCGTCGTGAGATTTGTGAAGATTTTTGAGATTTTCGATATATCGGCGAAGACGAGGGGAAATTGTATGACTCAGTTGGTGATAGTGAGCTTCCCAGGTGACATCAGCCGGTCTGATTGGTATACCAGCGTGCCACGGGAGAAATAGTCCAGTGAGAATGCAGTAATATTCTTCACGGACGTCCTCATCAGTAGAGTCAGGTTTGACGAAGAGGATATTACCAATCAATGCAGGCACGCGCGCTTCGGTTTCACGAGCGAACTGAGTATGAGTCAAGAGCTGTGGATGAGGAGCTGCAAATGGGATACCATTGTGACATTTGCGTTTGTAAAAAATGGAAAAATAGTCGTATAGGCAGAAATTATCGAGACTCTGTCCTCTACAGCCATAATCATCAAATAAGGAGACAAGTTTGAAGGCGTGATCGACGAAAATTATTTGACATTGATCATCAATTTCGTCGTCGTGATTTTCATCAGAGTTAGGCCATTGCGAGCGAATGTGATGCCAGAGATGAGTGATGTTGAGACGTTTAAATGATGTGTCTGTGTAATGATCGGAGAAGTTGAGGAGATGAGAAATGGCCTCAGGCACGCCAACTTCTCGGTGGCTCTCGATTTTATTACATACTTTGAGCAGCATCTTTTTAGCAGAGATGTCGGTGGCATTATTGCTATCTGACATAGCTTTGCGAGCAGCAGCGGCGATAGTGAGTTTGGAGTGCAATGTGGCTTCAGGCTTAGAGATGTACTT
>VBJK01000549.1 GCA_005879655.1 Chloroflexota bacterium | reverse complement strand
TTGTACTGCTGGCCGAATTGCATGGACGCATCGGCCACTTTCCGGCGCTGATCCGTCTGCGGCCAAAGCTTGGTCCGGTTCCGGCTTATGAAGTGGCGGAATTGCTCAACTTGCAGGCGGTACGTGAGGCGGCGCGTAAGCGGCGGTAACCTCACATAAATACCTCTCCTCACACACACAAAATAACAACCACCATTAGAAACTATGTTTCTTGCATAATCATTAACCCTACGTTATAATTTGCAAACATCATATAGCGAATTAAAATGCCTATAGGATACTCGCCAGTACATTTCGTCATTACTTTACTAGTCACATCATACATAACGTTATTTAGCGCCCATCGTTCATTCCTATTTACCAACGCACCTATAGTTGGGAACGCCCAGACTGCCAACAACTCTGGAATGATATTCGCAGAGTGGCTTGTGATGAGAAGACAGTAGCTCATTTTGTAGGCTCTATCGTTTATGTAGAAAAAGGCATTTTTCATGTCAGTTCCGTCACACAGCTACTCGTCATTGATGGGCAACAGCGCTTGACTACCATTTCTCTGTTACTCACCGCGTTAGGAGAAGCGCTTGAGGAACAGAGCAAAGAGGGTCATGCAGAGATTACGCGCAAGAAGATCTTTAATTATTATCTGCTCAATGCTGAAGAACATGGTGATCTCCGCTATAAGTTGCTCTTAACGCAGAGCGACAAAGATACCTTCATTGCCCTGCTCGAAAATGGCGTCGAACCTTTCCCATTTTCAGCACGCATTAAAGACAATTATTTATTTTTTAAAGAGCAGATTCGTCATAGTGGTATTGACCCTATAACACTCTACCGGGGCATCAGCAAACTTATTATGGTCGATATCTCGCTCGATCAGGATTATGATCATCCGCAGCTCATCTTTGAAAGTCTCAACTCGACTGGCATGGAGCTGTCCCAAGCCGACCTCATTCGCAATTACGTGTTAATGGGACTGGATCATGAGGAACAGACAAAACTCTATAAGAATTATTGGTATCCCATGGAACAGCGTTTCTTGCACGCCGGAGGCACTAAGCTATTTGACCGCTTCATGCGCGATTATTTAACGATGAAGCAGAGTACTATTCCCAATATTAAAAAAGTATATGCCAGTTTTAAGACATACCACCCCAGTAGTTTCACAACACCGATCAACGAGATAGTTGCTGACATTTATCGTTTTGCAGGTTATTTCATGAGTATGGCCCAGCAGTATGAAAGGGACCTGGATCTCAAACACGCTTTCTTTGACATCAACACGCTCAAAGTGGATGTAGCTTATCCTTTTCTGCTCGAAGTGTATGATGACTACTCAAACAAGCTGCTGACAAAAGAAGATTTCCTGGTCATCTTGAAAATCGTTGAGAGCTATGTCTTCCGTCGTATTGTCTGCGATATCCAGTCGCATGGCTTAAACAAGGTTTTTGCAACACTGGCCACAGAAATTGATAAAGAGCACTATCTTGAGAGTGTCAAGGTTGCCTTTTCACAAAAGACATTAAGCTCCAGATTTCCCTCCAATGAAGAATTTCGAGCTGCATTCATGATCAAGGATATGTATCACATTCGCAACCGCCAATATGTCTTCAATAGACTGGAAAATTACAAGAATAAGGAGCCAGTTGATATTGAGAAGTGCACTATAGAGCATATCATGCCGCAGAATAAACAGTTGTCAGCTGAGTGGCAACGGGATCTTGGTCCCAACTGGCAAGGGGTACAAGCACGCTATTTGCATACTATCGGCAATCTCACCCTCACTGGCTACAACTCTGAACTCAGCGACCGCCCATTCCTGATGAAACGCGACATCGAAGGCGGGTTCGCCTATAGCCCTATTCGCCTGAACCGGAGTTTGAGTAGGCTGGAAAAGTGGGATGCGGCGGAGATTGAGAAGAGAGCGTCAGAACTGGCAGCCTTAGCTGTAGAAATCTGGCCTATCCCTCAACTGCCTGTCAGGAAAACATGAAAGAGTAGCACTTGTGCGAACGTGGGCCAGCTCCCGCCGGAACGCCTCCAGGTCTTTTTCACGCTCATCCTCACTTGGCATCACTGTGCCGCGCCACGTCAGCGAAATAACAATCCACTCTGGATGTACTTCACTCTTCATAACAGACCGAACGACCGTTCCGGTAAATTGGTGACGATTACCTTTTCTAATCTCTTCTAGGTTTTGCTTCAGGACATCTAGCTGGCCAGCCTTTACGGATACGTGGATCAGTAGTACAAACTGACGGTTTTCGCCGGAGGATATACGCCAGGGAGGTGTCATCTTACGTGGGCGTCCCGCTGCATTGCGTTTGAACTTGTGCAGATCTTCACGATTTATCATGATGACATTGGCGGCACGAAAACCAGGCAGTCTTCCCTCTTCCACATACTCATAAACTGTCCTCTCGGCAACGCCGAGTATCTTTGCGGACTCTTTTATTGAAGCGTACCCAGGAAGACCGGGAAGATCAAGATTTTCACTCATGCGCTTAGTTTATGGCATCGCTATATTTCTTAAAAACAAGCAATCTCTTATATTTGCGAAACAGCACAAACTATGCTATACTTGTCTCATCGGCACCTGTTCAGGCCATCATCAATGGTTGTTAGGAGGGGAAAGCACCCATGAAGAGATCTATTATTATGACCAACCATCCAACCCTTATGCGTAAAATGTTTGTAAAGAAGTAGCAGGGACTATGTTTCCACTTTTCACGCTCTCAGAGACGATGCACTGTCGGACCACTCATGGTCCCCTCACCGTCGTTGATCCCAACTCTCCAACAGAACTGGCGCGTCAGGGGAAGCTCTACCAGAGCATTCTACAGCACACGGGGAGTACCTTCCCACCGGAGTATGATACGGACGGCGTCGAACTTATCCTCGATCTCGCTTGTGGTGCGGGCTACTGGGCATTAGATGCTGCTGTTGCCGCGCAGCAGGGTAAAGTGATCGGCGTGGAGAGCAATCCAGCACTCGTGCAGTACGCCAGGGCACAGGCACGCGGACAACGCGCTAAAGCTGTTCACTTCACTACTGTAGATCTGGCAACATTAGCGAGCAACGAGCAGCAAAATCTCTTTGCCACAAACTGGTTCGATCTGATCAACGGTTGGTTGCTCTCAAGTCGCTTATCATTCACCGCCTATTCGCCATTGCTCAGCAGATGTTGGGAGCTATTGCGGCCAGGGGGAACGCTACAACTGCTAGAAGGCATTATGGGAGAAAGCAGTAGTCCTGCCTGTGCTCAGATGACTACCTGGTATCGCCAGTGCATCGCTAGCGCAGGAGGTGCTCCCACGTCACCCTCCGCCTCATCATTAATAGCGCTCTTAGAGAAGCCCTGCTGGTTCGATGTGCAGCAACGGGTGGTGACACTGCCTTTAGCCAGCGAGTTGCCTTCACACGAACTGTTACGGGGCAATAGCTTGCGCTCGACTATCCTGGTCTTCTTCCTGCTCATCAAACCCTTCCTGCTTCAGCACAACATCTCCGCAGAGGATTTCGAGCGTGTCTATCGGCAGGCTAGACTTGATATGCAAAGTCCCAACTTTGCAGGAACATGGCAACTGGTACAGATCTGGGCGCGCAAGAGTGTTAGAGATCGCATTAATCACAGTACAAAATGGTAAATGCAGAAGAAAAGCTTTTTTATTGCGG
>VBJK01000028.1 GCA_005879655.1 Chloroflexota bacterium | reverse complement strand
CTGGCACGCTTAACCCCGACAAGCATCACTGGATTGGTAACTTTGTGATCATCCAGCCGGATTGGCATATGGAGAGTGCGGACTTTGCCTTTGATGAAAATGATCAGCTGATGCTTCAGCCCTAAATGGGTGGGTTAGCCATTGACTACGACGCCTCCATTGAGATGAAGAATCTGACCTGCCATGTAGGAAGAGTCCTTGGACGCCAGGAAGACATAAGCGGGTGCAAGTTCCTCCGGCTGTCCTGCGCGCTTCATCGGCACATCCGAGCCAAACGACGTGACTTTCTCTTGCGGCATCGTTGAGGGGATTAGAGGTGTCCAGATGGGACCAGGAGCTACGCCATTGACGCGAATCCCCTTCTCGATTAATGCTTGTGATAGTGAACGGGTGAATGCCACGATAGCACCTTTTGTTGCTGAGTAGTCGAGCAAATGTGCAGAGCCTTGGTAAGCAGTCACAGAAGTTGTATTGATGATTGTGCTCTCGCTGGTTAAGTGTTTAAGAGCTGCTTTTGTCATAAAAAACATGGAAAAGATATTTGTGCGGAAAGTTTGTTCTAGCTGGCCCTCACTGATCTCTTCAATGCTGGATTGGGGATGTTGTTCGGCAGCATTATTGACCAGAATGTCCAGCTTGCCCAGCGTAGTCACGGTCTGCTGGACGGCTTGCTGGCAAAAACGCTCATTGCCCACATCGCCTGCAATGGTCAGACAACTGCGTCCGAGGTCTTCAATTTCTTGCTTGACGGCACGGGCATCCTCGTAAGCATCCAGGTAGACAATGGCACAATTAGCTCCCTCCCTGGCAAAGGCGACGGCAACGGCATGTCCGATCCCGCTGTCACCTCCGGTAATCAGTGCTACTTTTCCTCGCAGCTTGCCGCTGGCTTGATAAGTAGTTCCGCTGGTCTGTGGTTGGGGCGTCATCTTCTGCTCACTACCGTGGGGTTGCTGCTGTTGTGGTGGAAACTGGGATGGGTATGATTGATTTTCTGGCATTGGTTTACTCCTTGTTGGGTTGGTGATATGAATGATGGTTGGCATAGAGGGGACACGATGATGGGTGGTTGAAAGTGACATGGGGGGTTTGGGATAGTGTGCGATTTATGGTTGGGGTGATGAGAGTTTGTTTTTGCATTGTTTTGACGAACTTTCACCAATCTGGTGAAAGTTCCAATCATTCATACTATAGAGCACTATCTCTTTCATCTAAACCGTATCAGTAGTTTCATCATCCCTGTACGCACTTTCATAAGCAAGCCGAAGTGCCAAAAATGCTACCTTTAATTCTTGACGGATCGCGCTATCTGGCTCTGCAAGGACAAGCTCTTGATACGCATTTATAAACTTTATCCTTATTCGGTGAAATAAATGTAAAAAGTGTCGGATAAATCCTATGCAATCAAGCACAACAAACTCCATACCACCAGTGCTTTTATAAAGAGTTGCTGCATAATCTTTGACCTGAGTACTGATCTCTTCCGTAGTGATAAAAATGTAGTTGTCAACTCTGTTGCCAGCCTTTTGAACTTTCTCAATTGCAGTATTAATATCTTCTATCTCTACCTTCCTGGCCTTCATCTCATATGCAGTTACCACTTTGTTATCATCCAAAAGCGCAATTTGCACATCACCAAGTGATTTCGTTTGTAAGTCAGCGGCATTATGAGCTGTCAGAGGAAGAAAGCGTTCACCCAAATTTTGTTCTGCGGCTTGGTAGACAGCAGCCACCGCTAAGACAGGAAGACGGCTGGAATAAGGGGACTTCAAATGTTGCTCAACAAGTGTCACAATGTCTTCCGAGGATAAGGGGACTGTAGATTCTGAAAAATTCAAGCTATTAAGTGCCTTATCTAGTCGCAAGACCCTTTCGTCTTTCATCAAAAGAAGCCATCTAAACGCCTCAGCAAGCACATCTTGTGCAGATACTTTGCTCTCCTGTACATCTGTGAGTAACTGGAGTGCGGCTTGATAAACCTGTGGTGGGTTTCCTGCTATGACTAGATCGGGCGTTAATACAGTGGTGATATTACGCAAAGCTGGCGTGAGAAATGCTGTGGTGGCATTACAATCTAGCTTGCGTGCACGCACGAATGATCCTATGTAGTTTTCATCGATAGTCCGACCAGAGTAAGCATCTGGCGTTCCTATTTCTGTATAGGGTTTACGAATATCCACATGAGGGTTAATACTTTTTGCTAGCGTGCATGCCAGAAGAAAACGAATACAAGCTCTATTGCGTGGTGATCGGGCTACCAGCTCTATTCTTTGCACAATCTGTCGGTCAATTATTATTGGACTCGTGAGGCTTGCTCTAGCTCGCTCAAATGCTAGAGCAAGAATCGTTGTAGGATCTCCTCCTGTGCTGGTTCCACTTCCTTCTGTGACTGACATATACCTATCTCCTCAATTGCATAATTGACCCAAAGTACTTCCTGACGCGGCGTCTTCGTCGAATGACACATTTTCACCGGAGCCTCAACAGCATTCCAATCGCCATAAAGCTCTTCCATGATAGCACAGTGATAGCCAGATAATGCGACCTTCCCTCGCACACTGTGCAGGACTTCGGCCAGCCTTCTATGCTCTCCATTGGTCATTTCGTGGGCGTAAGCATTGCTGTCGCCGCGCGAGTCATGTGGATAAGGGGGATCACAATAAAATAATGTTTCTTCACTATCATAGCGTCGAATAACTTCAATGGCAGGTGCATGCTCTATCTGCACACGGAGCAGTCTCTGAGCGATTTCTGAGAGATCTTCGACGCTTCCCAGCCACCGCGAAACAGCGCCAGCCATGCCTGCACGACTCGTTAAAAGGCAATGTGCCCAGCGACCAGCACTGGCTTTTTGCGCAAGACCCGTCCTCACCTGTCGCGCCAGCACATAGAAACACCTGGCCCTTTCCAGATCAGATAACGTTTCCTCAGATGAGCTACAGGCAAGCTCGAACTCTTCGCGGGAAAAAGGCGTTAGCCCGATAGCTTCGATCAGCGCCTCTTTCTGGTTTCTGAGCACACGGAAGAAATTAACAACTTCACTATGCAGGTCATTGTATGTTTCGACCAGTGATGGGTCTCTATTGATGAGTACAGCGGCAGAGCCACCAAATGGCTCACAAAAGTGTGTGGTTTTGGGTAACAGGGGCAGGAGCCAATTGAGATGGCTATATTTTCCACCGTACCAACCAAAGGCAATTAACTTACCTTTCCCTCTTTCTTCACTCGCCATTTTTTTGTCTCCTCCGTGCAATAGGCTATAGGTTTATTGGCATTCCAGGGTAGTAGAAATTTCTATTTGTCTCTTCGGCAGTATAATCAAAGGCTATTGCTTTTGCAAGGGCTTGCCGTGACTTATCTCAAAGAAAGGGATGTCCTCCCTTCTGCAACTTTCTTATCCAAAAAGACTATACAAGATAGGGCCAGCGAGCAAACTCGCATATGACCAGCATCTTCACCATACAATCTCTCTTAATCATGGAAAGGTATAAGAGTTCATGTCAGCAATCTCACCCTGGTACCGATTATGGAGGGCAATCGTCGTTAGCCGTTTACTGCTCTGGACGATCTGGGTTATCTATCGTGAGCGGCGTCGCGTCATTCGCGCCCATGAACGCGGCCATTATGAGGTGCGACCCAACGTTGACGTTTTAATAGAGGTCCTCACTGCATTCCGCAAAGCAGCACTCAAACTGGGCGTGCTCATGATTAAGCTAGGACAGTTCCTCAGCTCACGCGCAGACCTGCTACCAGATCAGGCACTCAAGGTGCTCAGCACCCTACAGGACGAAGTACCAGCAGCCCCCTTTGAACACGTTGTACGCGTCATTGAGAGCGAATTGGGTCAGCCCATCACTAAGCTATTTAGTACGCTGGAACGAGAATGTACCGCCGCGGCCTCGCTAGGACAGGTCCATAAAGCTGTGCTCGCAACAACGGGGGAGACCGTTGCCGTCAAAGTACAACGCCCACATATTGATGCACTTGTAGCGATGGATTTAGGCTCGCTCAAGTTTGTCATCTGGGTCATTACTCGCTTTATGGATACCAGCAATTTCATTGATCTGAGGGGCGTCTACCGCGAATTCCGGCGTACCATCTATGAAGAAATTGACTATGTCACCGAGGCAACGAATGCCAGACGTTTTCGTGAAATGTTTGGTGATGATCCAACCGTTTATATTCCTCGTGTTCATGATGACTATGTCTCGCGCCGTGTCCTGGTCCTTGAATGGATCGATGGCATCAAGATTAATGATTATGAGGCACTCGAAGCCGCAGGCATCAATCGGCTTGCGGTGGCAACGCGTACCGTTAGCGCTTACTTTTTCCAATTTTTTGAAATCGGCTTCTTTCATGCTGATCCTCATCCCGGTAATATCTTTGTCAAACAAGGTTCAACGGGCAGTGATCCGATCATCGCCTTTGTCGATTTTGGTATGGTTGGCACGCTGACGAAGCATATGAAGCTGGCGTTGCGTGACCTCTTTCTGGGCTTTGTTGGACGCAATTCTCATAGTATCCTCAATGCACTGGTCAAGCTTGGCTTTGTTGGACGCGATGCTAATATGGCAGCGGTCGAACGCGGTATCTCGCTGATGGTGGAGCAATATTATGGTATTACGCTCGGCGAGGCGCGCAAACTTCATTTTCCTGAAGTGGCGCAAGAGCTGGAGCAGCTACTTTATGGACAACCCTTCCAGGTGCCCGCGCAGTTCGCTTATACTGGTCGCGCGATTGCTACGCTAGTAGGCGTCTCGACGGGCCTGGCTCCTCATTTTAATTTCATTGATGTCGCTGTACCCTACGCACGCGACTTCCTGGGCCTGGACGAAAAAGGTATGGAACAGACCCTACAAGATGTGCTTTCACAATTGCTCGACACAGGACGCGTACTACTGACCCTCCCAAGCTCTTTGGAGCGCGTGATTACGCGCATCGAAACGGGACAGCTTGAGGTCAAGGTGGGCGATGTAGTCAGTGTACGACGTGGACGACGACGGCGCAGGCATGGTGGGCCAGCTCAGAATAGCGATAATTCGGGCAACCTCTCGCGAGTATTCCTGTTCGCCAGTACGCTTGTCGCAGGTATCTATCTGACAAATCTCCACGAGTCGATTGCGGGCTGGTTTTGTCTGGGCATGGCCGGGTTAACTGCGCT
>VBJK01000027.1:6519-8603 GCA_005879655.1 Chloroflexota bacterium | reverse complement strand
GATTTCCTGTGCCCACCCACTATCGGCTGGTGGATAGTCGGTACCTCCGCTCTGGTCTACCTTGCTGAAGCAGCCGTTGGCGGTTGTGCAGGGCGGGAGGCCAAAGTGGGAACGATAGACCGCCAGGTCTGCTTCGGCATTGGGGTTATCAAAGGCATCGACAATGGCGATGGTCTTGTTGTTTCCTCCAGTGGTTGGCAGATTATACGCAGAGCGCAGATCGGCAGGCCCGAAGCCGGATGGACCATTGGCACGAGGAGTCCCATCCGGTGGAACGACTCGAAGGGCCAGACAATGAACAGACTCGACGGGTGCCTCAGAACAGGATGGTGCTAGCCTCTGCGTGGATGTCATAGCAGAACGCGTTGCTAGTGCAGCAAAAGTAGTAGTGGGCAGAGTCAGGATGCCACAGACCACGAGAGTCACCAGAGCTAAAGACAGAAAAAGCTTTTTCAATATTGGATCTCAACTGGCAGAGGCACTCAGGTGGAGAAAGATCAATCTGGCAAGTCTTGACGAAGATCGCTTTGTGTGTCAATGATGGTGTGGTCTCTCGCTGTGGTGTCGTTGGCAGATGGGTGACTCTCATCAATCGCCAACGACACTGGGCGACTTGCAATGCAAGACTATTGTTTGGCGAGGATTCGCGTTCTGTACTAAGAGAACACTTGTGTTCGGACTGACAGATCGTGGCTAACAGAGTAGCAGTCTGCAACGAGCACCCTCGACGGCACACGGCGATGACAGCATCGTGCTACACAGAACGAACAACGTAGCTGTGAGGTTCACGTGGCTCGCTCATAGTGAGTCGATGAAGGGCGTGTTGTATCGCTGTGGTTCGTTGGCAGGACAAGGGATGGCACGATGGGAATCAATGAGATGTCGGTGCAGGTGGTTCGTGGTTCGTTTCGAGCGCTCTCGTCTCTGCATCGCATCCCATGAGACGCAGGAAGGCGGCATAGTCCCTTCGGGTATCCTGTGTCAGAGGATGAGTTGATCCTCGTCGTTGGACTCGAATGGAGAGGGCACGTTGCTCCAGCGGCTCAGCTTCTGTATCCTGCTCTCAGGAAAGGTTCGCAAGGCCATTTCAAGGTTCTGGCTCTCAACAGGCTTGCGGCAGTACACTTCCTACAATCTTGGTCAAAACGTCTGCGCAAGCTTGCTGTTTAGCCCGATCTTTTCTCATGGCTGCCTGCAAGGAAGATGTATATTCTTGCCCCTCGTATTGCAACGACATTTGTGCTGAGTAAAGGCCAGCAAGATAGCTGACTTCATCGCATTTGAGGACGGTCCACTTTCCACTTTGTCGTCCTCGATTGAGTAACATGACAGCATATGAGGGGTTGTTGACAAGAAAATGGCACGCGGCCTGCTTAATAGGTTCCCAATCTTGGCCGTTGTTTTCAAAGCGGAAGAGAGGGTGTACAGGTCGTTGTCTTTGAGAAGCTGTTGCTCAAGTCTGCGGAGGATTTCCAGCGCGATGTGTGGTGTGAGGGCCTGTTCTTGTGCCACCTTGCGTATCACGCTATGGAACTGTTTTTGATCGAGAGATCGGAGAGGTTCTTCTTCTATGAGCGTTTGCAGTTGTTCATCGTGCTGACCACGAAAATATGCTGGCTTTGCAGCTTTGATGCTTGCTTCCTTTGCGTTGAGAGAGAGGGCTATGGCCTCTAGCTCAGCTTGGGTGTTACCAGAAGGCTGACCACTTATCGCAGCGAGCAGGACTCTCTGATTGAGCAAGTCAGGGTAGTGACACAGTGGGCGCGTCGCATGGATATGGTATGATGATCCAGATTGGACCTATCGTCATTTCGTCAAAATCAAAGATATTTCTTTGCGTGCTCAAACATATACGGACTATACCCATGATACGTTGGAATACAAGGCGTCGTGGACGTTGAGTGCATTCTGGCTCTTTTCCAAAGCTACTGTCAGTATCTTGTATGGAATAGAATTGCTCAACACTCCCCTTGGACAAGAGCTTATTTTGCTTCCTGCGTATGCCAAGTTTGGGGTGAAGACGCCAGCCGCCGCGTTATTTTCTACGCTGGGTTTCAGTCCCTCGCAGCTAGCTAGAGAACTGA
>VBJK01000027.1:0-6286 GCA_005879655.1 Chloroflexota bacterium | reverse complement strand
CCAGAATGTCGTTGGGATGAAAATGCCATTGAGGTTTTGACCGAAGAAGGAGTGAAAATTGGGTATGTACCACGATACCTCAATCAAGAGATCGGAGCACAAATGGATTTGAGAATTGTGAAGGCAGTAGTGAGCAATATCAAACCTTCAGCCTCAGTTTACGAGAAAGTTTCTGTCCATTGTTGGAGCGAATCCTGAAATACATATATACACTAGACATGCGAAAACAATGTATATGTGAGCTAGATGGTAATTTGGAGACCACCTCAGAACATACTGATTCTAAGTCGTTTGGTCGCGTCCCAAATCTGAATCGTTCTGTCCGAACTGCCCGAAGCAATGCGTGTTCCATCCGGGGACCAGGTGACGGCATCAACCCCATCTGTGTGACCACGATAGGTCAACATCTGCTTCCCGGTAGGCGCATGCCAAACATGGAGAGTCTGGTCTTCACTGCCTGAGACGAGGTGAGTACCATCCGGGGACCAGGCAAGCGTATTCACTTCTGCCTTATGGCTCAGATAGGTAGAGCGTATCTTCCCTGTTTTAGCCTCCCAGATCTGCACTGTCCCATCAACTCCACCAGATGCTATCCATTGCCCATTAGGAGACCAGGCAAGTGTCAACACATGAGCAACATGCCCGCGATAGCAGGTGAGGACGCTCCCGCAGGGAACGTCTGGATCGTCTTCTGTGCAGGCATTGGCGAGCGTTTCCGCAAACGCAAGAATATGCGCAAAACGGTCACGTGGATCTTTAGCAAGGGCTTTCATCACTACTTCTTGGATATCGGGGAGCATGGAGTAGATGTGGGGATTCTTGTTTCTCTTCAAGAACGGAGATGGCTGACGCTGGTGCTTCAATGCGATCTCTAGCGTTGAGGTTCCTGAGAAGGGAAGTCGGCCTGAGAGCCACTCATAGACACATACAGCCAGGGCATATTGGTCTGAGGCGGTTCGTGCTTTGCCCTCTGCCTGCTCTGGAGCCATGTAAGCGATAGTTCCTAGCGCATTCTGAGTATGGAGTGATTGCGTCCGGTGAGCAGCAACCGCGATGCCAAAATCGCTGAGCAACACTTGGTTACTAGGCCCAAGCAACATGTTTTCTGGCTTCACGTCGCTCAGTAATTCCTCAAGCAGTCGTGTCGTACGGCGAGCATAGGGGAGAGCTAGGTCAGCCACACGCTCTGTAAAGATCTTGCGAGCACAACAAGGATTCTCGCAGAAAAACCGATGGACCTGGAGGCGCAGCCTCATGCGGCGCTGGCTAAAAGCGCAGGTCTTGCAATGTCCGCTGATAGTGGCTATGTGTACGTGCGCTCATCTGCCCGCACACGGGACAGCGGGCCTCTGATCGTGATGAAACTAACTGCAAGATTAGCTCATCTGATGTGACTACGAGTTGGTGCATTCGCAGACCTTGCGGTGCTGGAAGAAACAGCTCGATCAGATCTCCCAAATTGTCTGTTGAAGAGAATATTGATGCTGTTTTCATCCTTTTATTATACCTCCCTCTGTCTTGTTGAGCTTTTCATCAAAAGTGAGGGAGAGTCTTGATCATCAGCAGGTGTAATCTATGCCGAGCGTTGTATTTTTATCCAGATCATGCGAGATAGTTGCAGTCTGCGGGTTGCTGGTTGTCAGACCCCCTTCCAACTGGCGTATCGTTGCACACGCTGGCAGCTTCACTTGGAGATAATATGTCCACTGAGTACCAGGCTGGCGCTGGATCAGGTATGTATAGTGCCAACCGGACTCATTCTGTTTCGCCGCACTCTGGTCGGTCCACTCGAGGGTAATCGTGAGCTTTTGACCAAAAGTGAGCGTAAAGAAACCAGTCCAGATAGTGTGATCAAACGCTGCGCTGGTACCACGCGATTGCCAACCCTGCTGAGATTGCAAATTGCTGTTCAGCGGTGCGTAGATCTGCACGTAATCGCGATAAGTCGAATGGCCGAAGTAGGGACCTGGTATAGTCCATGAATAATTGATACTGGTATGATGTACCGCATTGCCCTGTGTATCAATTGTTACTTGGTCTATGAGTTTACTAACAATATAGAGATTTGCTTTCGTTACACCGATATTCGCATTCACAACCATAAGGCCATCGTCTGAGGTAGGCTGAATGCTTGAGTCCAAGCTATATGAATGAAGTAGACTTTCAACTTGACTGGAATTGAAATAGATCTGAAGATCTTTTCCACCTATGGCATCCTTCATAAGTTGCAGAAAGCGTGGCATCATCGTGGGCATAATGGTTTTGACGCGGTCAAGAAGGTTTTTGGCTAATAGCGCAGTGAAATGCTTACGTTGTGATGAGTATCCATCTGAGGAGGGAATGTACCCGCTTTCGTGACCTTGGCCCAACTGATAAGTGTGAATGAGGGAGATCAAATTCTTAGCCGTCACAGTCTCGTGATATTCGGGAACCTGAATTGATCCAGTGATGTCAAGAACACGTTGAATCAGGGTAGGTGTGATGGCAATAACCCCCAAGAAGGTATCTTTGCCTCCCTCCTGTTGATAGTTTTGCTCAGCATAACGAGCGTTGGTTGGAAAGTCGGCAGAGAGATTAGAATCTCGGAGGCTCCAGTTTGAGACTAGATCAAACCATGAATAGGTGGAAGGCAAAGCAATTTTTCCACCAGCAAGCTCAAATGGATGGTCCAAAAGAGTTGTGTCGGTAATTGGCGCCGAGACCAAGCGTCCTCCTGTAATCGTGACAATGCCGTAACTGCCAACAAAGCCTCCTCCTGGTCGAAGTTCTGTGGAGTCGAGCACCTCTACCAGATATTTAGCTGGCGAGGAAACGCCAAGCAATACAGGAGCAAGAGTCTGGATCTGGCTAGACGCTGAAAGGAACTTCTCAATGGCTGGTATCTGCTTCTGGAGTGATCCAAACATTTTGCCAAGGCGGGGATCAGACTGCAAATCAGATGACTTTACCTGTTTCGATTGGCTGACAACCTGAGCAAGGGCCTGAGTAAAGAGAGCAAATTTCTGGTTTAGAAGTTCCATATCTCCCATAGTAAGCCCTTGCCCCTGAGTATTCGATAGATTATGAAATTTACTAATGAAGAGTTTCAATAGCTGACAACCCAGTACACCTGCCTGTGATCCTGAAACGGCCAGTGGCACCAGATGAGATGCTGCACTTAGAGAAGGAGAAATACTAGCAGGAACTTGCGGTACAATTTGAACCATTGCGTTAATTTGTGTAAAAGAGGACAGAGCTAAAGAAAACTCTTGTTGGGCTTTTTCTATGGTTTGTTCATCGGAAGGTTGTTTAGCCAGGGTTTGCAACAGTGTCTCAGCATTGCGCAAGTGCTGCGCTCCCGTTTGTACAAGTGCTACCGATTGATGATAGCTATAATATCCCATGATGAGTGACATGCTCGTTCCAGCCAGTATGACTATACACAAAAAAGCCAATATCGCCTTCTGTCGTTTGCTTAGCTTTTTTTGTTTGCTTTTACCAAATTTACTCATAGTTCTTCCTTTGTTGCCGATCATAGCCCTGTCTTGCTGCGTTTCTGGCTATTTTACTATAGCATATTTTTCTGTTTAAAAAGAGTAATAGAATTAGTAGATATCACTCACGTGCTGCCTCTACAAGATCCCGCCAATGCATCGTGTGATCACTCGATCCTACGATGCCGTAATAGCTAAACCATAAGATGAGTGTAGGGTGCGTGTTTTTTATAGTAAGGTCAAACATCTGGTGCATTTCTTCCCTGGTTGGGAAGCGAGCGCATATTGGAAGAGGAAAACAGCTTTTTGTATCGGGATAGTCTGCCCAACTAAAAGACTGTAGCACCATTGCTGATTGTTTGCCTTCTTGATTAGCTAGAGTCTGGACTGCTTGAGCAATAGGAGCAACCTCGCTAATTGCATTACCTGATCCCACGGGATAATAGTCTACAGCTAGGACTTCAGCTGTATCGGCAAATGGCGCAAGAAATTTCTGCACTGCTTTTGCAGAATAAGATGATGCGACAAACAGTCGGGGATGATTAGGATCTAGTTCTTTAACGAGATCGCTTATCACCTTCAGTTTTGCATGATCGCTCACTGGTACTTCATCCCCTATGTAGTATCCCCATGTTGCAGGCAACCCTTTCACCAGATTGATCACATAGCCGATGAAACCCTGCGTATCAGAGCAACCGCATGTATCTGAGATGAGAGGGAATGTGGTCCTGGTGTCTCCACCATTCCAAATGGCCGGGTTATGTAAAGGCCAGATGATTATCATCCCAAGTACATGTGCCTGCTGGGCATAGGCTAGTTGCTGATCCGCAGTGCCATAAAGTAGATCATAGTTCAGGACCAGCGTGAAGCCAACCTGAGCCATTTGCTTTAATCGATCAAAACATGTCTTGCCCAATGATGGCGTGCAACTCTCGTACAGACCCTGGCTTAAACCGGGTCGTGGAGGAAGCGTTGGTAACGGTAGGTCGTTTTGCCTGCCGCCGATATTAGTGCAAGTATACAAAGGAGTTACTGAAAGTACAAGAAGCAACGCCGCTGTTGCTACTTGTATACTTGTCGGCTTCTTGAATATTTGATTCATCATTTTACGCCTATATAGGTAAAAAAACATTTTTTTGGAGACTGGGTGTCAGGTATTTCCGTGTCAGCTCAACAAAGTCTTTTGAGCCTTATCCATGCATTCGCTCAAACGCTCAGCAAAAGTTTGAAAATGCTCAGTTCTGCTAGTTAAATGGTTGCCGGGAATACTATAGATCTCCGCTTCTCCTTCTTTCGCGTTAACTTCTTTCTGCCACTCCATAGAACGCCATGCTTCTTCGCTTGTCCATAAAAAAGTTATTTTTCCAGGGTACAAGTCTGGTGCGTAATCTAAAGCTGCCCAGTCATACATGTTTGTATATTCTTGGCGTAGGAGTGTAACCCTCGGTACCAGTGCGTGAAGTTTGAGCATCAGAGCCCCCAAACCTCCTTTGAGGTGGCTCAACTGAGCTTCCTCTTGCTCGCTGTTTTTTATGAGTTCAGAGATTTTTGAGAGCCTGTAGCGCGAAAAGCGCAGATATCTATAGATATGTTGCACGCGAAGGAACCAATCGAATTGTTGATCCTTGCCAAGCCGTAGAAAGTTACCGCAGAGACTAATGGCACTGCGTACTAATCTACGGGGTGCAGGAACAGGAGCAGTGGGGTCCATCAACGCCAGTAAAGCAACGGTCTGTCCTTGTGCTTGCAGTTGCCGAGCTATCTCATAGGCCATAAGACCTCCATTACACCAACCACCAAGCAGATATGGACCTTCTGGCTGAATCGTGGGGGCCGCTAAGCCATCGAACTTATACGGTTCCAATAAGTAAAATGGTTGCTCAGGACCTAGATGGCGTGCCAGTTGCCAGTTATATAGAGCTGCGCCTTTCCACTCTCCATGCAGATAGAAGAATGGCTTTTTGGTTCCACCTGCTTGCACCGTGACGATCGGAGTTCGGGAATCTCCCTTTACTTCTTCCACACTGGGAAAGACCTCTTGATCTTTCATTCGTGTAACAATCTCTGCTAACCGGGCTGCTGTTGGTGCTTCGATAAAGATGCGCAGAGGGATTTCTATTCCTAGGATGGTGCGCAATTGTGAGATGACTTGTAGTGCCAGCAGGGAGTGGCCACCAAGGGCAAAGAAATTGTCATGAATGCTCACCTGTTTGAGGCCCAGCACCCGTGCAAGAGCCGTAGTGATGATCTCTTCAGTAGGAGTACGTGGAGCAATAAAGGATGCCTCTGTTTCTGGGTGCTCGTCGCTGGGAGCAGGAAGCGCACGCCGGTCAACCTTGCCGCTGGAATTGAGAGGCAAGGCATCTAGGAAGAGAAAGACAGAGGGAACCATGTATTCAGGAACCTGCTGGGCCAGATGCTCGCGTAAAGCGCTCATGGGAAGCTTGCAGTCTTTATGCAAAACCACATAGGCCACTAAGCGTTGATCGCTACTGCCATAGATCTGCAAGGTGACGACCACCTCACCAACAGCGCGATGTTGGCTCAAGACACTTTCGATCTCGCCTAGCTCGATGCGGAAGCCACGCAGCTTGATCTGCTGATCGAGGCGGCCCAGATACTCGATAGCCCCGTTGGGCAGATAGCGAGCCAAGTCGCCGGTACGATAGAGGCGTGCCTGTGGCTGATCCGAGAAGGGGTCGCGCAGGAAACGCTCAGCGGTGAGTTCTGGGCGATTGAGATAACCACGTGCCACGCCAACTCCACCAATATATAGCTCGCCTGCAACCCCCACTGGGACAGGCAGACCAGCA
>VBJK01000026.1:2117-8436 GCA_005879655.1 Chloroflexota bacterium | reverse complement strand
CGTTTGCCCATTTGGTTACAAATCCTCACGGACCCCAAACGCCATTTAGACGCGTTGGCACATCGAAACACAGTGGTTGGATATGGGTGGTTACAAATCCTCACGGACCCCAAACGCCATTTAGACGCCACCCCTTACAGTATAGCCTGAGAAGCTATGTTAGTCAATGGTTTCCGAGAGGCTCACTACAGAAGAGCTTATTTCATATGCTAAAAACACATCTATAAGGGCCATAATCGCATCAACCCGCCTCTGATCTTTTCCGAGAGGCTACGCTCAGGTATAGCATTGCTGCGCCTCTCGGAAACTGTTGAGTCTCACACTCTGGCATTCTCTGTAACGAGATGTGTACCATTCTCAATATTTTACCAATATGTGGCTATTACCCGTAGCTATCTAATATCATTATCTTCATGCCAGAGCGTCTGCGTCATAACGAGAACTATATACGCAATGGCAACTCATTATCGTATCCTGTAGCTTATCCTATATGCTACATCGGCGTGCACATTCTATACAACGGCTCCACGCCTGGAAATATGCAAGCGTGCCCACTCAACTTGACAAAAAGTGCATACTATCGTATAGTGTCGATACAATTACATATATCGACCAGGATCACACAGAGTAGGCGAGGTGAGATAATGGAACGGGCACAATTATCAACGGCAACGGGAAAAGAGCGTCCAGAGTTAATAGCAGCACGGGAACGCATGAACTTGTCGTTACAACAAGTCGGCAAATATGTAGGAGTGACCAGAACAACCGTGTATCGGTGGGAAAAAGAGGGAGATACCCCACGGTCGGAACACCTCCTCAAACTCCGTGAACTCTTTGGTATGTCTGCGGCGGCGCTAGGTTTCCCTGAAATCGTTGTTGACACAGAGACAACAACTGATGAGGCGAAAGACGACGCTCTGGCCACCTTTCGTGAAGAAGATCCCGCATGGCGTATCCAAAAGATTGTGTGGGGCTGGCCGCGCAACGATGCCCGTTATCACGTACTCCAAGTGACTCTTATCTTGGAGCTGGAGGATAACAGCATGGAAGACATCACACGCCGTAGCGTCATCCGTCACTTAGCACTTGCTCCCATTGATATCCTCAAACTCTCTGCTGCTTGCGCTGTCTTTAGATTTCCAGCTGAAGATATCTTAGCACATTGCACCGCTGGCATTGTAGCTTGCTGGTCTTTGCGTCATGGCACAGAGTTAGCACTTGCCGATGATATCGTGTCCTATTATATTCCTACCCTGAAAGAGATTGTCAGGACTGCACCTGTCGTTCAACGCAAGGTTGCCGCTGATTTGCTCGCACAGTGCTATTTATTGAGATCGCTACTTGCCGGGCATCTTGCTCGCAAGCATGACAAAATAAGTTATGCACAGCAAGCAGAAAAATATAGTGTTATTGCCGAAAGTCTGTTATTACAAGTAACAGCACTAAGAATAAAAGCCTCCGCTTACTGGTATACGCATCAATATAAACAGGCATTACATGCAGCACTGCAAGCCAAGCATCTGCTTGACGAGCGAGACAAGCAGGATAAGCAAAAAACTGTTTCCTCAAGACATGCACAAGCGCCTCTTCCCAAATTGCTCTATAGCTATGTCTATGCAGGACTGGCAAGCTTTCAGGCTCGTGACAAGCAGGAAGAAAGCGCATTGCTCTCGCTGAAGAAAGCGCATGAAACCTTCTTTAGCCGTCCTCCTGATGAGATTGTGCCAATTTGGATTAATCATAGTATCGGAACTTTGCTCCTCAATGACGGCGGTACGCATGCACTCCTTGGCAATCATAAAGCGGCTGCTGACTCGCTTTCACAGATAGAGACGAAGCATGCTCAAGATATGACTATCCCTTTTTCGTGTCGTGTTGAAGCAATGATTGATCAGGCGATAGCAGAGGCAAAGCGTACTGATCATGAGGCGGGTAGCATGGAGCGCTGTATTCTCCTCTGGAAAACGGCCATTGAGGGCGCAAAGACATTAAAAAGCGACCTCTTTGATGACGCTATCCGGGCACATGCTGCTATGTGTGCCGCATGGCCAGGGGAGACAGACGTTTCGGACTTAGACGACCTCATTGTGCACTGGTAGTGCACAAACAGAGCCACGGCGTAGCCTTCTATGGGCTACGTCTTTTTTTATGATTAACTCGTTACTCTCTGTTACCTTGTGTTACCTCGTTGTCACTTCCGTTTCCTCATTCTTGTTTCCGTTCCCTATTTCGTAAGGAAGACACATGAGAGTACGAAATGAAAATGAAGTGCTTGTAACAAAAATTGTTCATTTTTATTTGAAGAATATATACATACCCTCTTGACTTCCTGCTACACTAGCTCTTGATGCAAGTGCTTCATGCGATGCCACAAGCCGATGAGCGGGAGCCAGCATGATGGAGCTGAAAAGGGAGTAGTAGCCACACCCCCAGGCGTGTTTCTTGTTCCCCTTGCATCAGGTACCAAGCGAGTCGGGTGGTGTGCTTGCCCGTTGCTATTCGACTCGTGTTGCACCTTTCTCTTAGCGACATTTGACAGAGAGGATTCATATGACATCAGAGGAACGTAATCAAAGCACAATAGCACGGTTGCGCGCTCAAATTGCGCAAGAATACGAGGCCGCCCAACGTGACCTTACTGGTATCACATCAGGGGCATCACCAAAGTTTCTCCAAGTGGGTGATACCATGGTCGCTGTTGCGCACATCGTGAGTGTAGACAAGAGGGAGAATGGAGATGTTGAGATTCTCATCACCCATGACAATGAAGTTCTCACATTCCATGACGAAGAAGCTCGATTGTTCATGGAGTTGTTCAAAGAGCACTGTCAGATTGTCTCTAAGACGGTGTAGTGAGTCCTGTGCTGGCTGTGTAGAGCAAAGGGACCTGCTCGCAACCAAATCCTGAAAAATCCATTGAAATGAGGAATTGTAGCATTGTCCCATTTTGATTGTTAAGCTTAGTGAAAGGTTACAAGCGATGGATCATCATAACAACGTCTCACAACAGGAAATAGAAGCTACCTTAGCCCAATTGAATATTGCATGCTTACATGCTGAGAAGAATGGTATCACAGACATATGCGTAGATAGTCATACACAGACGATAGAATATTTGGAATGGTTCAGAGTGCACAATATCCCTATCTATGTGGATACGGAGAACAAATGCTATAAGCTCTCATGTGAGCCGGGGAGCAAAGAGAAGCCTTTGCTTATCGAACGCCACCGCATCGTTGTCGATGGCGTACTTGCCTACGAAGGGAGTGTGCAAGGTGAAGATGGCAATGCAGCATATTGTGTCTTTGTGAATTATTTAAGCGATTCCCGCCCTAGAAATGTGCTCTACCAAATGCTCAGACAAGAAATCCCAGTGGGAACCGATCCAGAGTCTCTTTCCTGGACATGGACTATTCAAGGTGCACCGTACGCAAATGCCGCAGAGCCAGTGCTATGACTGTGCAATGGGCCAATACAGCTCAAATAAGTATTACTCCATGCACAAGGCATCCACTGTGGAAATACAGCTCAAATAAGTATTACCCCATGCACAAGGCATCCACTGTGGATGCCTTGTGCGTGGAGAATGCTTATTTGAGCTGTATTCAAAAGTAACGCTCTTCTTCAAGAACCTGCAAGACCGCCTCTACCTGTTGTGTAAAGTAATCTTCTTTGGTGCCCCATGTAATCAGCTCTTCCACCTGATCAATCTTCAATTTCTTCAGTGATGAGATTCCCCATATGCCTTCGATCAGAGCATAAAGTTGCTGCTCACTAATCTGGTCAGCGACAACGTTGCGCAATGCCTCGATACGCGAAGTACTCGCAACGGTAGCACCACGCAGTTCGCGCAGGCTACTAATCCTGGTTTTGGCAGTCGAGAGGTCGCGGGCAGCCAAATCAAGAGATATATTTAGATCATCAAAATCATCGAGGCCAGCTACCTGCTCTTCTTCATGCTGGTGTCCCTCTTTATCGAAATCAACCTCTTCATCAAAGATAAGAATAGGGCGCTCTCCCGGTTCGTTACGTGTCTCCTCTACTGTGGGCCTCGCGGCTTCGCTAGCGGGCGGCTTGCCTGAGTTACCCATTTGTGCTGGTGGCTGCGCCGCGTTGGCTAGCGTAGGGTTTACACCTTTGGCAGCAGTCGTTCTGCTGGGGCTATTGGCCTGTGCTTGGTTACTGGCTGGTACAGGACGTGTTGGGGGGACAGCGGTCGTTTTGTTCGTATTCGTAGAGGAACGATTAGGCTGTTCTGTCGGACCTGTATTGCCCTGTGCTGTCATCTTCTGCAATTGTAGCAGCGCGGCTCGTAGATTGATACCAGACAATGATCGCACATTTAGTATATTCATGGCCTGTTTGGATTCCAGACCCAGCTCTTCTTTAATGTGATGAAGGAACTCTGGTATGGTCATACTGCTGGTCTCATGTGTCGTAGTAGGTGTCGAGGGCATACTGGCACCGACGCTAGGACGTGTAGGCGGAACAACTACTTCTTTTACTTCTTTAGGCGCAGTGGGAGCCACTTCGGGACTTCTCTCGCGTACCTGAGCTGTCTGCTGAGGTGGAGGGGTTGCTGTTGTGCTATCGGGTGTGACTTGTTGAGGTAATATTTTGGTGTCAGGCGCAACGTTACCACTTGGCGGACGCTGTGTCATCTGTGAGACACGTCTGTCTACGTGGCTAGTGAGCATATTCATGCCAGCTTCGGCTTCGCGCAGCAGCTGTTCACGCAGCTCGTTACTCGCACCAACAGGTATGGGGAGTGCCATCTCGATGGTATGTGTACGCCCATTAACGGTAAATTGTGTTGCATAGCGCAACCAGATACACTGGCTATCTCCTTCCCCATGATTGGCAAGACCGTCCATAAAAAATCTCTCCTGCTTTTATATTTGAGCATGTGTCCCTGTCCGTAACCGGAGTACGTACATTATAGCAGAAATGTCGTACTAGAACACCTTTCCAAGATATTTTCTCACCTACGAAAACATCTTGCCAAATAGAACGTTGCACTGTATGGTACAATGGTAAAAATTCTACCCTAATATTAAGAAAGTTGACGTAGGAGCATTTGATGATCAGCCCTTCACCAACTCAACGACCACTACCTCCACTAGATAACAAAGAGATACAGACCCCACCTCCGGTAAAAACCAGAAAAAGAGCCGGTGAAACACCTATAGCGCTGTTCTTAAAAAATCTCTTGAGACCTATTATCAAGGGGCTTTATTATCTCGTTCGCATCATCAGACGCCATTTCGTTTTTGCGCTGGTAGCTCTGCTTTTGCTGGTACTCAGCATTTTCACGACTAACTACTTGTTCACCAAACAGGTGCCATACATAAGATAAAGAACTGGCTGTATCACCTGCGCGAGGGTAATATCGTGGCTTTATCCTTAGATCAACAAAATATCAAACAAGCTACAGACCCCCAGCAGTTGGTAGAGGCCTTCAGCGAGGCGAAGTCCAATCTGGAGTGGAAAGCTATTAACGTGGTCTCATCGTACAGCGAGTCAGATACCACGGTTGACACCTTTGTCGCTATCAATTACGTTTCTCATGGACCTGGGGGTGATACGAAGGGCCTCGTAATCTGGCATTTCGTCACTCTAGCACGAGACAGCGAGAGTATGTTACTGGGTGCCAATTTGGTAAACAATCGTCCAACGTTGTAACGAAGTAAATGAAGAAGCCTTTCTCATGGGAAGGGGATGCAGGTTATCTCTCATGGCAGAAGAAAAAAAGAAACCGAGTGACCTCGATAAGTCGATTGATGTAGGTATGGATCAGTTCGGGCGTTTTGTTAGACTGCGCTGGCTCTGGATTATTATTGCTCTTCTTCTAGGCTGGTATATTGTCTTCAACATCATTCCCCAATTGACACCACCAACGCCAGGTGTTATTTTCCTGTATGCAATACAGATCATGTTCGCCGTTCTTTACATCTTGATACAGTTCGTCGCGCTCTTCTGGTTCCTGGGCCGTCCGCGCTTGTATTGGGTGATGCCAGGTGAAACAGGTGTCACCTTTGAGGACTACAAAGGTAATCCAGAAGTGCTCGAAGCAGCTCGCCGTATTGTCGCACTGATACGCGGCGTGGATGAATTTGAGAAGATGGGTGGTAGCCCTACACGTGGTCTACTACTGACTGGCGATCCTGGAACTGGTAAGAGCTACCTGGCGCAATGTATGAGTACTGAAGCTGGTGTCCCCTTTGCCTACGCCAGCGCGGCTAGTTTCCGTGCCATGTTTATGGGCATGGACGTTTTAATGATCTCACGACTCTACCGTAAAGCACGGCGTCTGGCTCGT
>VBJK01000026.1:0-2047 GCA_005879655.1 Chloroflexota bacterium | reverse complement strand
AACCAGTTGCTCATGGAGATGGACCCCCCGAATATTGAGACCGGCTGGTTTAAGAAGGTGCTGCGTCTCGTCGGTCTTTATCACGGTCGTGTGCAAAAACAGCCAGTCTTAACTGTTGGAGCGACCAATGTTCCTGAAGCTCTTGACGCTGCTCTGTTGCGTCCGGGTCGCTTCGATCGCAAAATCAATGTTGCTCCGCCGACAGATAAATACAGGCCAGAAGTGGTTGAGTACTATCTCAGTAAGGTCAAACACGAAGCCCATATATCAATCGCAGCTCTTTCGCAGCGTATGGTGGAATATACGCCGGTTGCTATTAAGCATGTAGTGAATGAAGCAACTATTATCGCGCATTTTGCTGGCCGTGATACCGTCACCTATAAAGATCTGATCGAGGCGCAAGACGTACATGAATTTGGCCTCCGCCAATTGAGTGAGCTAACACCGATTGAACGTCGTCGTCTCGCTTATCATGAAGCTGGTCATACCGTCGCGTGTTACTATCTGATGGATCGTAACTTCCCGGCATTCGTCACACTGCATAAACATGGCGATCTGGAAGGTGCAGCTGCCTTTGCGGCTTGGCGTCCCAAGGAGACGATTGTCACCCAGAATAAGCAAGATGTGCTGGCCCGCATCCAGGTTGCGGTAGCCTCTCGTGCAGCGGAGGAATTATTCCTTGATGTAAACCTGAGCGGTGTGACAGGCGATTTTGCTAGCGCAACACAACTAGCAGCCGCATACATCGGGGCCTATGGTATGGACGGCACGATTAGTTCCTACCTCGCCTTTGTTAATCCTGTCTCAGGCATGAATCCGTTTGTTGTACTACCCAAACTTGCCGAGCGCGTTGAGGATTTATTGCAGGCACAGCTTAAAGCTGTGAAGCAACTTTTCCGTGATCACAGTGAAGCCGTCATTGCGATTGCAGAGGCATTGATCGAGCGTGAGGAGCTGGTTGCCGACGAGATTAAGCAACTGATCGACGATGCCGATGCTCGCCAAGTTGCCAAGAAGGTGATCAGCGAGTTCGAGCCATTGTTGGGTGCTGGTAATGGAAGCTATAGCAATGGTCATGCTGCCGTCGGCACGCAGAGCAATGGCGCGGGGCTACCGGCACCGCGTGCGGTAGATGGCAGCTCGCTCAATAATGAGGTGAGTGGTACTCAGCCAAATTAAGCCTCACGCTCCATGCATACTGATGCGAGGCATGAAGTGGTGGTTTTGCCACGCTCGCTGCCTCGCACCCACTAGTCTGCCTGCCTCATTGCGCTCCACAAGCACTTGTAAATTCTCATGAGCGGAGGTATACTCCAGGTATGAGAGGGAGAAGTACGATCTTCTGGAAGCGTTTTTGACCTCTGCCTCGCAACGAGTCTACTGAAGCGCCTTCTCAGGCCATGCGAGGCACGCCGCTGTGGAAAAGGAGGATGAGGCGCGTTAGCGATTGAAACTTGGCCAAACAGATTTATGACCAGATCATGGAGGAGTGGAAAAGGAGGATGAGGCGCGTTAGCGATTGAAACAAAGCAGGTAGGGATCGTGCCGCGAACAAAGATGTGTGTGGAAAAGGAGGATGAGGCGCGTTAGCGATTGAAACATCAAGACAATAGGATTCGTTACGACCCTTATGAACTGTGGAAAAGGAGGATGAGGCGCGTTAGCGATTGAAACATGCAGCAGATTGATGCATCTCATCGCGCATTTGCGTGGAAAAGGAGGATGAGGCGCGTTAGCGATTGAAACTGTACCGCCGGATCAGCGGAGCAATCCTTGAGCAGCCGTGGAAAAGGAGGATGAGGCGCGTTAGCGATTGAAACATTCCATGAGTAGACTCGCTTCTAGTGGTGGTGGGTCGTGGAAAAGGAGGATGAGGCGCGTTAGCGATTGAAACGAGAACAGCGCGCGTGCAATCATCGTGCCTGTGTTGGGTGGAAAAGGAGGATGAGGCGCGTTAGCGATTGAAACAATGAGATGAGTGAGATGCAATTGGCTGCTAGTACTGGTGGAAAAGGGGGATGAGGCGCGTGAGCGATTGAAACCTTTA